>DASSJT010000222.1:0-51704 GCA_035691065.1 Dermatophilaceae bacterium
CGAGGTCGGCGAGTCGCTCAACTCGCTGGCAGAGTCCCTCGTCCTGAGCGAGCGGCGGCAACGGGAGTTCCTCCTGTCGGTGTCGCACGAGCTGCGGACGCCGCTGACGGCGATCCGCGGGTTCGGCGAGTCGCTGGCGGACGGGATCGTGACCGGCGAGGCGGTGCCCCGTGCCGGCCGGACGATCACCGATGAGGCGGATCGGCTGAGCCGGCTGGTGTCAGACCTTCTCGACCTCGCCCGCCTGGGGGCGGACGACTTCCGCTACGACCTCGCGCCGGTCGACCTGCGCGAGCTGGTCGCCTCCGCTGGGGAGGTGTGGGCCGAGCGCTCGCGTGCCGCCGGGCTGCTGTTCGGGCTCGAGCTGCCGTCGGGCCCGGCGATGTGTGCGACCGACGCGGCGCGGGTCAGGCAGGCCATCGACGGCCTGGCCGAGAATGCGTTGCGGGTCACCGCCAAGGGGCGTCCGCTCGTGCTGGCGCTGCGGGAGGAGCCGGGCCGAGCGGTGGTCGAGGTGCGCGACGGCGGGCCTGGTCTGACCGAGGAGGACATGGCGGTGGCCTTCGAGCGCTCAGAGCTCTACCGGAGGTACCGGGGGGTGAGGCAAGTGGGCACCGGCTTGGGCTTGGCCCTGGTCAAGGCGCTCGCGACAGGGCTGGGCGGAGGCGTGGCCGTGGGCAGGGCGGAGCGCGAGGGCGGGTCCAGGTTCCAGGTGTGGCTTCCCCGCGAGACGGGGAGGGCCTCGTAAGTTCAGCGGGCGTGCGGCGTGTCGATCCAGTAGCGGCGCTTGCCGTTGAGATCGCCCTCGTAGACCCCGCCCCCAGCCTCGATGGTGCGCGCCGAGGCGATGTTGTCGAGGTCGCAGGTCACCAGCACCCTGGGGATGCCCATCGAGCCGGCGAGCCTCACCATCTGGCGGAGCGCGTCGCGCGCGTGGCCCTGTCGTCGGGCACGCGGCCGCACGGCATACCCGATGTGCCCTCCCTCGTCGCGCAGCAGCGGGTGGTCCAGCGAGTGCCGGAGGTTGACCGTGCCGAGGTACTCGTCGCCACGGGCCAGCCACCGTCGGGTGCAGGGCACCCACCCGGCGGGCCGAGGGCTGTCGGGGAGGGCGTCGTTGACGTAGTAGTCGACCAGCCGCCGGAACTCGGCCGGGTCCTCGAGGGATGCCCGGGTGAACCGGATGCCCTCGAAGGCGTCGTCAGGTGGCAGCGAGAGCAGGCCGGCGTGCCGTTCCTCGCCCATCGCCAGGAACTCGTCGACGGCCTCGAGGTAGGAGCGGTGGAACCGCACATGCGGGGTGGCGAGCTCGACCATGGTGACTCTCGCCGCCGCAGCCCGGCTCAGCGCCGCACGAGCGTGCTGTCCCCGACCGTGGCGCCGTCGGCCAGGCCGGCCGGCTTGCCCGGCTGGTAGAGCCACATGTCGAAGAAGGCGCCGAGGTCCTGGCCACTCACCTGCTCGGCCAGCGCGATGAACTCGGGCGTGGACACGTTCCCGTACCTGTGGTCGGCATACCACTGCCTCATGATCGTGAAGAACGCGTCATCCCCAACCTGCTCGCGCAGGGCCTCCAGGGTCATGGCGCCGCGGTTGTAGATGGTCCCGTCGAAGAGGTGAGCCGGGTCGCCGGGGTCGCCAGGCGGCGGGTTCCAGAACGACGTCTGCTGCGCGGGGGTGTTGGCGAGCTGCTTGAGCTGCTGCGCGGCGGTCTTCCCGCCCTGGCGCTCGGTCCAGATCCACTCCGACCAGGTGGCGAAGCCCTCGTGCAGCCAGATGTCCGGCCAGGTGCGCAGCGTGACGGCGTCTCCGTACCACATGTGGGAGAGCTCGTGCAGGAGGGTCGCCTCGCTGGGGGAGTCGTCGAAGACCGGCTTGGTCTGTGTCTCGAGGGAGTAGCCCAGCTCGGGCGCGTTGTCGACGATCGCGCCGACGCTCTCGAAGGGGTACGGGCCGTAGGTGTCCTCGAGGAACGAGACCATCGCGGGCAGCTGGCGCAGCACCGCGGACGCCGAGGAGGCCTGGGTCGGGTCGACCGCGATGTAGATGGGGATGCCGCTCGGCGTCGTGCCGGTGCTCACGTTGAAGCGGCCGAGGGTGATGGTGGCCAGGTAGGGCGCCATCGGGTAGCGCTCGCGCCAGGTGAAGACCGAGCGGCCGCCGCTGGTCGACTGGCTCTCCAGGGAGCCGTTCCCGACCGCGGTCAGGCCCTCGGGCACGGACATGCGGACCGTGAAGGTGGCCTTGTCACGCGGCGTGTCGTTGGCGGGGTACCACCCGGGCGAACCCTGCGGCTCGCCCACCACGACCGCGCCGTCGTCGGTGAACACCCATCCCTCGCTGGACCCGTCGGGGTCGATCACGGTCTGGGGCTGACCGGCATACGGCACCACCACCGTGAATGCACGCCCCTTGTGGATGGTCTGGGCCGGGGTGATCTGCAGCTCCTGGCCATCACGCGTGACCGCGGCCGCGATGCCGTCGACGGTCACCGTCCCGAGCGCGAAGCCTCGCAGGTCCAGGTCGAAGCGGCTGAGGTTCTGCGTGGCCACGACCTGGAGGGTTGCCGTGCCCTGCAGGTGTCGCGACGGCGGGTCGTAGGCGAGGTCCAGGCCGTAGTCGGTCACGTCGATGCCGCCGTTGCCCGCGAGGGGGAAGAACGGGTCGCCCACCCCTGGGGCGCCGACGGTGTCGGCGGCAGCTGCGGAGGTGGCGGCGAAGGTGGAGGCCGCGGTGACGAGCGCGGCGAGAGCCGCGGTCAAACCCGCTCGGGCGCGAGTGTGGACACGTCTGCGGGCGCTGGTGTGGACGCATGTGTGCATGTCGTGCTCCCCTCAAGAACGACCGCGGCGCGCGTCCTGCGAAGGCCGGCAGAACGATTCACGCGCCGACTCCTGATCGATCGTAGGTGCGCCGGGGGCTTGCGGCAACGGCAGGTGCGCCGGCTCAGAGCCGGGCCAGCACCGCATCGAGCATGTCGGTCGTGAGCTTGCCGGTGAAGGTGTTCTGCTGGCTGACGTGGTAGCTCCCGACCAGCCGCACGGCGCGGTCGTCCGCTGTCGCGAGCCGGGTCTCTGCTCCGTGCCCGAAGCGCGGCTTGGGCCGGGGCACCTCCCAGCCGAGGCGCCGCGCGCTCCCCAGCGCCGCGTCCCAGGCGATCGCTCCGAGGGCGAGCACCGATCGCAGGTAGGGCGTCGCCAGGTCCAGGTCGCGGTCGAGCCAGGGCGCGCAGGCTGCCCGCTCGCCGGGTGTGGGCCGGTTTGCCGGAGGGGCACAGCGGACTGTGGCAGTGATGCGTATGCCGGTCAGCTCCTGCCCGTCACCGCTCGCCCAGCTGCCCGGCTGGCTTGCGTACCCGGCACGGTGCAGCGCGGCATACAGCCAGTCGCCACTGCGGTCGCCCGTGAACATGCGGCCAGTTCGGTTGGTGCCGTTGGCTGCCGGGGCCAGCCCGACGATGAGCACTGGGGCGCGGGGGTCGCCGAACGACGGGCCGGGCCGTCCCCAGTAGGGCTGGTCGGCGAAGGAGGCCCGACGCCCGCGGAGGGCGACGTCTTCGCGCCAGGCCACCAGCCGGGGGCAGGCGCGGCACACCGAGACCCGGGCGTTGAGCTCGGCCACGGAGGCCGCTTCTGCAGCGAGGGCTGCCGCCTGCCGGGCGTCGTGGGCGACCGGCGTCGTCGGGTCTGCGGGATCGCCCGGCCATCCCGTGCCGGGTGGGACGGGGGAATCGAAGAGCTGGCCCGTCACCGGGTGGGGCCTCGGGTCGTCCACGCGCCAGAGGCTACCGAGTGCGCCGACCACCTTTATCGGGCGACCCGATAAAGGTTCACCTTCCCCCAGGTGGCACAAGGGGATCAGGGCACGTTTGTCGAGTCAGCCGAGAACGGCGGGGTCGGCCTGGGGTGGGGTGCGAGTGGGTGTGACCGTGGGCGTGAGCGGCGGCGCGGTCAGCTGGCGGACGCCGGGTGCGCACAGTGCGGCGACGGTCGTCAGGGTCATCACGATGCCGCAGGCCACCAGCGCCGAGTGCGGGCCGAACCACATCGCGGCCGGGCCCGCCAGCATGAGACCGATGGGTCCGAGCATCAGGGAACCGAGGGCGTCGTAGGAGCTGACCCGGGAGAGTGCCTCCGCTGGGACGCTGCGCTGCAGCGTGGTCTGCCAGAGGATCCCGAACATGTCGAAGCAGACGCCCATCACGAATGCCGCCGCGACCACCGACCAGAGCGGCGCACCGACGCCCAACAGCACGTAGGGCGGAGCAGCACCGAAGGTCAGGAGGGTGCCGACCAGGATCGGCCGTCGAGGTCGGATCCGCATCGCCACGATCACACCCAGCACCAACCCGAGCGCCTCCCCGGTCAGCACCGCCGTCCAGGCGCGGGCTCCGCCGAGCTCCTGCTTGGCAACCACCGGACCGAGGACGCCGTGCGCGGCCTGCCACACCAGCACCATGAACGAGAACTGCAGGACGACCACCCAGAGCCACTGCCGGGACCGGAACTCGTTCCAGCCGCCCTTGAGGTCGGCGAAGACCGAGGCCTTTGCCGGCTCTTGCGCCGGCGGGGCGACGGCTCCTCCGGCGGCGACCGCCCCTGCCGCGGGGTGGCCTTCCGCGTGGGCCGCCGGGGTGGACATCCGGCGGCCCAACAGGCCGGTGAGGACGCCGGCGACAGCGAACATCGCCGCGGCCGTGGCCAGGGCCCAGCCGCCGCCGATCGCCACGACGACCGCGCCACCGGCGACCAGACCGCCCACCCGGGCGATGTTGCCGCCGAGCGAGATCAGGGCGTTGCCCTGCTGGAGCCGCTCGGGCGCCACCACGTCCGGGATGATCCCGGTGAGCGCCGGCCAGACCATCGCCGAGCCGGCCCCGGACACGGCCGCGGCGACCGCCAGCCCCCAGGTGGGCGCCGTGCCCGTCACGAGCATGGCCGCCAGCGCAGCGTGCGCCGCCGCATTCACCGACTCGGCGGTCATCAGGACGCGCGGGCGCGGCAAGCGGTCGGCGACGACGCCACCCACAAGAGTGAACAGCACCAGGACGATCGCCTCCGAGGCGAGGACGACGGAGAGCGTGCTTGGCGTCGCACCCGGCAGGTCGAGGATGCCGAAGGCCAGCGCCACTGGCGCGAAGGCGATGGCCAGCATGGCGAGGGTTCGTGCGGCGAGTAGCAGCGCAAAGGGGGCGTCGCGCAGCATGTGCAGCGCCTGTCGGTAGTCATGCATCGCGGGTCCCCCTCTCGCTCAAGTGGTTCGGTCAGTGGCCCCGATCCGACGTCGTGCCTCTGTCAACCGTACGGAGCCATGCAATCGAATTAGCGCGCTTCGACCGACCCAGAGCAGGCAGATCCACCCGGGTGTCGGCTCTCGGGGCCATGATGGTTGCCGTGGTCACCACCGCACCTGACCAGGCAGGTCTCCGGCTCTCCTCGAGCCGGGGGCGCTGGGTGTTGCTCGCCTGCGTCCTGGGCTCGGGACTGGCCGGCATCGACGCCACCGCCGTCAACATCGCCCTCCCGGCGATCGGTGCCGACCTTGACGCCGACTTTGCGTCGCTGCAGTGGGTTGTCACGGCATACAGCCTCACCCTGGCCGCCCTGATCCTGGTCGGCGGCGCCTACGGCGACCGCTACGGGCGCCGGCGCATCTTCACCATCGGTATCGCGTGGTTCGCCGCCGCCTCCCTGCTGTGCGCCCTCGCCCCCAATGCCGCCCTGCTCATCGCTGCGCGCGCGCTCCAGGGCGTCGGCGGCGCCCTGCTCACACCCGCCAGCCTCGCCATCATCCAGGCCAGTTTCACCAAGGAGGACCGGTCGCGCACGGTTGGAGCCTGGGCCGGCTTCAGCGGGGTCGCCACCGCGGTCGCCCCGTTCATCGGCGGGTGGCTTCTTGAGCTCGGGTGGCGCTGGGTGTTCCTCATCAACCCGCCGCTGGCTGTCGCCGTGGTCGCCATCGTGGTGCGCCACGTGCCCGAGACGCGCAACACCACGGCCCCCGGAGGGGTCGACCTGACGGGCGCCGTTCTCGGGTTCCTGGGTTTGGGAGGCCTGACGTATGCCGCCATCAGCGCGCCTCAGGAGGGCGCCACCTCACCGGTCGTGATCGCGACGGGGATTGGGGGGCTGGCAGCCGTGGCCGGGTTCGTCGCCTGGGAGCGTGCCGCCCGCCACCCGATGCTCCCGCTCCGGCTGTTCTCGTCGCGGCAGTTCAGCGGCGCCAACGCGGTGACCTTCGCGGTCTATGCGGCCCTCTACGGGTTCCTCTTCCTCCTCGTGATCGGGCTGCAGACGGTGACCGGGTTCTCCCCGCTCGTCGCCGGCACGGCGCTGCTGCCGATCACGGTGCTGGTCCTGCTGCTGTCGGAGCAGAGCGGCAAGCTGGCCCAGCGGATCGGGCCTCGGCTCCAGATGACGCTGGGGCCGCTCGTCTGCACGGCGGGGCTCCTGATGACCCTGCGGCTCGACACCGACTCTCACTACCTGACTGACGTGCTGCCTGCCATGACTGTCTTCGGCCTCGGCCTGGCGATCATGGTGGCCCCCCTGACGGCTTCGGTCCTCGCCGCCGCGCCCGACGAGAACGCCGGCATCGCCTCCGGGGTCAACAACGCCGTCGCGCGCGCCGCAGGGCTCTTCGCGGTCGCGACGCTGCCGGCCCTGACCGGGCTCACCGGCCGGGCCTACGAGGACCCCACGATGTTCCTCGAGTCCTACCGCGCCTCCGTCTGGCTTTGTGCCGTGGGCCTGGTGGTCGGAGCCATACTCGCCGCTCTCACGATCAGCGACTGCGCGGTTCGGCCGCATCACGCACGGCTTGGCTACCACCACGTACGGCAGCGCAGCCCGATGGTCTCCTGCTGAGGAAGCCAGGGAGCATCGCCTCGCCGTGGTTCCACACCTTGGACCCAAGGGCCCTCGCAGCCAAGGATTCCCCAGGTTCCGCCCCGTGCTCGGACCACGACGGGCAGGATTCGGCTCATGGTCACCATTGCCGTGATCGGCTCCGGTGTCATCGGTTTGACCTGCGCCCTCGAGCTGGCACTGGACGGCCACACCGTACGCGTAGTGGCAGACACGCCGCCTGAGCGCACGACGTCAGCGGTGGCCGGCGCACTGTGGTTTCCCTACCACGCCTACCCCCGGAAGCGCGTCCTCGGCTGGAGCGCCAAGGGGCTGGAGCGGTTCACCGAGCTTGCCGGGATGCCGGGATCTGGGGTGCGGCTCGAGACCGGGGTCATGGTCCACCGCGTCGAGCGGCCCGACCTCGACTGGGCAACGGGCCTTCGGGTGTCGCGGCCCGCGCAGCGCGACGAGCTTCCCGTCGGCGCTCCGCGCGGAAGCGTCCTCGAGCTGCCTCTCGTCACGATGCCGGTGTACCTCGCCTGGCTTGCGGACCGGTGCCGCGAGTCGGGCGTCGCCTTCCGAACCGACCGGCTGGAGCGCATCTCGGAAGCGCCCGCCGCCGACCTCGTCGTCATCGCGACCGGGCTGCGCTCCGGCGCCCTGACCGGTGATGCCGAGCTGGTCCCGTCGCGCGGGCAGGTCGTCCGCGTCACCAACCCGCCCCACGCACCCCTGACGCACTGGATGGTCGACGGCGACGACCCAACCCGGCTCACCTACGTCATGCCACACGGGGACGTCGTGGTCTGCGGGGGCACCGACATCGACGGGGAGTGGGGGATCCACCCCGACCCCAGCGCTGAGGCCGCCATCCTGCGCCGGGTCCGCATGGCAGTGCCGGCCCTGCAAGGCGCCCGTGTCCTGTCGCGCGCGGTCGGGCTCCGGCCCGGGGCGCCGGAGGTCCGCCTGGCAAGGGCGGACCTCGACGGCCGCGAGGTCATCACCTGCTACGGCCACGGCGGCGCCGGGGTCACCCTCTCGTGGGGCTGCGCCGCCGAGGTATGCCGGCTGGTCAGCTCGTCGTGATCCAGTACCTTCGCGTGTGCTCGCGGCTGTCCTCATACGTGCCCCCGCACGCCTCGATCACCGTCCGCGAGGCGGGGTTGTCCTCCGCGCAGGTCACGAGCACGCGCTCGAGGCCGAGCCGCTCGCGAGCCGCCTTCAGGGACCGCCGCAGTGCCGCCGTCGCGTGCCCCTGTCGTCGGGCCGAGGGCCGGACGCTGTAGCCGATGTGGCCGCCCTTGGTGAACAGGTAGTCGTTGAGCTGGTGCCGAATGGCCAGGGAGCCGACATAGGTGTCCGCGTCATCGGTGATCCACAGGAACGTGCACGGCACCCAACCCGGTCGCCGCGGGGCGTCCGCTTCCCTGGCGCGCCGTCGGTGGGCAACGAACGCCTCGAACGCAGCGCGGTCCTCGAGGCGGGCGCGGGTGAACACGAATCCCGTGTACCCGCCCTCCGCCTCCTCCTGCCACAGCCCGTCGCCGTCACGGGTGTCGCCCGAGGCGGCGAACTCGTCCGAGGCGTCGAGGTAGGAGCGCTGGTACCGCACGTGGGGGTCGACGAGCCGGGTCATGGTCAGACCCTAACGACGCCCTGATGAACGGGTTCCTGGACGGAGGCCGCGCAGGACCGCGACCCCCATGGGACGTCCGGGCGAGGCGAGGGTGTGGATCGTGGGCGAGGCTGGCTGGACCCGTCAGGTCCGGCACGTAGGCTTGGAGGAGCATGAGCACGCTCTTCGACAACCTCTCCCTGCCCGGCGACCGGCCCTCACGCCAGGCTGCCCGGGAGACCCCGGTGGACGAGTCTGGCGTCCCCACCTGGGCGACGGTGGTGGCTGGGCGGGAAGGTGGGGGCGCATCGGGCAGCGGCCCAGGCGCGGCGTCGCCCGGCGAGGGGTCGCCTCCCTCGCGAGACCCCGAGGAGCTGCTGGAGGGCCTCAACCCGCAGCAGCGGGAGGCCGTGCTCCACGAGGGCAGCCCCCTGCTGATCGTGGCCGGAGCCGGCTCGGGCAAGACCCGCGTCCTGACCCACCGCATCGCCTACCTGCTCGCCGCCCGAGGCGTTCAGCCCGGCCAGGTCCTCGCCATCACGTTCACCAACAAGGCGGCGGCCGAGATGCGCGAGCGGGTCGTGGCGCTGGTCGGGCCCAGGGCCAAGGCCATGTGGGTCATGACCTTCCACTCCGCCTGCGTCCGGATCCTGCGCCGCGAGGCGGCCAAGGTGGGCATGAAGTCGACCTTCTCGATCTACGACGCCGCCGACAGCCAGCGGCTCATGGGCCTGGTCATGCGCGACCTCGACCTCGACCCCAAGCGCTACCCGCCGCGCTCCTTCAGCCACCAGGTCAGCAACCTCAAGAACGAGCTCATCGACGAGGAGAGCTACGCCTCGCGAGTGGGCGAGTCGGGCACCCACCAGGAGCGCACCCTGGCGCTGGCCTACACGGCATACCAGCGTCGTCTCCGGCAGGCCAACGCACTTGACTTCGACGACCTGATCATGACCACGGTCAACATCCTCCAGGCCTTCCCCGACGTCGCCGAGCACTACCGCCGCCGGTTCCGGCATGTGCTCGTCGACGAGTACCAAGACACCAACCACGCCCAGTACGTCCTGGTTCGCGAGCTGGTCGGCAGGTCAGAGGCCGGTATGCCGGCCGGCCCGGCGGCTGCCCACGCCCCGGCGGCTGCCGACGGCCCGTCGGCTGCCGATGGCCCGTCGGTGCCCCCTGCCGAGCTCGTCGTCGTCGGCGATGCCGACCAGTCGATCTACGCCTTCCGCGGTGCCTCGATCCGCAACATCGTGGAGTTCGAGCAGGACTACCCCGACGCCCGCACCATCCTGCTGGAGCAGAACTACCGGTCCACCCAGAACATCCTGCGGGCAGCCAACTCCGTCATCGCCAAGAACCCCGACCGCCGCAAGAAGAACCTGTGGACCTCGCTGGGTGAGGGTACGAGAATCGTTGGCTACGTGGGCGATTCGGAGCACGACGAGGCTTCGTTCGTGGCGCGCCAGATCGACGAGCTCGGCGACAAGTACGGCGTCCGGCCCAAGGACGTAGCCGTCTTCTACCGCACCAACGCCCAGTCACGTGCCCTGGAGGAGGTGTTCGTCCGGGTGGGCATCCCCTACAAAGTGGTGGGCGGCACCCGGTTCTACGAGCGCCGGGAGGTCAAGGATGCCTTGGCCTACCTCAGGGTCATCTCCAACCCCGCGGACACCGTCAACCTTCGGCGCATCCTCAACGTGCCAAAGCGCGGCATCGGCGACCGGGCCGAGGCGTGTGTCGCCGCGCTCGCCGAGCGCGAGCGGATCCCGTTCATCGCGGCACTCGGACGCCCCGAGGACGCGCCCGGCATCGCGACGCGGTCGGTGGCGGCCATCAAGGCCTTCACCCGGCTCCTCGAGGCGCTGCGTGAGATCCACGAGCGCGAGGGCAGTGGGGTCGGCGAGCTGCTGGAGGCGGTGCTCGACAAGTCCGGTTACCTCGCGGAGCTGCGTGCGAGCCACGACCCGCAGGACGAGACCCGCATCGAGAACCTCGCGGAGCTGGTGGCGGTGGCCCAGGAGTTCGATGAGACGCGGGCCGAGACGGGGGAGGTCATCTCGCTGGAGGACTTCCTCGAGCAGGTGTCGCTGGTTGCGGACGCCGACGAGATCCCCGACAACGACGAGGCAGCCCAGCAGGGCGTCGTGACCCTCATGACCCTGCACACCGCGAAGGGCCTGGAGTTCCCGGTCGTGTTCCTCACCGGCATGGAGGACGGGACGTTCCCCCACCTGCGGGCGCTTGGCGACAGCCAGGAGCTGGAGGAGGAGCGCCGCCTCGCCTACGTGGGGATCACCCGGGCCCGTGAGCGGCTCCATCTCTCCCGCGCCGCGGTTCGCTCGGCGTGGGGGGCGCCTCAGTACAACCCACCCTCCCGGTTCCTCGACGAGATCCCCGGCGACCTGGTCGAGTGGAACCGCGCCGAGTCGGTGCTGACCGCAGGGCGCAAGGCGACCACTCCCGCGGTGGCCCGGCTGGCGGCCCGCCCCGGCGTGCGCTCTCCCGGCAACCGCCCGGTCATCGCCTTGGCGAGTGGCGACCGCGTCACGCACGACAGCTTCGGGCTGGGCACGGTGATCCGGGTCGAGGGCGAGGGGGAGCGGGCCCTGGCCCACGTTGACTTCGGCGAGGAGACCGGGGTGAAGCGTCTGCTGCTGCGCTACGCGCCGCTCGAGAAGCTGTAGTCCTCCGCCGCGCCAAGCGGCAGGGAGACCTCGAGGATGGTGGCTCCACCATCGCGCAGTCGGACCGCCTGGCCATCCAGGGCAGTGACCCGGTCGGCTACCTCGCCAAGCTCGACATCACCCTCCACTCGCAGCGTCGCCATCACCCGCGTGGACGTCGCAGTGACCGCGACCTCCGAGGGTCCGCAGCGGCTGGCCCGCTCGGCAAGCAGGTACACCGTCGCCTCCAAGATCGGAGGCAGCCGCTGCGAGGGCACAGCCGTGACGGTCAGGGGCCGGGTCTCGGCCAGAGCAGCGAGTGCAGCGGTGAGACCGGCCGAGTCCAGCAGCACGGTGGACAGCTGTCGCGCCGTGGTACGAAGCCGGTCGGCTGCGGTTCTGAGCGACTCTGCGGCGTCGGCGAGGCCTGGCTCGTCCGGGGCACGGGCGCGGAGGAGCTCGATCTGGAGGAGGAGCGCGACCAGGTGCTGTTGGGCACCGTCGTGCAGGTCGCGCTCGATCCTGCGGCGCTCCGCGTCGCCGGCCGCGACGATTCGGGCGCCGGACGCACGCAGGTCGGCCAGCTGGGCCAGCGCCTGGGCGTTGAGCCGCTCATGGTCGAGCGCCAGGTGCACGGCGGAGACCAGGCTGTCGATCTCCCGCGCGTCGAGCCCCGACCGGTGTGCGACCACTGCGAGGAGGGAACCGCCGCGTCGCACCGGGGTGGTCTCGCGGTCGCGGAGCTTGTCGAGGTCGACCGGGTGGCCGCGCTCGTCGAGATAGCCAGCGCCGTCGTCGACCGGGTAGGCGATGACCAGGTCGGGGTCGCCGAGGCGGCGGGCGAGGCTCTCACGCAGGTCGGACGCGCCGCCTACTGCGCGAAGCCCGGTCACGACACCTGTGAGCTGCCGTCGCATGCGGCGCACGCGCGCCAGGTCGGCGACGACGGACGCGCCCAGCGCCATCAGGGCCAGCCCTTCAGCTACCCACAGGTGTCGGTCGGTCCGGTCGGAGCCGAGCAGGCCTGCGTCGAGGCCTCGGGCGTGGTACGCCGCCGTCAGCCCGAGGAAGGCAAGGCCGCACATGGTGGCCGCCCCCGTCGCTCGCAGCCGGGCTCTGGTCGCTGAGAGGAGGCGCCAGCCGAGCAGCGCTGCGGCCGCGACGGACCAGACCAGCCCAGCCCACACGCCGAGTCGACTCATCTCCGCCAGTCGAGCCGGCTCGTCGGCGATCGCGATGAGGTTGTCGGGGCAGTCGCAGGTGACCGGATCGGGACGAAACCACAGCGCCGTCGCGATGCCCTGCAACCCGAGCGTCACGGCATACCCGGAAACGGCCATGACGCGCGAGGCCCGGGTCAGGCCCCCGTAGACGGCGACCGTATGTGCCACCACGGCGGGTGCGACGCCAGCGCAGACCAAGGCAAGGGTGAAGATCGGCGCTGTCGAGCCCGGGTTGTCCCACTCGGCGACGAACCAGGCGGCCCCGGTGAGGAACAGGAGCGCCGCAGGGCCGAGGCGCCGACGAGGTAGCAAGGCGGCTGCCAGCATCGGTGCCCAGCCCCCGACCAACAGAACGGTCGTCCCGCCCAGCGTCGTCTGGGCGAAGGAGTAACTGGTTCCCTGTCTGGTCACCACCAGGGTGAGCGCCCCGAGGGCACCGCCCGCGAGCAGCATGACCAGGCGAACCACCATGTGCAGATCCTCATGGAAAGTGGGAGCAAACGGCACCCGGCTGACCCTCCGGGACCCATGATGATCGGAGGGTTAGCCCTGATCCTGTGAGTTCCGCAAGTCCTTAGCGTCGAGGCACAAGCCCTCAAGGAGGTGCCTGATGCACATACGTACCCAGCAGGTGACGGCAGCGACCGCCGTGCTCGCGGTGGCACTGCTCGCCGGTTGCAGTGCCCGTGACCGGGCCGGAGGGCTGGCCGCAGCGGAGGTCACCACACTGACCTTCGCGCAGGGCACGGACCTCCCGCCCGACCAGCTGGTCCGGTTCGCCGACCAGGTCAAGCTGGCCTCGGGGGGAGCACTGAAGATCAAGTTCCGCAACAGCTGGCGTCGTGGTGAGCCAGACTCCGAGGTGGGCATCATCGATGACGTTCGGGCCGGCAAGGCGGATCTCGGCTGGGTCGGCGCACGCGTCTTCGACGAAGTCGGCGTGATGTCCTTCCAGGCGCTGCTCGCGCCGCTCGTGGTCGACAGCCAAGACCTCCAGCAACGAGTCTTCGCTGCTGGGATCCCCGAAGAGATGCTCTCCGGTATCGACCGGCTCGGCCTTGTGGGCATCGGAGTACTGCCCGGCCCCCTGCGCAAGCTGATGAGCAAGGGGGCACCCCTCAGCACACCGGCCGCCATCGCTGGCAGAAGGGTGGGAATCCAGGCCTCGAAGGTGGCCGAAGAGACGTTCGCGGCGCTCGGTGCGACGACCGCCCACATGGGGGTTGGTGCCGACATCAGCGGTGTCGACGGTTACGAGCTGCAGCTCTCCTCGATCTGGGGGAGTCATTACGAGGAGTCAGGCGCGCGAAATGTGGTGGGAAACCTGAACCTGTGGCCGCGGCCTCTGGTGGTCTTCATGGGGAAGCCTGCGTACGAAAGGCTGGACAAGGCGCAGCGCAAGGCCCTCCAGGCGGCGGCAGCAGCGGCAGTAGGGCCCGCCGACCAGGTGTCTCGCGACGAGGACCGCAGTGCCGCGGCGAACCTCTGCCGGGTCGGAATCGAGCTACCCGAGGCCAGTGGCGCGGAGCTGGCAGCGCTGCGGCAGGCCCTGACGCCCGTGTACGACGAGATCGCCAAGGACGCCAAGAGCGCTGCCTGGCTTGCCCGGATCCGCCAGCTGAAGGCGAACCTCGTGACTGGCCCCGACACGGCCAGCTGCACGGGCTCGGGGTCCGGCGCTACGCACGCCGCTCCGACAGATGGCACAGCCACTTCGGTGCCAGAGGGAACCTACGAGGTGACGATCACCGACGCCGACTGGCGGAAGTCCGGGCTCAGGCCGGGGGGCAGCCACTTCACGCTGACCTTTGAGAACGGCGTCGTGACCGCGCGCGACGCCGAGGGGGTGGGATTCCGCGCGCGCTACACGATCTTCCGCGACAAGCTCGAGACCCAGGGCGGCACCGACCCGCTGACCGCCACGTTCGTCGTCCACGGGAAGACGCTCATCTTCACCGACGTCGACACGGGGACCTGCGCCGACTGCGGGCCCTATCACGTGGTCTGGGGCTCGCACCCGTGGACGCGAGTCGGCCCGTGAGCCATGACGCGACCGCTCCTCCCGTCCCGCCAAGCCGGCGGGAACGGTTGCGGGTGCTCGTCGTCGACGACCACGACTCGTTCCGGTTCGCGGCCCGGGCGGTGCTCGCGGTAGCCGGCTTCGACGTCGTGGGGGAGGCGGTGGACGGTGCCACCGCCCTCCATCAGGTCGAGGCGCTGTGCCCGGACGTGGTGCTGCTCGACGTCGGGCTCCCAGACCTGGACGGCTTCGACGTGTGTGACCGGCTCTCCCGCCTGGCGCGGCCACCGGCTGTGGTACTGGTATCCAGCCGGGACGCGTCCGAGTACGGTGACCGGGTCGCCGACTCGGCCGCACGAGGCTTCCTGCCGAAGTCGCGGATCAGCGGCCCCGCCGTCGTGGACCTGGTCAGGTGAGCGGTGCCGAACTGGGTGCTCATGGCTGCCGACCAGACGGTCGGCGTGGCGCTCGCAGCGTCCGGTGGGGTGGTTCTGCTGCGCAGGAGGGAGCGGCGGATCGCGATGCTGCTCGGGTTCGCGTCGGCCACCTGGTTCCTGGGCAGTCTGCTGGGGCCGTTGGCGTTCCTGCACCGCGGCCCCATGATCCACCTGCACTTGTCCTACCCGACTGGGCGCCTGCACCGCCGCCTTGCGGTGGTGGCCGTCGTCGCGGGGTATGCGTGGGCGCTCGCCGAGGGATGGACGTCACAACCGGCCTTGACCGCCGTCCTGGCGGGACTGGTGGCAGTCGCCGCCGCTGATGGTTACCGGCACATCACCGGGCCGGCCCGCAGGGCCGGCTGGCCGGGCTTCGTCGCCGCCCTCCTCTTTGCATCGGTGCTGGGCGTGTCGGCGGCCAACCTGTTGCTCGGGTTGCGTGCCGACGTCGCCACCGCACTGGCCTACGACGCCGTGATGGTCGTCGTGGCCGCGTGGCTGGCCGTCGATCTGATCCGGGGCGCCTGGACCGAGGCCACACTCGCAGAGCTGGTCACCCAGCTGGGTGGCAGCCCGGAGGGGGTTGGGCTGGAGGCGGAGCTGCGGCGAGCTCTGGGGGACCCCGACCTCGTGCTGGCGTACTGGGATGACCGCGGTCAACAGTACGTGGACGGGAGCGGCACACCGGTCGAGCCCGGAGGGGCCGGCGTGACCCGGGTGGCGGCGGACGGCCATCCGGTCGCCGTACTGCTCCATGACCCGGCGTTGCTCGCCGACCCCTCCCTGTTGGACGGGGCCGCTTCGGCACTGCGACTAGCGGTGTCCAACGTCCGACTGCGCGCCGAGATCCGCGACCGTGTCGAGGAGCTGGCGATCGCGCGTCGCCGCACGGTCGAGGCAGCCGACGCCCGGCGTCGCGCGCTGCAGGCGGAGATCGCTGCCGGCCCGGAGGTGGAGCTCGCCGCGGCGCTCAAGGCGCTCGACGGTGTGGTCGTCGACGTGTCTCTGCAAGACCAGGTCCCAGGGCTCGCGGCAGGCATCCAGTCTGCTCTGGCAGAGCTCCGGCGGTTCGCAGGAGGGCTGCGCCCCGAGGTCTTGGAGGTGCGGGGTCTGCGAGGAGCCGTCGACAGTCTCATCAGGCGCGCAGGGATGCCCGTAGCCGCCAGCGTGGTGGCCGACCGCCTGGCGCCGGCAGTCGAGGCAGCGGTGTACTTCGTCTGCTCCGAGGCCCTCACCAACGCGACGAAGCACGCCCGGGCCACATCGATCCGTCTGGACGTGAGCCAGTCCGACGGTCACGTCGACGTCGTGGTCGCCGACAACGGGATCGGCGGGGCGGACGCATCGGGCAGCGGCCTTCGTGGTCTGGCCGACCGGGTGGCTGCCCTCGGAGGCGTTCTCACCGTCGTGGACAGCCCTGCCGGTGGCACGCTGGTGACCGCACGAATTCCGACGGAGGGAGGGACATGAGGGTGGTCGTCGCTGACGACTCGGTGTTGCTGCGTGAAGGGCTCTCCCGGCTCCTCACCGAGAACGGGATCGAGGTCGTTGGCACCGCGGACAACGCCACCGTGCTCGCGCGCGAGGTGGCAGCGCTTGCACCAGACGCGGTGGTGGTGGACATCCGGATGCCACCGACCCACACCGACGAGGGCATCGCCGCCGCCCGGTCGCTGCGGGCGGCTCATCCGAGGCTGGGTGTGTTGGTGCTGTCGCAGTACCTGGAGTCGCACTACGCGACCACCTTGCTGAGCGACGCTCCCGAGCACATCGGGTACCTGCTGAAGGACCGAGTGTCCAACGTCGGCGTCCTGGTCGACGCGCTGCACCGAGTTGTGGCAGGGGAGTGCGTGATCGACCCGACGATCGTCACCACCCTGCTCCGCCGTCCCAGGAAGGCCGGACCGCTGGACAGCCTGAGCGCCCAGGAGCGGTCTGTCCTGGCGCTCATGGCGGAGGGACGCTCCAACCAGGCGATCGCGGACCGGCTGTTCCTGTCAGGCAAGACCGTCGAGGCACACGTGCGCAGGATCATGCAGAAGCTGGACCTGCACGAGTCGCCCGACGACAACCGCCGCGTCCTCGCCGTCCTGCACTTCCTGCGGCCCGAGCTCCCCGCCGGATGACCAGGTGGCGGTCGGCGCGCCGGGTCAACACGCGGACGTGGGCTGGCGTGGGGGAAGACGCTCAGGGGTCAGACCGTGAGGCCGTGGGCGGCCAGCCAGGGGATCGGGTCGATCGCGTCGCCACCGTCGGGGTGGATCTCCAGGTGGAGGTGGGGGCCGGTGGAATGGCCGGTGTTGCCCGAGTAGCCGACCACGTCGCCCGGCACGACGTCCTGTCCAACGGCTGCGGTGATCTCGCTCATGTGGCCAAACCAGGAGACCGTGCCATCCCAGTAGCGGATCTCGACCTTGTAGCCGTAGCCGCTCTCCCAGCCGGCGAAGATGACCTGGCCTTGCGACATGGCGTGCAACGGCGTGCCGAGAGGGACACCGAAGTCGATGCCAGCGTGCAGCTTGCCCCAGCGCCAGCCGTATTCGCTCGTGACCGGGGCATGTCCGCTGATCGGGAGGATCCAGCGGTGGAGCTTGGCCAGCGCTGCTGCCTTGGCCGCTTCCGCCGCCTGCTGCTGCGCGAGGGCGGCGCGCTCCGCGTCGCGGGCGGCGCGCTCCTGCTCGGCTATGCGGTCGAGGACGCCCGCGGTGGCGAGCGAGCGGTGCTGCTCGGTCTCCTGGAGACGGGCCTGCGCCTGCGCCGCGTCGAAGGCGGACAGCTGTTTCAGGGCGGCGGGTCCTGGACCACCCTTGAGCATCTGCAAGCCCAAGGGGGAGGTGTCGGCAACGGCCGCTCCGGTGGCGCTCACCACGAGGGCGGCAGCCGCCGCGGTGGGCATGACGAAATCGGCGCTCAGGGTGCGTGGAATGCGTAGTCCACGCCGACGGGCGGCACGATGCCGTCCGCTGTATTGATCGGTGCTCACAGGGGGAGAGACCTCACGTGCAGGGGGACACGAGTGCAGGGAGACTACCGTGACGGTTTCGTTATGGGCAATTCCCCTCGCCGACGAGTTGGAGCCAGAAGAGCCAGAAGACCTCCGGACGGGCCGTGACTGCGGAGTTGACGAGCACTCTAGCGGCCTCTCGACGTCGAGAAGTCGCGCAGCTCGGTGACGCCCTCGGCGAGGGTCGTCCCGTCGCTGTCCAGGTGGGCCAGGGTGGTGGAGATGCCATGGACGACGCTGCCGATGATCGGCAGCGACGTGTGGCCCACACCGTGAAGGACCACGTTGCGGGCGTTGAGGTCCGGGTGGACGAGGGCCGCGTTGCTCTGCGGGATGATGACCTGGTCGAGGTCGGACCAGTAGGCCACGAAGCGGGTGCGGCACTGCGGCACGGGCTGTTCCAGCTCACTCATCAGCGCGCTTCCGGGCCTCAGCTGGCGGCACAGGCGCGAGGGCCAGCCATAGGCGAGGTACGTGCCCTTGTGCGGTGTGCCGAGAGTCACCAGCGTGTGCACCCGCTCGTCGCCCCCGAGCCGGGTGATGTAGTAGCGGGCGATCAGGCCGCCCATGCTGTGGCCGATGATGTGGACGCGCTCGTATCCCGTCTCGGCGACCAGGGCCTCGACCTCCTGGGCCAGGGCCGCCGCGGCCGCCCGGACGTCGCCCGTGAGCGGTGAGTAGTTCATGCTGGTGACCCGGCCGAACCCCCGACGCCGGAGCCCCCTCCGCAGAAGCGTGAAGACCGACCGGTTGTCGATCATGCCGTGCACCAGCAGGATCGGCGTCCCGGCCGCCTCGACGTCGGAGACCACCATGCCGCGCTGCATCGGAGGCAGGTGCTCGACCCGGAAGCCATGGTGTGTGGGGCGCTCGCGAGCGCCGAAGTGCCCCAGCGGGTACAGGGCGCTGTGGGTCGTGAGCCACGCAGCCTCGACCAGCGTTCCGACCAGCCCGCCGGGGCTGGCCAGCGCACGTGCGGGTGCCCGGACCATCGACCCGATGGCGGAAAGGCGTCCGGGCACGCCGAGGCAGGCCATGCTGGGCGCGGACAGGGCGGGAGCGTTGCGCAACGCTGCGCCCTCCCGCTTCCCGCGGCGGGTGGGACCGCCGGCCGTCTGCGTCATGGTGACTCGAAGGTAGCGGCTCGCCGGATGACACGCCCGGCGAACCCGAGCATCCGGCCACAGTTCCCGGGCGCGTGGCGCACCGCGTAGACAACCGGCCCTGGGGTGGACAACCGGCTCTGAGTGGGCAACCGGCCCTGGGGTGGACAACCGGCCCTGGGGTGGACAACCGGCTCTAAGTGTCGGATGGGCCGCAGCCGGTGGCTGGCCTCCCACCCTTGGCTACAGTGCTGTTCATGAGCGAAGCCCCCCTGCGCATTGTCGTGGCCAAGCCCGGCCTCGACGGCCACGACCGCGGCGCCAAGGTCGTCGCCCGCGCCCTCCGCGACGCCGGCATGGAAGTCGTCTACACCGGGCTCCACCAGACCCCTGAGCAGATCGTGGAGGCGGCGATCCAGGAGGATGCCGACGCCGTGGGGCTCTCCGTGCTGTCCGGGGCGCACATGACCCTCTTCACGAAGGTCATGGAGCTGTTGGCGCAGCGCGAGGCCAGCGACATCGTCGTGTTCGGGGGTGGCATCATCCCGGAGGCCGACATCCCCGAGCTGGAGCGCATGGGGGTCGCGAAGATCTTCACACCCGGCGCGACCACGACCGAGATCGTCGAGTGGGTCCGGGGGGCGGTTGTGCCGGCCTGACGCGGATTTGCCGCCGGTCAACCGCAAATGGGACGAAACGGCATACCGAAGCAAAGGACCGCAGGAAATCCTGCGGTCCTTTGCTGTTTCTTGCCACTGACCCATTTGAGCAATTCACCGTCAAGAAGCCGCCACCGGTTGTTCAGGGATTCCTCTCGCTTCCGCCAATTTTTGTCTTCGGCCATTGACCAGCGTCCAAGTGGGGGTCCAGCGTTCCGCCGACGCCGAGACACGGGCAGGCGGATCCTGGCCGACAGGGAGCGGCGTCAGCACGAACCGCCGGGAAATCCCCGCGGCTCGCTCGGGAAGGGAAGCCTGACGTGAAACGACTCCCACGCAGCGCCGCGA
The DNA here is from genome assembly GCA_035691065.1 of Dermatophilaceae bacterium. GTDB lineage: Bacteria > Actinomycetota > Actinomycetes > Actinomycetales > Dermatophilaceae > DASSJT01. Next base: position 19,924 of record DASSJT010000222.1, read on the forward strand.
TCGGCGCCCTCGCTGCCGCGGCGCTGGCTGCGCCATTCGGAGGCGCCAGCTCCGCAGCACCACTGGCCACCAGCAACAATCCCACCCCGACAGTGGCGGCCGAACAGAGCCGCGCCGACGCCGTGCGAGCGCACCTGAAACTGCCGAGCACCGAGAAGCTCATCGTCCGCTCGGTCCTCAGCGACCCGGACGGCACGGTCCATGTGCGCTACGACCGCACCTTCCAGGGGCTGAAAGTACTCGGGGGCGACTTCATCGTCACGAGGGCTGCCGACCGCGAGCAGGTGATCTGGAACGCCACGGGCCAGGCGTCCGTGCCGTCGACGACGCCGGCCTTCGCCAGGGCCAAGGCCGAGGCGCTGGGCGCGCAGCGCTCCGTCGCCAGCGGCGAGTCCACCACCAGCACGCTCGTCGTCGACGCCCGCGAGGGTGCGCCCCGCCTTGCCTACGACGTGCTGACCACCGGGACCAAGGCCGACCAGACCCCCAGCCGGTTCCACACGATCGTCGACGCCACGACGGGTGCGGTCCGTGGCACCTACGACGAGATCGAGACGGGGACGGGCTACTCCATGTACTCCGGCACGGTCACGCTCAACACCGTGCTGTCGGGCTCGACCTGGCTGCTCAAGGACTCGCACGGCAACTACACGACCGACCTCAACGGGGCGACGTCCGGAACGGGCACGCAGTTCACCGACGCCGACAACGTGTGGGGCAACGGCACCACGAGCAGCCGCCAGACGGCCGGCGTCGACGCCGAGTACGGCGCCGAGCGAACCTACGCCTACTACAGCTCGGTGCACTCGCGCGCCGGCATCTGGAACAACGGCACCGGCGCGCGCAGCCGGGTCCACTACGGCAATGCCTACGTCAACGCGTTCTGGGACGGCACCCAGATGACCTACGGCGACGGGGCGAGCAACACCCATCCGCTCACCGAGCTCGACGTGGCCGGCCATGAGATGAGCCATGGCGTCACCGAGAACACCGCCAACCTGACCTACAGCGGAGAGTCCGGCGGCCTCAACGAGGCGACCTCCGACATCCTCGGCACCGGGGTCGAGTGGAACGCGAACAACGCGTCCGACGTCGGGGACTACCTGATCGGCGAGAAGATCAACATCAACGGCAACGGTACCCCGCTGCGCTACATGGACAAGCCCAGTCGCGACGGCACGAGCCCCGACTGCTGGTACTCAGGCATCGGCAGCCTCAACGTGCACTACTCCTCCGGGCCGCTGAACCACTGGTACTACCTCGCATCGGAAGGCTCCGGCGCCAAGACGGTCAACGGCGTCAGCTACAACAGCCCGACCTGCAACGGCTCGTCGTTCACCGGCGCAGGCCACGTCGTCGCCGAGAAGGTGTGGTACCGCACGCTCACGACCAAGCTCACGTCAAGCAGCAACTACGCGGCGGCCCGCAACGGCGCCATCGCGTCGGCCCGCGAGCTCTACGGGTCCGGAAGCGCCCAGTGCATCGCCGTCGAGAACGCCATGAAGGCGATCAGCGCCCCGGCGGGCAGCGAGACCTGTGGCGGCACCACGCCTCCGCCCACCGGTTCGAACCTTCTGCTCAACCCGGGCTTTGAGTCCGGGGCGGTGAACTGGACCGGCACCTCCGGCCCGATCACGAACAACACCGGCCGCCCGGCCCGCACCGGCAGCTGGAAGATGTGGCTCGGGGGCAACGGGTACACCGCGACCGAGAACGAGAGCCAGATGGTGTCGATCCCGTCGACGGCGACGTCTGCGACCTTCAGCTTCTGGGTCCGGATCGACACTTCGGAGACCACGACGAGCACCGTCTACGACACGATGAAACCCCAGGTGATCGTCGGTGGGGTGACCACTACGCTGGCCACCTACTCCAACCTCAACGCGAACTCGACCTACGTCCAGAAGTCCTTCGACCTCTCGGCCTACAAGGGCCAGAGCGTCACGGTGAAGTTCCTGATGAGCGAGGACTCCTCGCTGCAGACGTCCTTCGTCGTCGACGACACTGCGGTGACGGTCAGCTGACCCACCTCTGACCTGACCCTGCGTCAGGGTTCAGCAGCCTCGCTGACCTGCGGAAAGACGTGAGACGGCGGGTCGCCGGCCCTCGGCTGGCGGCCCGCCGCCCTGTCGGTCACGTCGCCTGTGACCGCTTCCATCCTGGGGGCCAAGCACGCCACAGGTCGCTTTTGGCAAGATTTGGTTCCATTTCCACCGGCGAGCCGCCTTGCACTTCCAGCACTTGCCCATTTCTCGTTCAAGGAATGGCAAAGAAGCGTCTCCTGCACTTGTCGTGCGGCTCCGGCGGGGTGACATTAGTGGTGTCGGGTCAGCGTCGTGTCCACCCGATCAACAGGGCTCAGCACCCTGCTCAGTGCGCCGCCGATTTCAGGGGATTCGGCGGCGCACCCCTGTGCTGACCAGGTTTCCGGCCGAGGGCCCGCAGCCGCGTGGTGCCGGATGGAGTATGCCGGCCAGCCGGGTCACCTGCGCACGTCACCCTCTTGCGTGACATGACGTGACCCTGGCCGTCGATTCTCACGCGAATGCGGCGACAGCGACACCCCACCCTGCGGGTGGCACGATGGCGGCGTGCTCGTCCTCAATGCCGCAGAAGTCCGGCAGCTGCTCGACCTGCCCGGTTGCATCGAGGCGGTGGAGGCCGCCCTGGTCGCGGCAGCGCGCGGCGAGGTGTTGATGCCGCTGCGCATGATGGTGCGACCCGGGGACCGGTCCTCGGTGCTGGGCCTCATGCCGGTGCACCGCGCCGGTGCGACGCCGGTCTATGCGCTCAAGTCCGTGGCCGTCTTCCCTGCGAACGCCGCCCACGGCCTCGACCCACACCAGGGCACCGTCACCCTCTTCGACGGTGTCTCGGGTGTCCCCGTCGCAGTCATGAACGCCGAGCCCATCACGGCAATCCGCACGGCGGCTGCCACCGCCGTGGCAACGCGGGCGCTGGCACGCCCCGAGTCCCGTGTGGTCGCTGTCATCGGGGCGGGGCACCAGGCGCGGGCCCACGTGGCCGCGCTCCGCGCGGTCTGCGACGTCGACACGCTTCGGGTCGCGAGCCGCACGCCTGCCAGCGCACAGGCGCTCGCCGACGAGGTGGATGCCGTCGCCAGCCCGTCCATCGAGGCAGCGGTGGAAGGCGCCGACATCGTCGTCACGGTGACCAGCTCAGCGACGCCAGTCGTGTCGCGGGACTGGCTGGCCCCAGGCGTCCACGTCAACGCGGTCGGAGCCTGTTTCCCCGAGACCAGGGAGCTGGACTCGCCGACCATTGCTGCAGCCCGGCTGTTCACCGACCGGCTCGAGTCCCTGCGCAGCGAGGCCGGCGACTTCCTCATCCCCCAGGCAGAGGGCGTCCTGGGTCCGGACTACCCCGTCGTCGAGCTCGGCAGCGTGCTGGCGGGTCTCGCGGCGGGCCGCCAGTCGCCAGAAGAGCTCACCGTCTTCAAGTCCCTGGGCATCGCGGTCGAGGACCTGGCCGCCGCCGAGTACGTCGTGGCCCGCGCGCGGGAGACCGGAGCCGGCACCGAGGTGACCTTCTAGGTCGGCCGGCTCACCGGCATACGGCACCTGTCTGCTTGGGGTCGAGCAGCCGGCCCAGCTCGCCGGAGACGTTGGCCAGGGCGGAGTCCTCGATGCGGGCCGAGCCGCGGCCGGTGGTGACGACCACCACGAGGTCGTCGGGATGGGCGGGTGCCGTCGAGGCGGTGCCCGTGATCGCCGTCGCTGCGGTGCTCACCGCGGCCAGCACGGTCGGGTCGAGGGTGCACTGCCGCCTCCCCTGCCTCGTCGTGAGGTCGACCGCCCCGTCGCTGGCGATGACCGCCTTGTCGTGGAACCCGGCGACACCGCCGGTGCGGGTCAGGGTGATCGGGAAGACGCTCGGGGCGGGTGCGGGGCCGGGCGAGTCCGAGCCGCAGCCCACGAGTGAGCCGGTGGTCATGGCAGCGAGGATGAGCGCGCCCGCGGCGGCGCGGACGGGCATGCGTCCATCGTGCTGGGGCCGCGGGGAGTACGCGTCCCGAGCGGCGACCGATGCCTGAGACACTCGGGCCATGGCTTTCACCCTAAGCGACCTCGACCGCGCCACCGCACTGGTGCGTCGGCACATGGCTCCGACCCCGCAGTACGCCTGGCCGCTGCTCGGCCGCGCCGTCGGCGCCGAGGTCTGGGTCAAGCACGAGAACACCACGCCGACGGGCGCGTTCAAGGTGCGCGGCGGGCTGGTCTATGCCGACCGGATGGTCCGCGAGCGGCCACAGGTGGCCGGCATGGTGTCCGCGACGCGGGGCAACCACGGCCAGTCCTTGGCGTATGCCGGCCGTGCAGCCGGGCGGCGCGTCGTGATCGTGGTCCCCCAGGGCAACAGCCCGGACAAGAACGCCGCCATGGAGGCCTTCGGGGCGGAGCTGGTCGTGCACGGTCGCGACTACCAGGAAGCCCGGGAGTTCGCGATGTCCAGGGGCGAGGAGCTGGGGCTCGAGCCGGTGCCGCCGTTCCACGAGGACCTGGTGGTCGGCGTGGCGACCTACGCTCGGGAGCTGTTCGATACCGCCGGGCCACTGGACGCCGTCTACGTCCCGGTGGGCATGGGCTCGGGCATCTGCGGGCTCATCGGGGTGCGAGACCTGCTGGGGCTGCCCACGGAAATCGTCGGCGTCGTGGCCGAGGGCGCGCCGGCGTACGCCCGCTCGTTCAAGGCCGGGCAGCCCGTCGAGACCGAGAGCGCCCTGACCTTCGTCGACGGGGTCGCCTGCCGCACGCCGGTCGACACCGCGGTCGAGACGATCGTGAAGGGGGCGGCTCGAGTGGTCGTGGTGCCCGACGACCAGACAGCCGAGGCCATGCGGCTGCTGTTGCGGACAACGCACCACCTCTGCGAGCCCTCGGGCGCGATCGCGACTGCTGGCCTGCTGGCCGAGCGCGACCGTATGCAGGGCAGGCGGGTCGCGGTCATCATGACGGGGGGCAACTGCGACGCCGACCTGCTCACAGCGGTGCTGGAGGGACGCACGCCGCCACCCTGTCCGGCATACCTGCGTCCGTGAGAGACGGCGGAAACGAGGTACTCGCCAGTAGGTTCTGGGACGTCGTGGGCCGATGCGTGAGATTGGTCCCAAGCACGGGACCAGGGGCAGCGCGGGCGCGTGCGCCGGGACTACCCTCGCATCCGGACCATCCCTTTCCTGATCAGGACGGACTTCACTCCCGTGGATCTCTTCGAGTACCAAGCTCGCGACATTTTCGAGGCGCATGGCGTGCCGGTTCTGGCCGGCGCCGTGGCGACCACCCCCGAGGCGGCCCGTGCCGCAGCTGAGACCATCGGGGCCAAGAGCGGCGGGGTCACCGTCGTCAAAGCGCAGGTCAAGACCGGCGGCCGCGGCAAGGCCGGCGGCGTCAAGGTCGCCAAGTCGCCCGAGGAGGCCGAGCAGTTCGCGGCGCAGATCCTGGGCATGGACATCAAGGGCCACACCGTGGGGACGGTGATGATCGCCCAGGGTGCCAAGATCGCCGAGGAGTACTACTTCTCCATCCTTCTGGACCGCGCCAACCGCTCCCTCCTCGCCATGTGCAGCAAGGAGGGCGGCATGGACATCGAGCAGCTCGCGGTCGAGCGTCCGGAGGCGCTGGCCAAGGTCGAGGTCGACGCCAACGTCGGGATCGACGACGCGAAGGCCCGCGAGATCGTGGAGGCCGCGGGCTTCGACGCCGAGACGGGGGCCAAGATCGAGCCGGTGCTCAAGCGCCTGTGGGAGGTCTACCGTGACGAGGACGCGACCCTGGTGGAGGTCAACCCGCTGGTGAAGGCCGAGGACGGCGACATCATCGCGGTCGACGGCAAGGTGTCGCTCGATGAGAACGCCGGTTTCCGCCACCCCGACCACGCCGCGCTCGAGGACAAGTCGGCCACCGACCCGCTCGAGGCGGCGGCGAAGGAGAAGGACCTCAACTACGTCAAGCTCGACGGCTCGGTCGGCATCATCGGCAACGGCGCCGGCCTGGTCATGTCCACGCTCGACGTGGTCGCCTACGCGGGCGAGGAGTTCACCGACGCCGAGGGCAACCACCCCAAGCCGGCCAACTTCCTGGACATCGGCGGCGGCGCGTCTGCCGAGGTGATGGCCAACGGCCTCCACATCATCCTGGGGGACGCCCAGGTCAAGTCGGTCTTCGTCAACGTCTTCGGCGGCATCACTGCCTGCGACGCGGTGGCGAACGGCATCGTGGGTGCGCTCGAGGCGCTCGGTGGTGAGGAGGACAAGCCGCTCGTCGTGCGGCTCGACGGCAACAATGTCGAGGAGGGCCGGCGCATCCTCGCCGAGTTCAACCACCCGCTCGTGACCATCGAAGAGACCATGGACGGCGCCGCCCGCAAGGCCGCCGAGCTCGCGGCCCAGGCCTGAGCCCTCGAACAGGAAGATCGGTACAGCAATGGCAATTTTTCTCGACGAGAACTCCAGGGTCATCGTCCAGGGCATGACCGGCTCGGAGGGCATGAAGCACACCCAGCGCATGCTCAAGTCCGGCACCAACATCGTCGGCGGCGTCAACCCCCGCAAGGCGGGCACGACGGTCGACTTCGAGGGTGGCGTGGCCGTACCCGTCTTCGGCACCGTGGCCGAGGCGATCAAGGAGACCGGGGCGAACGTCTCGGTCATCTTCGTGCCGGCGGCGTTCACCAAGTCGGCGGTGGTCGAGGCGGTCGACGCCGAGATGCCGCTGGCCGTGGTCATCACCGAGGGCGTGCCGGTGCGTGACACCGCGGAGTTCTTCCGCTACGCCTCCGACCGCGGCACCACGCGCATCATCGGCCCGAACTGTCCCGGCCTGATCAGCCCCGGTAAGTCCAACGCGGGGATCATCCCGGCCGACATCTCCGGCCCGGGCCGGATCGGACTGGTCTCCAAGTCCGGGACGCTGACCTACCAGATGATGTACGAGCTGCGGGACATCGGCTTCTCCTCGGCGGTCGGCATCGGCGGCGACCCGATCATCGGCACCACCCACATCGACTGCCTCGAGGCGTTCCAGAACGACCGCGACACGGATGCGATCGTCATCATCGGCGAGATCGGGGGCGATGCCGAGGAGCGCGCCGCGGACTACGTCAAGGAGCACGTCACCAAGCCGGTCGTCGGCTACGTCGCCGGGTTCACCGCACCCGAGGGCAAGACGATGGGCCACGCGGGCGCTATCGTGTCGGGCTCGTCGGGCACGGCCGCGGCCAAGAAGGAGGCCCTCGAGGCGGCCGGGGTGAAGGTCGGCAAGACGCCGTCGGAGACAGCCGAGCTGATGCGCCACATCATGGAGGGCCTCGCGAAGTAGTCCCGCCTCGTAATCCCGCCTCGCGAAGCAGCTGAAGCGCTTCCGACTTCGTATGCCGTGGGAGCGGCTCAGGTGCCGATGGGCACCCAGGCCACTCCCACGGCATACCACGTCATGGAGGACAGCAGATCTGGCACGTGTCGCCGCGGGGTCGATGAGGACGGCTGCTACTTCTGGCGGGCGAGTGCGAGCAGCCGGGCCAGCTCGTCGAACCCTTGGGTGGGGTCCTTGAGGCCCCAGACCACCACGGTCGTGACCGCGTTGGGGGTCTCCATCGAGCTGTAGCCGACGAAGCTGGTGATGGCGGTGGACCCGTCGGCGAACGTCATGTCGACGCGGTAGGTGCCGTCGACGGCGCCAGGTGTGGCCTTGTTGGTGCCGTTCGGGAAGTCACAGCCTCGGCCGATCGTGGCCCGGAGCCGCGAGGCGTAGTCGCTGGCTGCCTGGGCGGAGTCCAGAACCCGCACCCGTTGTGCGCCGAAGTACGCGCCCGTCGAGGAGTTGCGCACCCTGATGATGCCGAAGCGACCGGTCGTCGAGGTGTCGGCATCGCACTCGGTGAGTGCGGCGGTCCCCTCCCACTCGCCGGCGCCGGCTGAGCTCTGCTTGCCGCCGGTCAGGGCCGGCGAGGCCCACTGCGAGCCGGCGACGAAGAGTGCGGGGTCGAGCAGGGGCTTCGGGCCGGCGACCGGCATCTCCTCGTCGATGGCGATGCCGGAGGACGGCGGCGCGCTGGTGGACGTGCCGGGGCCGGTCGCCGTCGCCGCGCTGCCATAGCGCTCGAGGCGGGTCTGGGCGATCTCGGCGAGGCTGCGGAACGAGGCCTCGCTCACCGGCGGCCGGGTCGCCCCCGGGTCAACCACCTGGAGGTAGGTGATGTCACTCCCGCTCGCGGCGACGGCCAGCCAGCCGGATCCGGTGTGGCCGGTGGTGTACGAGAAGACCCGGGGCCATCCGGAGCTGCCTTTGGGGGTGACCGTGAACGGTGTGCCGCAGCCGGCCAGTGCGTCGGCGAACCGGCCAGCGGCGGCTTCGGCCTGACCGGGGCTGGTGTCGAACCGGACCTGGACGCCGACCAGGGGGCTGAACTCGCTGCGGACCTGTTGGGCCTCAACCACGGCCCCAGGGTTGGCCACTCCGCACTCCACCCGCTCGAAGCGGTCGATCGGCGAGCGCTGCATACCGCTGGTCACACCCACCGCGGTGCCCCACTCCACGGCCAGGGGAAGCGCATCCGCCTGGGCGAGTGGGCTCAGCGCGGAGGCGGTGGTCGTCGGGGTGGCCGGTGGAACCGGGGCGCCCTGGTCACGGCCGAGGGTGGCGTAGCCGACTGCTGCCGCGATGACGACCGCGGCGGCCGCAGCAGCTCCCCAGCCCAGCCAGCGCTGGCGCCGCCGGGCATCGCCCCGACCGCGGATGAAGGCCGGCTCGGCGAGGGTCACGGCGTCGACGTCGCGCCGAAGGCCAGACAGGGCCGAGCGGACGTTCTCGTCGTCGGCTGGCGTCCAGGTACGGGGCTCAGCCATGGCGCGTCTCCTTCCGTGACGTCTCGTGTGGTCGGGTCAGGGCCTCGGCAAGCTGGGCTCGCCCCCGATGGAGCCGGGCCTTGATGGTGCCGACGGGCGTGTTGGTCTCTCGGGCGATCTGCTCGATCGACAGGTCACCGATGTAGTGGAGGGTGACGGTCTCCCGGACCGGGTCGGACAGGGTCCTCAGGGCCGCGATGACCAGCGCCCGGTCCTCCGTGGGCGGCCCGACGGTGTCGTGGACGCCCACCCTCTGGTAAGCCCGCTCCTGCGCCCCTCTCTTGCGCCAGGCCGAGATCGCCAGGCGCCGGGCCACCGTGCGCACCCATGAGAGAGGCTCGTCGTGGGTACGGACGGTCGACCACTGCTGCCACGCCCGGCTGTAGGCCTCCTGCGTGCAGTCCTGCGCCAAGGTGAGGTCTCCGGTGCTCGCGTAGACCAGGTGGACGACCCGGTGGGCGGTGCCGCGGTAGAACGCGTCGAACTCCCGCTCGAGGTGATCGACGTCATCGCGTCGGCTTCCGAGCACTGCCCCTCCTCGTCCCTGCGGCCTCGTCCCTGGGGCCTCGTCCCTGGGGCCTTGCCCTACGGCGCTTTCGTAGCACCAGACGCACTCCACCGCCTCGGGGTTGCGCCTCTGCCCCTGCCAGCTCTGCTGTATCGCCGCTTCAATGGAGGGTCAGGTGCCGATCGTCCCGAGATCGGCTGGTGGTCGCGCCACCTAGCATCCGAAGGTTCTCGGCCTGGTCAGCAGCTGGCGCACGCGGTACCAGCCTGACCGGACCGATCAGCGGCGCGATCAGGTTCGCCGTGCCCGTCGCGTTGCGTTGGCGGCAGGTGCGTTGAGCGGTGCGCCCTGGACCCGATGGCCACTGTCGCGCTTCTGGCTCTCAAGCTCCACGACCTGGCGGAGCTCTCGTCCTGCCGTTCATGACCGAACCGCTCTTGGCCCGGGAGGCGCGGTGCGACCACGAGCTCTTCCGGCTGAACCCCGCATGCGGGCGATCGTCCGCCGCGTGCACGACCAGACGACGCTTGCCCGTGCGGCCGGCCCACTCGCCATCCCGGCGCTGGGCTTCTCCTCGCCGTCCGGAGCGAGGTCTAGGCGGGAGCGGCTGCTCGACCAGCTCCTTCCCTGGCGGCGAGGCTGACCGGACGGCCGTCGGTTGGCCTGGGCCTAGAGGAGTCCCGGCAGGTGAGCCCACGCCGACGGCGTCGCGGTGGGGGCGACCCTCACGTCGTCGCGGCGCGCCAGCACGAACCACACCGCGGTGCAGGGCTCGTCGTGGGGGTTGCTCAGCCGGTGGGGCGTGGAGGAGTCGAAGTGGATGGAGTCACCCGGCTCGAGCGAGTACGTCTCGAAGCCCACCTGGACCTCCAGGCGCCCGGTGACGATCACGCCGTACTCGCGCCCGCCGTGCCGCACCATGTCGTCCGGCGGGCAGGAGGCACTGCCCGGCCCGTACTCGACGTGGAGGAAGTCGACGAGCGGGTCGTCGGGGGTCAGCCGCTCCCAGACCACCCCGGACATCTGAACCCGACCGCGCTCGCGGGCGCGCACCACCGGCGCCGCGATGCGCGGCCACGCTGTCGGGGCGCCCGGCCAGGCAGGCTCCGAGGCCTCCGTCGGCGCGCTGATCCCGCTGGTCTCGCTGGGGTCGGCCGGGCCACCGAGGAGCTCGTTCAGCGACATCCCGAGCACGGACACGAGCGCGTAGAGCGTGCCGACCGACGGGTTGGCCTTGCCTCGCTCGACCTGCGACACGAAGGATGGTGAGACGTCGATCCGCCGCGCGAGCTCCCGCAGGGACAGCCCGCGCGCCGCGCGGGCGGCGCGGATGGCCGCTCCGAGGTTCTCCGCGCTCGGCTCGGGCGGGAGAGGGCTGGTGTCGGCCATCGGGTCCCTTCGTCGGCCGGGGGAGAGGTCTCGGGATGAGGTCGTGCTCGGACTCTCGTGCAGTGCGACTGTACATCTCAGCGACGGCCAGCCATCCCGCATACCCGCTCGTTAACAGTGCTGCTTCACCAGTCGTGAAGTACCACTTGACACCGGAAGCAGGCAGTGGCTTACTCGCAGATACCCGAGAACCCACAGGTCGGTGACCCATGGCTATCCGCACTTTCGGCCCCAACGCGGTCGACTGGGAACAGCGCATCGATCTCGAGCGTCTCCGCCGAGAGCGCCTGGCCCGCATCACCGCCCAGCTGGAGGCCTCCTCCCTGGGCGGCCTGCTGTGCTTCGACTTCTCCAACATCCGCTACCTCACGGCCACCCACATCGGCACCTGGGCGGTCGACAAGCTGATCCGCTTCGCGGTGCTCCCGCGGGGCGGCGAGCCGGTGCTCTGGGACTTCGGTTCGGCGGCCCGTCATCACCAGCTCTTCAACCCGTGGCTGGACGGTGAGAAACGCGCCCGCGCCGGGATATCCACATTGCGTGGCGCCTTCCATCCGGGCGCCGGGGTGGCCGAGGAGGTGGCCCGCAAGGTCGCCACCGTCCTGCGCGAGCACGACCTGGCCGACGAGCCGCTCGGCGTGGACCTGGTCGAGATGCCCATCCTGGAGGCCCTACGGGCCGAGGGCATCGACGTGGTCGACGGTCAGCAGGTGTGCCTCGAGGCCCGCCGGATCAAGACCCAGGACGAGATCGCCCTGCTCACGCAGGCCTGCTCGATGGTGGACGCCGCCTACGAGGAGCTCTACGGCTTCCTGCGGCCGGGGGTGCGCGAGAACGAGTGCGTGGGCCTGGTCAGCAAGGTGCTCTACGACCTCGGGAGCGAGTACGTCGAGGGCGTCAACGCGATCTCGGGGGAGCGGTGCTCGCCCCACCCGCACGTCTACAGCGACCGGATCGTCCGGCCTGGCGACCCCGCGTTCTTCGACATCCTGCACAGCCACGTGGGCTATCGCACCTGCTACTACCGCTGCTTCGCCGTGGGCAGCGCGTCCCCGGCCATGCGCGACGCCTACACCCGGTGCCGCGAGTACATGGACGTGGCCATCGCGCAGGTGCGCCCGGGGGCGACCACCGCCGACATCGTCGAGCTCTGGCCGACCGCAGAGGAGTTCGGCTTCCGCGACGAGGAAGCGGCCTTCGCCCTGCAGTACGGCCACGGGGTCGGGCTGAGCATCTGGGAGAAGCCGATCTTCAGCCGGCTGGTCTCCCTCGACCACCCCGAGACCCTCGAGGAGGGCATGGTCTTCGCACTCGAGACGTACTGGCCAGCCTCCGACGGCTGGTCGGCGGCCCGCATCGAGGAGGAGGTCGTCGTCACGGCCGACGGCTGCGAGGTCATCACGAAGTTCCCCGCCGAGGAGCTGCTCATCGCCGGCCAGCGCTACTGGACCGCCGACGGCGGGCTTCCGGCCGTGCGCGAGTCGCAGTCGCACCTCAACACGGCGCAGGGACGTGGTGAGGAGTGAGCCCCGGCACGACAGCCCCGGCAGTCGACACCGCGACCCTGCTGGCCTGGCACGAGCAGATGGCGATCATCCGAGGGACCGAGAAGGCGGCACACGACCTCTTCCTGCGCGGTCTGGTCAAGGGCACCACCCACCTGGCGGCCGGTCACGAGGCCGTGGCCGTCGGGGCGAGCGCCGCGCTGCGCGCTGACGACTACGTCTTCGCCACCTACCGGGGACACCACCACGCCATGGCGCGGGGCGCCAGTCCTGAGGGGTGCCTCGCCGAGCTCATGCAGAAGCAGACCGGGGTATGCCGGGCCAAGGGCGGCTCGATGCACCTCACCCAGGCGGACCACGGGATGCTCGGCTCCTACGCCATCGTGGGGGCCCACCTGCCGATGGCCAACGGGGCGGCGTGGTCGGCCCTGCTGCGGGGGAGCGGCCAGGTCGCCGTCGCCTTCTTCGGCGACGGGGCCACTAATATCGGCGCCTTCCACGAGGCCCTCAACCTCGCAGCCGTGTGGGCCCTGCCGGTCGTGTTCGTCTGCGAGAACAACCGCTACATGGAGTACACGCCGATCGCATCCGTGACCTCGGTGCCGAACCCGGCAGCAGACCGGGCCGCGGCCAACGGCATGCCCGGCGTCGTGATCGACGGCAACGACGTGGTCGTGGTCCGCGACGCCATGGCCGAGGCGGTGTCCCGGGCGCGCAGTGGCGAGGGCCCCACCGTCATCGAGGCACTGACCTACCGGCACTTCGGGCACAGCCGCACCGACCCGGGCACCTACCGGCCCGCCGAAGAGGTCGAGGAGTGGCTGGCGCGGGACCCGCTGCTGGTCTCGCAGAGCCGGCTGCTCGCGGAGGGCGCACCGCAGGCCCAGATCGACGAGGTGGAGGCGAGAGCGGCGGACGTCGTCGCCCGGGCGGTGGAGGCGGCGCGCGCCGCGCCCGCTGCAGATCCGGCAGAGGCGTTCACCGACGTGTGGGCCGACGGGGGAGCGGCATGGCGGACCTGACGAACGGCGAGCTGACCTACCGCGACGCCGTGGCCGAGGGGATCGCGCGCGAGATGCGCCGCGACCCCACCGTGGTCTGCCTCGGCGAGGACATCGGCGCCGCGGGCGGCGTGTTCAAGACGACGGTCGGCCTGCTGGAGGAGTTCGGCCCCCGGCGGGTGTGGGACACGCCCATCTCCGAGCAGGCCATCGTCGGTGCGGCCATGGGCGCGGCCATGACCGGGATCCGGCCGGTCGCCGAGATCATGTTCAGCGACTTCCTCGCCTGCTGTTGGGACTACCTCGCCAACGAGATCCCCAAGGCCCGGTACATGACCGGCGGCCAGGTGACCGTCCCCCTGGTCATCCGCACCGCTAACGGCGGCGGGCTGGGCTTCGGGGCGCAACACTCGCAGTCGGTGGAGAACTGGGCGCTCTGTGTCCCTGGGCTGAAGGTCGTCGCACCGTCGACGCCAGCCGACGTCGTGGGCCTCATGGCGTCGGCGATCCGCAGCGACGACCCGGTCGTGTTCTTCGAGCACAAGGGGCTGTTCGCCACCAAGGGCGCACCTGCGCCGCCCGACCATGTGGTGCCCCTCGGCGAGGCGCGGGTGGCGCGTCCCGGCGCGGACGTCACGGTCGTGGCGCTCGCCGCCACGGTCCCCATGGCCCTCGCCGCCGCGGAGGTCCTGGCAACCGACGGCATCGATGTCGAGGTGATCGACCTGCGCTGCCTCATCCCGCTCGACGCCAGCACCGTGCTGACCTCGCTGGGCCGGACCTCACGGCTGCTGATCGTGGAGGAGAACCCCTACCAGGGCGGCTGGGGGGCGACCCTGGCATCCCTGGTCGCAGACGAGGGTTTCGAGCTGCTCGACGCGCCGGTTCGGCGGCTGGCCGGCGACAACGTGCCGCTCCCGTTCGCCGACGCCCTCGAGCAGCAGGTCATCCCCACCGTCGACAAGGTCGTCGCCGCCGTCCGGCGACTCGTCTCGTACTAACCCCCGGCCAACCCGGCAGGACCCAACTGGCGACCGGCGCGACCGGCCAGCAGAAAAGGAGCAGCAATGGCCAAGATCCTCCTCAAGGGCGGAACCGTGCTGTCGGTCGACCCCTCGATCGGCGACCTGGCGACCGGCGACGTCCTCATCGACGGCGACACGATCGCCGGAGTCGAGGCGAGCATCGACGCCGACGCCGAGGTCGTGGACTGCACCGGCCGGATCGTGATCCCGGGCTTCGTGGACACCCACCGGCATACCTGGGAGGCAGCGATCCGCAACTGCGCGCCCAACGCGACCCTCGACGACTACTTCGTCGACATCCTCGACACGTTCGCACCCCTCTGCCGGGCCGAGGACGTCTACGCGAGCAACGTCGCGGGCTCGCTGGAGTGTCTCAACGCCGGCATCACGACGCTCGTCGACTGGTCGCACATCAACAACACCCCCGAGCACCCGGACGCCGCCATCCAGGGCCTCAAGGAGACCGGCATCCGCGCCCAGTACGCCTACGGCAGCGCCAACACCTCCCTCGAGAAGTACTGGTACTTCAGCGCCGAGGCGATTCCCGGGGACGACGTGCGGCGGGTGCGCGAGACCTACTTCTCCTCCGACGGCGGGCTCCTCACCATGGGGCTGGCGACACGCGGACCCGGCTTCACCCAGGACCAGGTCGTCCAGGCCGAGTGGGGCCTGGCGCGCGAGCTCGGCATCCCGATCACCGTCCACGTCGGCATGGGTCGGCTGGCAGGCCGCTACGCCATGGTCGAGCAGCTCGACCGGCTGGGCCTGCTCGGGCCGGACACGACCTTCATCCACTGCTGCTACTTCAGCGAGCACGAGTGGCAGCGCGTCAAGGACACCGGCGGGATGATCTCGGTGGCTCCGCAGGTGGAGCTCCAGATGGGGCATGGCTGGCCGCCGGTGAACAAGGCCCGCCAGTTCGAGCTGCGCCCCAGCCTCTCGATCGACGTGGTCACGACCGTGCCCGGCGACATGTTCACCCAGATCCGGGCGGCGTTCGGCGCCGAGCGCGCGCGGGTCAATGCCCTGACCTGGGAGTCGGGCGAGCCGACTCCGGCGACGATGCTGACCGCGCGCGACATGCTGACCATGGCCACGCTCGACGGGGCGTACGTCGCCGGCGTGGAGGACCGCACCGGCTCGCTCACCCCCGGCAAGCAGGCCGACGTCGTCGTCATCGACTCTCGCGCCATTGGGATCGCCCCCGTGCACGACCCCGTGGCGGCGGTAACCCTGTCGGCGGACGTGTCCAACATCGAGCACGTCCTCGTCGGCGGCGCGTTCCGCAAACGCGACTTCCGGCTGCTGGCCGACCTGGACGCGGCGGTCTCCCGGGTCCAGGACTCGCGGGACCACCTGGTGGCTGCGGCAGCCAAGGCCAAGGAGCCCGCTGCATGACCACCCACCACCTGGTGCGCCGGGCGGACTCGGCGGAGTGGACGGGTGCGCCCGGGCCGCTGGCCGGGGCCGAGGGGTATGCCGGGTGGTCGGTCGTCGACGCCCGCACGCCGGCCGTCCACACCGGCTTCGGCCTGGTGCGGTTCAAGCCGGGCGGCTCGCTGCCCCCGCACGTGCACTCCTACGAGGAGAGCATCTACGTGATGGAGGGCCAGGTGGTGGTGCAGACCCCGGGGGAGGCGGTCCGGCTCGGGCCCGGCGACTACGGACTGGTGCCGGTCGGCGTGCCCCACTCGCTGCGCAACGACACCAGCGCAGATACCCTCTTCGCCCGCATGTCCGCCCCGACGCCGCGGCCGGACCACGACTTCGACACGTTCGTCCTGCCCGAGCTGCCCGGGCTGCCGGAGACCGAGCCGGTGGCCGCGGACGTACGCGACCCGCGGGTGCGGCGGTTCGGGCACATCGAGGCGGCCAACATGGACCCGGCGCTCCAGACGCAGGACCGGCTGGCGGTCTCGGCGAGCATGCGGACCGCGCTGCTCGTCTACAGCGGCATCAGCGTCAAGATGATGGTCGACTCCGACCTGGGCTCGACCCTCTCGACCATGTTCATGGTGCAGTACGAGCCGGAGGGCGTGGCAGGCGCGCACGACCACCCGTTCGAGGAGACCTACCTCATCGTCGAGGGCTCGGTCGAGGCGACGTTCGACGGCAAGCCCTACCGGCTCGAGATCGGTGACGTCGCGTGGGCCGGCGTCGGCTGCGTGCACAGCTTCCGCAATGTCGGCAACGGTCCAGTGCGCTGGCTGGAGACCCAGGCTCCACAGCCGCCGGGTCGGCATTCCTACCGGTTCGCCCGCGACTGGGACTACCTGAAGCAGCAGCTGGGTTCCGGGGGCCAGCCATGAGGACCTTGGTCGTCGGCGGCACCATGGGCATCGGGCTGGAGGTGGTCCGGTTCCGGGCCGGGCGGGGTGACGAAGTCGTCCTGACCGGGCGAGACACTGAGCGTGCAGCGGAGGCCGCGGCGACCGTCGGAACGCAGGCACGCGGCATACCTCTCGACCTCAGCCAGCCACACACCCTGGGCGACGCGCTCGCAGATGTCGGCCGGGTGGACCGCCTGGTCCTGGCCGCCATTGAGCGCGACACCAACTCGGTCGCCGACTACAACCTCGACAACGCCCTGCGCCTCGCGACGATCAAGCTCGTCGGGTACACCGAGGTCGTGCACGTGCTCCGGTCGCGGCTCGGCCCGGACTCATCGATCGTGATCTTCGGCGGCCGCGCCAAGGACAAGCCCTACCCCGGCTCGACAACCGTCTCGACGGTCAATGGCGGAGTCGTCGGCATGGTCAACGCCTTCGCACTCGAGCTGGCGCCGGTCCGGGTCAACGCGATCCACCCCGGCATCGTGGGCGACAGCCCGTTCTGGTCCCAGAAGCCGGAGACCGTGCTCGAGGGCTACCGCTCACGCACGCCCACCGGGCGGCTCGCGACGATGGGCGACATCGTGAATGCCGTGGACTTCCTGCTCGAGAACGCGTCGGTCAACGCCCAGCAGCTGTACGTCGACGGCGGGTGGCTGGTGACGTGACGGGTTCGCTGCGGGTCGCCGTCGTCGGGACCGGGCGGATGGGGGCGGCCATGGTCGGGCGGCTGGCCGGCGCCGGGCACGCCGTGAGCGTCTACAACCGGACCCGCGACAAGGCCGAGGCAGTCGCGTCCCAGCACCATGCCGCCGTCGCGCCCACCGCACGGGAAGCGGTGCGGGACGTCGACGTCGTGGTGGTCTCGCTGGCGGACGACGCTGCCGTGCGCTCGGCCTATCTCGGGCCGCACGGCCTCGTCGCCGGACTGGCCAGCGGGCAGGTCGTCGCCGAGACCAGCACGGTCGACCCCGAGACCGTGCGGGAGCTGGCCGGGGCTGTCGCAGCGAGGGGAGCGCAGCTCATCGACACGCCCGTGTCGGGCAGCGTGTCGACGGTCGAGGCAGGAGGCCTCCTGGTCATGGCCGGTGGCGACGTGCAAGCCCTCGACCGGGCGCGGCCGGTGCTGGAGGCGTTCGCGACCCGCATCGTCCACCTGGGCGACCTCGGGGCCGGCGCGACCATGAAGCTGGTCGTCAACGCGATGGTCCACGCCTTGAACGCGGCGCTGTCCGAGGCGCTCGTGCTCGCGGAACGCGCCGGCATCGACCGGGAGGCGGCCTACGACGTGATCGCCTCGAGCGCGGTGGCGGCGCCCTTCGTCGCGTACAAACGCGAGTCCTTCCTGCACCCCGAGCAGGCGCCAGTGGCGTTCGCCCTCGACCTCGTGGCCAAGGACCTCGCCCTGGCCGACGCGCTCGCCCGCCGGCTCGGCGCGCCCATGCCGCTGCTCGCGGCCAACCGCGAGGTGGTGCGGGCGGCCGTGGAGGCTGGGCTGGGCTCCGCCGACCTCAGCGCGCTGGCCATCCTGCACCGGGAGGGCCTCGGCTAGGCGGTGGTGCCGGCCATGTCTCCCTCCGGGCTTCAGCCTCGGCCCTGCGACGGAGAAACCCCAGGTCAGGTGTCCTGCTGTCCCGGGGTCTTCCGTCACTGCGCCAAGGCATCGGCGGTTACTGGGCCACCAGGCCGCCATCCACCGGCAAGGCGTCGCCAGTTACGAAGGACGACGCATCGGACAAGAGCCAGACCACCGCATCGGCGATCTCCTCCGGCGTGCCCATCCGGCCGACCGGCTCCATCGCCACGAACGCCGCTTCGGCTTCGGCGGAACCGCCCAGGAACCGCTCGACCATCGGGGTGCGGATGACTCCGGGGCATACCGCATTCACTCGGATGCCCTCCGTGGCGTACTCGAGCGCCGCGGTCTTCGTCAGCTGGATCACACCGCCCTTGGACGCGTTGTAGGCGACGATGCCAGGGAACCCCACCAGCCCCGCAACCGACGCGGTGTTGACGATCGATCCCCGGTGCTGCTTCAGCATGAGGGGGATCTCATACTTCATGCACAGCCACGTGCCCTTGAGGTTGACTCTCAGGACCCGATCCCAGTTCTCCTCGGTGCAGTCGGCCGTCGGCGCTTGAATACCCTCGATCCCTGCGTTGTTGAAGGCACAGTCGAGCCGACCGTAGTGCGCCTCGACCTCTTCGATGATCCTCTGGACGTCCGTTGCGTCCGCAACGTCGCCCCGGATGAACAGGCCCTTCCCGCCGGCCTCCTCGAGCAGACGCAGCGTCTCGTTGCCGCCCTCCTCGACGACATCGGACACGACGACGTCCGCGCCTTCCCGCGCCAGCGCCAGCGCGCTGGCGCGGCCGATCCCGGATCCACCACCTGTGACCAGGACCACTTTCCCGGCAAGCATCCCGCTCATGGCTTGCCTCCTCTCCTCGCCGCTCCCACGAGCGACTCTGCACTTCCATGGCACCACCAGGGCGGGGCCGAAGAAAGAGCCGTCGTCCCGGAAATCCAATACTGATCCCGAGGCTCTCGAGACGTCCCTTCCGGGGCTTCCCCGCGGACATACCGTCGTACGACACGGGCACGATCGAGGTCCCGGGCGCCAGCCGTCACCGCGGTGGCGTCGCCAGGGTCCGTCGCCTTTCCGTGGTGGCGTCGGCGTTGCTCGCGGGAAGTCGCGGCCGGTTCGGCGACGATGGACGGGCCATGACTGTCTCCGAACTGCTGCGCCGGCGATCGGCTTCCGGCTCCGGTGCCAGGTCCGCCGCGGGCGAGCCCGCGCCCTGGACCCACCCGGTCCTGACCGGCGCAGCCGCCGCGGCCCTCTCCGGCCTCGTGCTGGTGTTGCCGGCTCTCGTCGCCTGGGTCGCCAGCCCGCAGAGCACGGTGCCCTGGCCGCAGGCCCTTGGCGTGGGCTCGGCGCTCTGGCTGCTCGCGGGTGCGGCCCAGCTGCACGTCGACGGCGCGACGATCTCGCTCGTACCGCTCGCCCTGACCACCCTCTTCGCGTGGTCGGCCTGCACCGCAGCCCGACGAGCGCTCCGGGAGACGGAACCCGGCAGCATGGGCCGGCTGGGGTGGGTGCCCAAGGGCTGGCTGCGCGTCGTCGTCCTGTTCACCCTGGGGTATGCCGGCTGCGCGACCGGCTGGGCGCTGCTGGCGCTCTTGTCCCCGCTGCGCGCGACCCTGCCGACGCTGGCGCTCCCGATCGCCGCGTTGCCGGCGCTGTCGGCGATCGTCGGGGTCTGGCTGGAGCGCGGCACCTTGGCCGGATCCGGCCACCATGACGGCGCGGCCTCCCGGCGGTCTCCGCTGTGGCTTGCCCGGGCCGTTCGGCCGGCCGTGGAAGGAGTCGCGGTCATGTTCGGCTTCGGCGCCGTGGTCGTGGCGGCTCTCCTCGTGCTCCACGCCGACCGGGTGGCCCACCTGCAGGGGGAGCTTCGGCCGGGTGTCCTCGGCGGCGTCGTCCTGGCTGCCGGCCAGCTGGCCGCTCTGCCCAACCTCGGGCTCTGGGCTGTGTCCTTCCTGTCGGGTGCCGGCTTCTCGGTGGTCCAGGGCGCTCAGGTCACCTGGTCGGACGCCGAGTCCGGCCTGATGCCGCTCGTCCCGGTGCTGGGCGCCCTGCCCCCGCCGGGGCCCTTCCCGGGCTGGGTCGCCGCCAGTGCCGCCGTCCCCGTCATCGTCGGGGTCTGGATCGGGTGGCGGGCGCGTCGCTCCGTGGCTCGGCTGGCGACGCTGCGGTCCAAGGCGGCGGTGTCAGCCGCTGCGGTCACGCTGGCCGCGCTCGGACTGGCCGGCCTCGACGCGTTGGGCGGCGGGTCGCTCGGTATGGTCAAGCTGGCCCACATGGGGGCGCCCCCCCACCTCATGGCCGGCTACCTCTTGGGCGAGTTCGCCCTTGGTGCGGCCCTGGTGCTCGCTTGGGACGCCTGGCGCGTGCGCCGCTGACCCCTGGATGCGGGCGGGGCTGCCTCGCCCGTTCCGATATCGTTCGTCCACGTGACGAGCGCGTCCCCCGCCAGCCTGCCGCGCGACGTCGTCGTCCTCGTCTCCGGCTCCGGCACCAACCTCCAGGCGCTCATCGACGCCGCCTCCGACCCCGCCTACGGCGTGCGCATCGTCGCGGTGGGAGCCGACCGGTCTGGGATCGAGGGCATCGCGCGGGCCGAGCGGGCCGGCATACCCACCTTCGTATGCCGGGTCGAGGACTTCCACTCGCGCGCGCAGTGGGATGCCGCCCTCACCACCCTGGTGGCTGGATACCAGCCCTGGCTCGTCGTGTCCGCGGGGTTCATGAAGATCGTGGGGGAGGCGTTCATCGGGGCGTTCGGGGACAGGTTCCTCAACACCCACCCGGCACTGCTGCCCTCCTTTCCCGGCGCCCACGGCGTGCGCGACGCCCTGGCTCACGGTGTGAAGGTCACCGGTGCGACGTGCCACCTGGTCGACGCCGGCGTCGACACCGGGCCGATCATCGCCCAGACGGCCGTGGAGGTCCGGGACGACGACACCGTCGAGTCGCTCCACGAGCGGATCAAGACCGCCGAGCACGCCATGCTCGTCGACTGTGTGGGCCGCATGGCCCGCGAGGGGTTCACCGTCACCAACCGGAAGGTCACCATCCCGTGAGCGACACCGCGGCCGCGCCGACGACCGACGAGGGGCGGCGCCCGATCCGCCGCGCGCTGGTCTCGGTCTACGACAAGACCGGGCTGGAGGACCTCGCCCGTGCGCTGCACGAAGCGGGGGTCGCCGTCGTGTCGACCGGCGGCTCCGCGGCTCTGATCGAGGGCCTGGGCCTGCCCGTCATCAAGGTGGAGGACCTGACCGGGTTCCCCGAGGCCCTCGACGGGCGGGTCAAGACGCTGCATCCCCGGGTCCATGCCGGCCTGCTGGCGGACACCCGCAACCCCGACCACCTGCAGCAGCTGGAGGAGCTGGAGGTCGAGCCGTTCGACCTCGTCGTCTCCAACCTCTACCCCTTCCGCCAGACCGTGCTGAGCGGCGCCTCGGTCGAGGAGTGCATCGAGCAGATCGACATCGGCGGGCCGTCGATGGTCCGGGCCTCGGCCAAGAACCACGCGAGCGTCGCAATCGTCACCAGCCCCACGGCATACCCGCAGGTCATCGAGGCCCTGAGTGGCGGCGGGTTCACGTTGGAGCAGCGCAGACGCCTGGCAGCCGAAGCCTTCGCCCACACCGCGACCTACGACAACGCGGTCGCCAACTGGATGGGCACGGTGCTCGCGGACACGACCGACGGGACCGGCTTCCCGGCCTGGACGGGGGCGACGTTCGACCGGGCAGCGGCGTTGCGCTATGGCGAGAACCCGCACCAGAGGGCGGCGCTCTACCGGCACTGGCGACCCGGAGTCGCCTCAGCCGAGCAGCTGCACGGCAAGGAGATGTCCTACAACAACTACGTCGACACCGACGCCGCCGTGCGGGCCGCGCACGACCACGGTGACCAGCCGACGGTCGCGATCGTCAAGCACGCCAACCCCTGCGGCATCGCGGTCGGCGCGAGCGTCGACGAGGCCTACGCGGCGGCCCACGCCTGCGACCCGGTGTCGGCGTACGGCGGCATCATCGCGACCAACGTCCCCGTGACCAAGGCCATGGCGGTGGCGGCAAACGAGACGTTCAGCGAGGTCATCGCGGCACCCGAGTTCGAGCCCGAGGCGCTGGAGGTGCTCCGCGAGAAGAAGAACCGGCGCCTGCTCAGGCTTCCGACGGGGATGGCGCAGTTCGCCGACCCGGTCGAGACCCGCGCGATCAGCGGAGGTCTGCTGGTGCAGACACCGGACCGGATCGACGCCGTGGTCGAGGGTGGCGGCGACGACGCGTCTCGCTGGCGGCTGGTCGCCGGCCAGGCCGCCGACGAGGCCACCCTGACCGACCTGCAGTTCGCCTGGCGAGCGGTTCGGGCGGTCAAGTCCAACGCGA
Organism: Dermatophilaceae bacterium; assembly: GCA_035691065.1. Taxonomy (GTDB): domain Bacteria; phylum Actinomycetota; class Actinomycetes; order Actinomycetales; family Dermatophilaceae; genus DASSJT01. The sequence goes on from DASSJT010000222.1 coordinate 42,510, forward strand.
TCCTGCTGGCGAGCGGTGGCGCCTCGGTGGGCATCGGCATGGGCCAGGTCAACCGGGTCGACTCCTGCCACCTCGCCGTGTCCCGAGCCGGCGCCGAGCGAGCCCGTGGCTCGGTGGCCGCGTCGGACGCCTTCTTCCCGTTCGCGGACGGGCTCCAGGTGCTCCTCGACGCCGGAGTGCAGGCGGTCGTCGCGCCCGGCGGCTCGGTACGTGACGCGGAAGTCATCGCAGCCGCCCAAGCCGCCGGCGTCACCATGTACTTCACCGGCACACGCCACTTCGCCCACTGAGGGGCTCTTCGTGCTCGCCGGCGGCGAACCACGCGGATTCGCCCTCGGCCCATCAGGAGGAGCTAGGGCGTCCAGCGGTAGCCGGTGGGTTCGCCCGAGCCGAGGTCGACGATCGCTGCGACCGGACCGCCCCCGTCGGGGCCCTGGTGCGCCGCCGAGACCGAGACGAACACGGCCGGGTCGCCGGTCACGGCCGCGGTCACGCCGCCCACGGCTGCCTTGATCTGGCGGTGCCAGTGCACGTCGGAGTCGTCGAGCATGGCGTTGCGCCGACCGTGCACCTGGCCGTCCTGGCTCGCCTCGCACTTGAGGAACACGTTGACCAGGCGGCCCTGCAGGTCGCTGGAGTGCGGCCGTTCGGGCAGCTCCAGGCCGGCGTCCTTGATCGCGGCCCAGATGCCGTCCTGGTCGAGGGCGTCGTTCATGACCGAGTGGCCGATCCGGTAGCGACCCCCGATGCCGCGGGTGTTGCCGACGACCACGATCTGCGCCTGGTCGAGCTCCACGCCGGATGAGCAGGACGCGACCGAGGAGTACAGCGACCGGTTGTGCATGACGTCCTCGTTCGACGGCATCTCGATCTCGCCGAGCGCCACGGCGATCCCGAGGCCGGTCGTGCCGTTGGACAGGTCCATCGACTCGTGGGTGTGCTCGGTCCACACCGTCATGCCTCGGGACTTCGCATCGCGGATCGTGTGGATCGTCAGCAGGGGCGTCTTGGTCTGCACGTAGTGCACGTCCGCGGGGTCGCTGATCCCCGCCCGCTCCATGGCCACCCGCACACCCGCCGCGACCTTCTCGACCATGCCGGTGTAGCCGATCTCCTCCGGCAGGATCGGCTCGCTCATGGCGAAGCCGACGGTCAGCCGCAGGTCGTCAGAGGCCTCGGCCTTCGCGGCGGGCAGTGTCGCGAAGATGGTGGCGTGCGGGCTGATCACCCCGTCAGTGCCGCCCGACCAGACGATCGGGACCTGGCGCACCTGCTCGGCCGGTGCTCCCTTGGCCACCAGCACCTCGCGGAACGCACGGTCGGCGATGATCCGGGTGTAGTCGTTGACGCCGCCGTTGCCCTCGGTCTTGCCGATGATCGCCACGACCCGTCCGGCCTCCATGACACCGTCGTCGATGAGCCTGGCCAGCTCGGAGGCGTCGGAGACGCTGTGCAGGGGGACCTTGCGGACCTCGATGGGTTCTGGCATGACTCAACCTTCCTCTGCGACGGTCAGCGGGAGCGGACTCTGGTCGGCTGGCGAGCTAGGCGATGAAGCGGCAGGCGGACGCGCCCGCGGGCCCTCGACGACGGTGCCGACCGACCCGTCGACGGCGTCGGCGATCCGGTCGAGCGCCGTGATGACGCTGCGGCGGCCGCCGGAGCGCACGAACCGCATGGCGGCCTCCACCTTGGGACCCATCGAACCCGACGCGAACTCGCCGTGGCCGGCATACTCCTCGAGCTCCTGGAGGGTCACCCGCCCGAGCGGCCGCTCGGAGCCGGTGCCGAATCCGACCGAGGCCTTCTCGACGTCGGTGGCGATGACCAGCACGTCGGCGGCGATTGCGCGGGCGAGCACGGAGGCCGTCAGATCCTTGTCGATGACCGCCTCGACGCCGTGCACGCCGCCCGTCGGCGTTCGCACGACCGGGATGCCGCCGCCGCCCGCGGCCACGACGACGTACCCCGCCGACAGCAGGGTGAGCAGCGTGTGGGTCTCGAGGACCTCGAGCGGCTCGGGCGATGCCACGACCCGTCTCCAGCCCTTCTCGCCGCGGTCTTCCCAGGTCTCCCCGTGCTCGATCAGCACCGCTGCCTTGTCGTACGGCAGGAACCGGCCGATGGGCTTGGTGGGGCGCAGGAAGCCGGGGTCGTCGGCAGCCACCAGGGTGCGGGTGACCAGCGCAGCGACCGGCCGGCTGAGGCCGCGCGCGCGCAGCGCCGGCTCCAGCGTGTCCAGGATGGTGAAGCCGATGGTGGCCTGGGTCTGGGCGCCACACCAGTCCAGCGGCACCGGCGGGACCACCTGGGCCGCCAGCTCGTTCTTGACCAGGAGGTTTCCGACCTGTGGTCCGTTGCCGTGGGTGATCACCACCTCGTGACCAGCGGCGACCACGTCGGCGACCCGCTGCATGGCGAGCGCGATCGCATGCCGCTGCGCCTTGGGCGTCGCGGAGCCGTCCGGGCCGGTCATGGCGTTGCCGCCCAGGGCGATGAGGACCCGCACGCCCGCCTCCCGTCTCCAGCACGGCACCTGTGCGGGCGAGCCTAGGTTCGGGGGCCCGTCGGGGGCGTTGGCAGCACCTGCCCAATGCGCCCCGGGCCCTTGGCAGATGTATGCCGTGCAGATGGGTGTGGGCGATCGGTTCCGATGTCGTGAGTGGCCGTGCGGCGCAGGGCGCGGGCGATCGTCCGCAGCTCGTCGTCGGTCAGCCCGGCGGCGAAGCGGCGCTCGATCTGCTCGAGGTATCCGGGTGCAGCCTGCTCGAAACGCCTGCGACCCTGTCGGGTGATGACCGCGAAGGCCGAGCGGCCGTCGGCGGGGTTCTGCTCGCGGGACACCAGACCCGCGCCGGCCAGCTCGTCGACCACGCGGCTGATCCGCGTTCGGCTGAGGACGACCCGAGCGGCGAGGTCGGACATGCGCAGCCGTCCCTCGTCAGCGGTGGCGAGCTCAAGGAGCACGTCGTACCACGCGAGGGGCAGGCCGCTGTGCTCCCGCACCGCACGGTCGAGCTGGGGCACGAGAGCCGCGTGGGTCTGCAGCAGCGCGCCCCAGGCATCGGCCGCGAGGCGTCGGCGAGATGCGGTGGCCATGCGTTCAGCATATCGACTTGTTTGCGTGCGCGCGCACGCTTATAGTTGAGTGCGCACGCACATAACTGCCATGAAAGGACCGGCCATGGACCACCTGCTCCACATCTCCGCCTCCCCCCGCGGATCTCACAGCGAATCACTCGCCCTGGCAGGGGAGTTCGTCGCCGAGCTGCTCGATCGCAGGCCCGACCTGCGGGTCGAGACCTGGGACCTGTGGGACGGCACGCTGCCCGCGTTCGGACCCGATGCGGCCGGCGCCAAGATGGCGGTGTTCGCCGGCCAGACGCCGGTGGATGCCCAGGCCGAGGCGTGGAACGCCGCGCGGGAGGCTTTCGAGCGGTTCGACGCCGCCGACACCTACCTCTTCTCGGTGCCGATGTGGAACCACGGCGTGCCGTACATCCTCAAGCAGTTCATCGACGTCGTCAGCCAGCCCGGCATGATGTTCGGCTTTGACCCGGTCGACGGCTACTCCGGGCTGCTCCACGGCAAGCGGGCGTTCGTGGTCTACACCGGTGCCGTCTACGGCGCGGGGCGCCCGCCGTCGTTCGGCTTCGACTTCCAGAAGCCCTACTTCGAGGGATGGCTGCGCTGGGCCGGTATCGACGACGTCGTGTCTGTGGAGTTCCGCCCGAACCTGGCCACCGACCGGGCCGAGGAGCTGCGCGAGCAGGCTCGCGCCCAGGTCCGCGAGGCCGCTGCTGCGGTCGGCCGCCGGACGGCGGCCTGATCAGAGGCCTCCCGGTGTATGCCGTGCACCACCCCGTTCGCGCCGTCTCCGATGTCAGGTCAGGAGGTCGAAGGCGAGGGTGATGGCGAGGGCAAGGTCGCGCTCCTGTGCCTCCAAGAGGCCGCCGACCTGGCGGCCGAGCGCGGCCTTGGGAATGGTGACGATGTTGTCGCAGCTCACGACCGAGTCGTGCTCGAGCCCGTTGGCGCGGCCGACGGGAACCTCGGTCGAGAGCCCGCGGACCCGGCTGGTGATGGGGGCAACGGTCACCCGTTCCATATGGGGCCGCACGATGTCCCGAGTCAGCACGAGCACCGGACGGGTCTTGTCCAGGTGGGCCAGGTGGATGGCTCGCACGGCAGCCGGGGTCGTCAGCCGAGCGGTCAGTCGAGGTCGATGCCGAGGTTGGCGACGTGTTCGACCAAGGGCCCGAGCCCGTCGTCGCCGGCCGCGGCAAGGATCTGGGCGTCATGCTCGGCGATGAGCCGCCGGCGCTCGCGCTCGAGAGCAGAGCTCACCGCGGCCGCACGGCTGCTGGCTCGACCCCCTCTGACCAGCGCGTCGACGAACTCCACCAAGGAGTCGTCGAGCCGGACCGCGATCTGCGTTGTCATACCAGAATGGTACCAGTCTGGGATGCAGATCACGACGGCCACCCGGTTCCTCGTCGGGCAGGGTCAGGCTCTCCCCAGCTCGCGGTAGCGGCTCAGTCGGGCTTGGAGCCGCTCGCCGGGCTCCAAGGCGGCCAGTGCGGTGAGCTCGTGCTGGATCGCCTGCGACATCCGGCGGCAGAAGGCCTCGGGCTCCTCGGCTGCGTCCGGGTGCTCGGCCACCACGCGGTCGACGATCCCGTCGGCGAGCATGTCGAGCGAGCGGACCCGCTGGGCTGTCGCCAGCTCGGCTGCGTGCGAGGTGTCGCGATAGAGGATCGCCGAGGCGCCCTCCGGTGGCAGGGGCGAGAGCCACGAGTGCTGGGCGCAGATGACCCGGTCGGCCGGCATGAGGGCCAGCGCGCCGCCCCCAGTGCCTTGGCCGAGCAGCACGCACACCGTCGGCTCCTCGAGCATGACCAGCTCGGCGAGACAGCGGGCGATCTCCCCGGCCATCCCACCCTCCTCGGCCTCCTTCGACAATGCGGCGCCGGCGGTGTCGATGACACTCACGAGCGGCAGGTCGAGCTCACGGGCGAGGTTCATGCCGCGACGGGCCACCCGCAGTCCGGAGGGCGACAGGGGCTTCTCCAGGGTCTGCCCCCGCCGGTCCTGGCCGAGCACGACGCAGGGCGCACCCTCAAACCGCGCCAACGCGAGGAACATGCTGCGGTCCCACTCGCCGGCACCCGTGCCGAAGAGCGGCAGCACGTCGCTCGCCCCGAGCTTCAGCAGTGCACGCACTCCGGGGCGGTCTTCCCTGCGCGACCGCTGGATCGACTCCCAGGCGGGAACGTCAACAAGCGGCTCCACCGGCAGGTCGGGTGCCACGGGAAGGTCTCGTCGCGCAGCGGAGACGATGCTCAGGAACCGGCCGGCGATCTCGGCGAGCCCCTCCACCGGGAGCACTGCGTCGATCAGTCCATGGGCATAGAGGTTCTCTGCGGTCTGAACGCCCTCGGGGAACGGCTGGCCATAGAGGCTCTCGTAGACCCGCGCTCCCAGGAACCCGATCATGGCGCCGGGCTCCGCCACCGTCACGTGGCCGAGCGACCCCCACGATGCGAACACCCCTCCGGTGGTCGGGTGCCGCAGGTAGACGAGATAGGGCAGCCCGGACTCGCGGAAGGCAGCGCAGGCGGCGCTGATCTTGACCATCCCCACGAAGGCCGGGGTGCCCTCCTGCATGCGGGTGCCGCCCGATGCCGGAGCGGCGAAAAGCGGCAGCCGCTCCCGGCTGGCCCGCTCGAAGGCGCCGACGATGCGCTCGGCCGCAACTTCCCCGATCGAGCCGGCAAGAAAACGGAACTCACCCATGATGACGGCGACCCTCCGGCCCCCGATCCGGCCCTCGCCGGTGACGATGGCCTCGTCCACCCCCGCCCGCTCTGCAGCGGCAGCCAGCTCCGCGACATACGCGCCGTCCCCGGGGCGTGGCTGCTGCGGTGGGTCGTCCCACCCGGTCCAGCTGCCGGCGTCCATGACCTCCTCGATCAGGTCCCGGGCTCCGAGCCGGCGCGGGATGGGTGGTGCGCTGTCGGACATGCGGCCTCCTCTGGTGAGGTCGAGCCTAGGGTTGGGCTACGTCTCCGTCAGGAGCTCCACCCAGATCCGATGGCAGCGTGGGACCGAGGGCCAGCGTCAGCTCGAGCACGGCCTGGGGGTCCTCGAGGGCAGGCCCGAACAGCTCGCGCACTTGGCCCATGCGGTAGCGGACGGTCTGGGGGTGCACAAAGAGGTCCGCCGCGATCGCCTCCCGGCGGCCGTGGTGGAGCAGCCACGAGCGCAGGGTGGTCGCCAGCCGCTCGGCGGTCGCCGACGGTTGGCCGTGCAGCGGAGCCAGGGCTCGTCGGCGCAGGTCATCCAGGGCCTCAGGGTCGGCGGTGAGCACCAGCGCGGCCAGGTGGTCGTCGGTGTCGTATGCCGGGTGCCCGCCGGCCGCTAGCGGCGCCCCGGTGGCGTCGTCCTCGCCGGCTGCGTCCGCCAGCGGTCGGGCGCGCAGCGCCCTCCCGAACGACTCCGCCACCTTGGCCCATGGGCGGGCCGGGCCTATGACCGCCCCGCGGCCGGCGAGGAGCCGGGCAAGCGTCGGCCGTGCTCCACCACCGGTGTCGGGCACGAGCAGGGCGACCACGTCGTCGCTGGGCGCGACACCCGGCAGCTCGTCCCCGGCAACGAGGGTGCGCGGGTCGAGCATGGCTCGGGCACCGTGGGCCTGCGCGTCCGGGAGCAGCACGGCGGTGAGCGTCGCGGGCGGCGTCCAGCGGGCCTGTTCCGCGCGCCGTACCAGGTCGGACTCGGCCTCCCCGTGAAGGAGGGCAAGGGCCAGGCGCTCGAGGTGCCGCTCCTGCAGGCGGCCTGCCGTCGCCAGCTGGTCGGCGTGTCCGGCGACACTCGCCGCGCTCAGCTCGTCGATGTAGGCGAAGACGAGCTCGGCGAACTGGGCGATGACCGGCGCCTCCAGCCCCGCGGCAAGGCCGACCGCAGAGAGCTCCCGCCACGACACCCGTGCGCCGACCCGGTAGGCGGACAGGAGGGCGTCCATGGACCGGCCGGACCGGGCCTCGCCGCGGCCGAGGTCGTACGACGCCTCGAGGGCGGGCCCGAGCGGCGCGCTGGGGTCGTGCGATCGAGCAGCCAGGTTGAGGAAGCTGCGCAGCGCGATCTGGACGGCGGCCTCGATGCCCTCGGCCATGCGGCCCCTGAGGGCACCGGCGTAGCTCGGAACCTCGTCGACGATGGCCTGCACGGCGAGCCCAGCGATGTTGGGAATGTGCTCCTTGAGCAGCGCGACGCGCTCCGGGCTGAGGGCCAGCGGGGACGTGGGGAACGAGGCGGGCGTCGGTGCGGGCGTTGAACTCATTGTCCTATGCGAACAATCAAGGGCAGCAGAATCACGCACATAGAGTAGCAGTTTAGCCGCTTCGAGCAGCGACGATGGATTCATGACCATTACCGCGCCTTCGCGACCCCAGGCCGCCGGGGCCTCGCAGTCCCGTGCCGCAGTGGTGACCGATCCGGCAGTGCCGACCGATCGTCGGCTCCGTCGCCCTGCTTTCGCCGCGGCCCTCACCCGGGTGGCATCCGCAGTCACGACGCCGGTGATCCCAGCCGAGTACCTCGACATGGTGGCGCCGCTACGCCGCGGCGCCGACCTGCGCGGGCGGGTGGTCGACATCCAGCCCGAGACCCTCGATGCCGTCACGGTGCGGATCCGCCCCGGCCGTGACTGGTCCGGTCACACGGCAGGCCAGTACATCCGGATCGGGGTGGACGTCGAGGGGGTTCGGCACTGGCGGGCGTACTCGATCACGTCGCCGTCGCGAACCGCTGACAACCTGGTCGCGATCACGGTCAAGGCGATCCGCGACGGCGTGGTGAGCAACCACATCGTGCGCCGGCTGCGGCGCGGCGAGCTGGTCCACCTGGACCAGGCGACCGGGGAGTTCACCCTTCCGCCCAGGGCCCCCGGCAAGGCCCTGTTCGTCACCGCGGGAAGCGGGATCACCCCCGTCATGGGGATGCTGCGGAGCCACCTCGCGCAGCTCGAGGACGTGGTGATGGTCCACTCCGCCCCTGCCGCCGCGGATGTCATCTTCGCTGACGAGCTGCGGGGTCTCGCAGCGCTGGGACGACTCCGGCTCGTCGAGCGGCACACGGACACCGCCGGTGCCATGACCCCGGCCGACCTCGCCGCACTCTGCCCCGACTGGCAGGAGCGTGAGACCTGGGCGTGCGGGCCCACGGCAATGCTGGACGACGTCGAGGCCCACTGGGCAGCCGCCGGGGTGCCCGAGCGGCTCCACACCGAGCGGTTCCGGCCCACGGTTGTCGCAGCCGGCGAGGGCGGCCGGGTCAGCTTCACGGGCTCACGCACCACGGTGGACGTCGACGGGGCAACCCCGATCCTCGACGCCGGCGAGGGCGCCGGCGTCCTCATGCCTTCCGGGTGCCGCATGGGGATCTGCTTCGGCTGTGTCGTCCCGCTCCGGGAGGGCGCGGTCCGCGACCTCCGCAGCGGCGAGCTGACCACCGCGGCGCCCGGGGACGGCGTCCGCATCCAGACCTGCGTGTCGGCAGCTGCCGGCGCCTGCGAGATCGACCTCTGAGGAGACACCCATGACTGCCATCACCGACAGGCTCGAGACGACCTACGACCTGACCATCGACGGCTCCGCCGCGGGCACCCCCTCGGCCCCTGCCTCGACCTCGGCCCCTGCCTCGACCTCGACTCCACTTTCGACCCCAGCCTGGACGCCTGCTGACGGTGCCGCTCCGGCCCCGCGGGTGAACAGCCGGCTGAACGTCACCACCACCGAACGTCGCCACGCGCCCAAGCGCTCGGGCAAGCCCGATCCCGCCGCCCACCTCACCGCCGAGGACGTCGAGGCGCTCGGCCGCGAGCTGGATGCGCTTCGGCAGGAAGTCCTCGCTTCGCGCGGTGCCGCCGACGCGGCATACATCCGCAAGGTCATCCGGACCCAGCGCTCGCTGGAGCTGGGCAGCCGAGCCGTTCTGCTGTTCTCCCTCTTCCCGCCCGCGTGGGTGGCTGGCACCATCGGCCTGTCGATCGCAAAGATCCTCGACAACATGGAGATCGGCCACAACGTCCTGCACGGGCAGTGGGACTGGATGCGCGACCCGAAGATCCACTCGACCTCGTGGGAGTGGGACCACGCCTCCCCAGCCGACATGTGGAAGCACAGCCACAACGAG
>DASSJT010000223.1:0-3098 GCA_035691065.1 Dermatophilaceae bacterium
GAGCAGGCGGATCAGGGTCCACGCGAGGTGTGTCGAGGCGCACCCGGTGGACTCTCAGGGAACGCCCGGGTTGGGGGCTTAGACTCTGCGCGACCCGCCCGCAACTCGACCCGAGGCATGCCCGTGAGCACCAGCAAGGCCAAGCAGGAGCGCCAGGCGCGCCTGGAGACCGTCAAGCAGGAGCAGAAGTCCAAGGAGCAGAAGACGATCATCGCGATCGTGGTGGGCTGCCTCGTGCTGCTCGCGGCGCTGGGCGGCGTGATCACCTTCGCCATCCAGGACGCGAAGTCCAAGCAGATCCAGAACCTTGGCGCCACTGTGGCCGCAGCCTCCTGCGCTCCCATTACGACCGACGCGCAGGACGGGCAGGGCGAGCACGTCGGCCCGGGGACCCAGAAGGCCAGCGAGACGTCGGTCCCGTACAAGATGATCCCGCCGTCGTCGGGCCCGCACTTCGCCTCGCCCTCGATCAGTAGCACGAAGTTCTTCACCGCGAAGGACCGGCCCGCGCTCGAGACGCTGGTGCACAACCTGGAGCACGGCTACACGATCCTCTTCTACGACGGTGACGCCGCCAAGAACAAGATCTCGCTGATCAAGGACATCACCGCGCAGGCCAACAAGCTGCCCGAGTCGCAGAACAAGTTCCTCGCCGTCGAGTGGGACAAGAGCCGGGGCGCGCTGGAGAAGCCCTGGGTCCTGTCGCACTGGTCGCGCGCCAACGGCCACCGGCAGTTCTGTGGAGACTTGTCCGGACAGGTGATCGTCGACTTCGTCAAGAAGTACCCGCTCACCGACACCCAGGAGCCGGGCGCCGCCTGATCCCGGCGCTGGGCCCATACTCCCTTCCCCCGGCCGGTTCCTGGGCTGCGCTGCCCTGGCTGCGCTGCCCTGGGCTGTGATGAGGACTGAGCCAGAAGGCGGTAATCAGGCGAGGTGGCGGGGGCTGACCCGCAGGCGGGGACCGGCCGGCATACCGCCGGTCTTGTAGGCAACCCAGATGTAGGTGGGGACCAACGGGAGCGTGGCCGCGAGCACGGGCTCCGGCAGAGCGCCCACCCACCGCGGGATCAGGTCGTCGCCGGCGAAGGCGCCGGAGTCGGCGAGTACCGGGAGCGTGTAGTCCCAGACGTCGAAGTCGGCGAAGAGGCGACGCAGGCCCGAACGGGAGTAGTAGTGCTCGAAGTAGTGGTCGCCCTTGCCGGCGAGCTGCATGTAGCGGTCGGCGGCCCGCTGCGGCAGCCACGAGAGGAACGGCAGCTTGTAGTGGGGCTCGATGACCTGGTGCCGATGGCCGACGCCGAGGTAGAGCACCCCGTCGGGTGAGAGGACCCGGCGGATGTCCCTGACCACTGCCCCGGGGTCGACGACGTGCTCGTAGATGTGGTTGAACACCACGACGTCCATGGACCCGTCGTCGAAGGGCAGCGCGTCGCCACGGGCCATCTCGAAAGTGACCCGCTCGCCGAACCGCTCGCGTGCCCTGGCGAGGCCCGGCTCGTCGATGTCGACACCGGTGGTGATCGCGCCGGCCGCGGCCAGCTCGTCGGCGATGAAGCCGGCCGAGCAGCCGACGTCGAGGGCACGCAGGCCGGTCAGGTCGGGGCGGCCGAGCGCGTGCTCGACCACGGCGATGATCTTGGCGGCCTTCTTGCGCCGCTTGCCCTCGTCGAGCATCGCAGCCATCTGGTCGGAGTAGGCCAGCTGCTCGCTGCGCTCGCGGTCGCCGCTCATGGAGGTCGATCCTATGCCGCGACCGCGGCACGTCCCGCCGGGCGACAGGGACCTGGCAAGAGGCGGCTCACGCGCGACCCCCGTCCGCCGTGCGCTCGGCGGCCGTGCCTTCTGCGGTCGTGCCTGTTGCGGTCGTGCCTTCTGCGGTCGTGCCTTCTGCGGCGGTGCGCTCGGCCGTCTTGCGCTCGACCCTGGTGGACACCATGTGGTGCGAGCGCGCCCAGGCGAACCCGACCAGCGCCCACAGCAGGTCCCCCACGGTGATCAGGAACCGGGACAGGACGACGACGGCTGCCGCCCCCGCCCCGGTGAGGAACCCGCCGAGGATCAGCACCAGCAGCCCCTCCCGCACGCCGACGCCCGCAGGCAGCAGGAAGGCCGCCATGCCGAGCACCGCCGCCAGGCAGTAGCCGCTGCCGGCCGCGAGGACCAGGTCGCGGGTCGAAACCCGGTCGCCGCCGATGCTTCGGGTCAGCACCATCAGGTGGGCGCCGGTGCTGCACCACGCGAGGATGAACCACCCCACGGTCTCGACCACGGCCCGCCCCGACAGGCGATGCTCCAGGGGATCACGACGCAGAATGCGCAGCCCGATCCCGATCAGCCAGTTCAGCAGCCGCGGCCAGAAGAGCACCAGGACGAGAGGGGCCATCAGCAGGACGCTGACCCACAGGCTGCTCGTCGCCTCCCGGCTCAACAGGAGCGGCAGCGCCGGCAGCCCCACGAGCAGCCCTGTCGCCGCGGCCATCCCGATCGAGATCAGCCCGACCACCCCGGAACGCCGCCGCGGGATCTTCAGCCGCGACCCCATCTCGGCCTGGGCCAGCACGCTCCACACCGAACCCGGCAGGTACTTGCCCAGCTGGCCGATGAAGAAGATGCCCGACGCAGGTGCTAGGTGGAGCGTCGAGCCGAGATCGGCGAGCAGCCGCCGCCAGCCCATCAGGGTCAGGATCGGCGCCAGGAACGCGAGTACGAACGCCAGTGCCAGCGCCCCTGGATCGGTGCGCCGCAGCTCGCCCGACACGGCGGGCCAGTTCTTCGCCAGCGCGTAGGCGACCCCCGCGACGACCAGAACCGCCAAGCCCAGCCTGAGCAGGTCCAAGGCCCGCCGCCGGCTCCTGGGCCGCCGACCGGTGCCTGTCGGGGCGGGCCCGGCGGACATCAGCGGCGCCGGAAGGTCAGCCGGATCAAGCCGTATGCCGCGTCGGCCAGGGTCGCCGCCGCGCTCGCCTTCCGCATGCGCTCGGTCACGTCGCCCTCCAGGTCGCCCACGAGCACGAAGCCGAGGTCGCCCGCGCGGGCGAGGACGGCTCGCACGTCGGCGGCACTCATGGCGGTCGGCACGGTCTGGGGCCCGACCG
>DASSJT010000224.1:0-12452 GCA_035691065.1 Dermatophilaceae bacterium
CCGCCGACCGGACATCCGATTCGGCGAGGACGGCATCCAGCACCGGCAGGACGCCGTGGACGTCGGAGAGGACGGCGACGCTGCTCACCGTCGCCACGGGCTGCAGCGCGGCGAGCGGCGAGGTCGCAGGGGTGGTTCCGGCGGGCGTCTCCATGTCGGCCAGCCTAGGAGCGCTCCGTCCGGAGGTCTGTCCGCTGGTCGCGAACACCAGCCTTCGTCGGCTGACTTCGGGCCGGCCGCGTGGCAGCCTCGCCCGCATGAGCATCCTGGTTCTGGGCGGCACCGCCTGGCTCGGCGGCCACGTTGCCCGGGCCGGCCTCGCCGCCGGTCACGACGTCACCTGCCTGGCGCGCGGCGAGAGCGGCTCGGTTCCGGACGGCGCCCGGCTGGTGCTCGGCGACCGCACGACCAGCGAGGGGTATGCCGGCCTGTCGCCGACGCAGGAGTGGGACCTGGTCGTCGACGTGAGCCGGCAGCCCGGCCAGGTGCGCACCGCCCTTGAGGCGCTCTCCAGCCGGACGCGGAGCTGGGTGTTCGTCTCGTCGGGGTCGGTCTACGCCGACCACTCGAAACCCGGCGACGACGAGAGCGCCGAGCTGCTGCCCGCCCTCGTTGGCGACGTCGGAAGCGAAGCGGAGTACGGCCAGGCCAAGGTGGCGTGCGAGGCCCTGGTGACCTCGGCCCGGGACGGTCGGGCCCTGGTGGCGCGCTGCGGGCTGATCGCGGGCGCGGGAGATGTCAGCGACCGGCTGGGGTACTGGCCGGGCCGCTTCGCGCTGGCGGCTCGCGACCACGGCCCGGTGCTGGTGCCGGAGCGCGACGACCGGCCCTCGCAGTTCGTCCACGTCGAGGACCTCGCGGTGTGGCTGGTGCGCGCCGGGCTGGCGGGGACCACCGGGATCCTCGATGCGTACGGCCCCGTGCAGCCGATCCGGGAGGTGCTCGAGGTCTCGAAGCGGCTGGCCGGCTTCACCGGTGAGACGGTGCCGTTCAGCGACGAGCGGCTCCAGGCCGCGGGCGTGGAGGAGTACATGGGGCCGCGGTCTCTGCCCCTGTGGATCGCCGACCCCCAGTGGCAGGGCTTCTCCGCACGTTCCTCCGAGCGCGCTCGAGCCGCGGGACTGACCACGCGGCCGATCGAGGACACCCTGCGTGATGCCCTCGACTGGGAGCGCGAGCTCGGGGTGGACCGTACTGACCGCCGCGCCGGCCTGACCCGCGCCGATGAGCTGGCCCTGATCGACGCAGTCTGACCCAGGTGCCGGTGCTGGCGCTTTTTCGCACGCCCGCGGGTGGCCTCAGGGCGGGCGGGTGTCGGCGCGGCGCAGCAGACTGGGGCCATGGCCACGGCTCACCCGCGCTGCTCGTTCGTCCCGCCCTACCTCCTCGAGGCGGTCGCGGCCGCCGCCGAGCCCCACATCGCCGCCCACGCGAGGCGCACCCTGGAGGCCGACGGCGAGCTGCGGGGCCGTCGACTGGGCCGAGCCGGCCTGGCTCCCGCCCGTGCGGGCCGGCTGCCCGAGCTGCCCGAGCCTGGCACCGAGGAGCACCCCCAGCGCGTCGTGTCCGATGCCCACCGAAGCGAGGTCCTGCCGGGAGACAAGGTGCGGGCCGAGGGTGACCCGCCCACCGGAGACGTCACCGTCGACGAGGCCTACGACGGGCTCGGCAGCACCTGGGCCCTCTATCGCGAGGTCTACAACCGCAACTCCCTCGACGGCAAGGGACTCCCCCTGCTCGCCACCGTCCACTACGGCAACGGCTATGACAACGCCTTCTGGGACGGCACCCAGATGGTGTTCGGCGATGGTGACGGACACATCTTCCAGCGCTTCACCCGCAGCCTCGACGTCATCGGCCACGAGCTGACCCACGGAGTCACCGAGCTCACGGCCGGCCTGACCTACCAGAACCAGCCGGGCGCACTCAACGAGAGCATCTCCGACGTGTTCGGCGTGCTCGTCAAGCAGCACGCTCTGGGTCAGACCGCCGACCAGGCCGACTGGCTCATCGGGGCCGACCTCTTCACCAGCCAGGTCCACGGCGTGGCTCTGCGCTCCATGAAGAGCCCCGGCACGGCATACGACGACCCGGTGCTCGGCAAGGACCCGCAGCCGGCCCACATGAGCGACTACGTCACCACCCGCGACGACAACGGCGGCGTCCACATCAACTCAGGGATCCCCAACCACGCCTTCTACCTCGCTGCCACCGCGATCGGCGGCTTTGCGTGGGAGGTCGCCGGGTGGATCTGGTATGCCGCCCTCACCGGCGACGGCATCAGGGCCGACTGCGACTTCGTGACCTTCGCGTCGCTGACCACCCAGGCCGCCAGAGAGCGCTACGGCGCCGACTCCGAGCCGATGGCGGCGGTGCAGCAGGCGTGGGCCGAGGTCGGGGTGACCGAGGCAGCTCCGCCCGTTGGCGGTGGCCCGGGCGCGACCGGCACCGAGCGCCGTGTGCCCGTCCCGGGTGGCACACCGGCCGAGGACTCCGAGCTGTGGCTGCGGCGCACCGGCGGTCTGGCCGGGCTGGTGAGGGAGCGTCGGGTGCTGCTGGGCGAGCTTCCCGACCAGGACACGCGTGACTGGAAGGTGCTGCTCAGTCGCCGGGGGCTTCTCGACGAGCTCGCGCAGAGCCGCACCCACCCGGACGCGTTCTGTTACGGCGTGCAGTGCCTGGAGGTGGGAGTCGACGTGCAGATCCCGGAGCCGGCGCTGAGCGAGGACCTGCGCGGGCTGTTCGACCGCACCCTCAACGCCTGACCCGGGAGGGCGGGCAGGCAGCGAAAGGGGCGCTGCGAGCGATGGGAGAAAGGCGGAAATGACGGTTTGAGGGGCCGGGGCGCGTGTAGGGACTCGGAAGGACCCTAGTTTTTCCCCAGAAAGTGGCCTCAGGGGCCTCCTGTGGCGTGTCCATGCCAACCTGACCGGTCAACTAGAGGGTGAACCCCGCGCCTGGACGCTCAGCGCAGTCCGGGCGCGCGCCATGAGCGCGACCAGCGACCCGGACCACGCAGGGCCATCTCGGCCAGACTGTGCGGTTCGGCCCGCGTGCCGCGCCACGCACGTGAAGGAGCCCTGTGGCCGACCAGCAGCCGGTGCCCAACGACAACTCCAGCAGCGACACCCCGGGGAGTGACAGCCCCGGCGAGAGCCTGACCGCCGCAGAGGCGGAAGCGGCTCGCGCGCAGGCCGAGGCGGAAGCGGCCGCGGAGCTGGCGGCACGGCGGGGAGGAGACCAGCCGGCATACGACGCCTCGGCCATCACCGTCCTCGAGGGGTTGGAGGCGGTCCGCAAGCGGCCGGGCATGTATATCGGCACCACCGGCGAGCGGGGCCTGCACCACCTGGTCTGGGAGATCGTCGACAACTCGGTCGACGAGGCCCTCGCGGGCTACGCCGACACGATCGACGTCACCCTGCTGGCCGACGGCGGCGTGCGGGTCGCCGACAACGGCCGCGGCATTCCCACCGACCTGCACCCGATCGAGAAGAAGTCCGCCGTTGAGCTGGTCCTCACCCAGCTGCACGCGGGCGGCAAGTTCGGCGGCGGGGGCTACAAGGTGTCCGGCGGCCTCCACGGCGTGGGCTCCTCGGTAGTCAACGCGCTCTCCAGCCGGCTCGACGCCGAGGTCCACCAGAACGGCTACGCCTTCCGCATGTCGTTCGACCACGGCGTCGCCACCTCCCCGCTGAGGCGGGAGGAGCCGTCCGACAAGACCGGCACGATCGTCACGTTCTGGGCCAACCGCGACATCTTCGAGACGACCCACTACGACTTCGAGACGGTCCGGGCTCGGTTCCAGCAGACGGCCTTCCTCAACAAAGGCCTGACGATCAACCTGGTCGACGAGCGCATGCCGGAGACCGACGAAGAGCACCACGCGGAGGCCGAGGACGACGCGTCTGCCCTGCGCAAGGTCTCCTATCGCTACGACGGCGGACTCGTCGACTACGTCAACCACCTGGTCGGCTCCAAGCGCGCCGAGCCGGTGCACAAGGAGATCATCTCGATCGAGTCCGAGGACGCCGAGCGGCAGCTCAGCCTCGAGATCGCGATGCAGTGGACGACGGCGTACTCCGAGTCGGTCCACAGCTACGCCAACACGGTCAACACCCACGAGGGCGGCACCCACGAGGAGGGCTTCCGCGCGGCGCTGACGAAGCTGGTCAACGACTTCGCGCGCAAGAACAACCTGCTCAAGGAGAAGGACGAGAACCTCACCGGCGACGACGTCCGCGAGGGCCTGACCGCGGTCATCTCGGTCAAGCTGGGCGAGCCGCAGTTCGAGGGCCAGACCAAGACCAAGCTCGGCAACTCCGAGGTCAAGGGCTTCGTCCAGCGTGCGATGACCGACGAGTTCGGCCACTGGCTCGAGACCCACCCGAGCGAGGGCAAGGACATCGTCCGCAAGGCGATCCAGGCCGCCGCGGCTCGCATGGCCGCTCGCAAGGCACGTGAGGCGACCCGGCGCAAGGGGCTCCTCGAGTCCGGCGGCCTGCCAGGCAAGCTGCGCGACTGCCAGTCCAAGGACCCGGCTCTCTCCGAGGTCTTCATCGTCGAGGGCGACTCCGCCGGCGGCTCGGCGGTGCGCGGCCGCAACCCGGAGACCCAGGCGATCCTGCCGATCCGCGGCAAGATCCTCAACGTCGAGAAGGCCCGGCTCGACCGGGTGCTTGCCAACAACGAGGTCCAGGCGCTCATTTCGGCGTTCGGCACGGGCATCGGCGAGGACTTCGACCTCAACCGGGCTCGCTACCACAAGATCGTCCTGATGGCCGACGCCGACGTCGACGGCATGCACATCCGCACGCTGCTGCTGACCCTGCTCTTCCGGTTCATGCGGCCGCTGATCGAGGCCGGCTACGTCTACCTCGCGCAGCCACCGCTCTACCGGCTCAAGTGGAGCAACGCCCCCCACGAGTTCGCCTTCACCGACCGCGAGCGCGACGCCCTGGTCGCGGAGGGCCAGTCCAAGGGCCGCCGCCTCCCCAAGGAGAACGCCATCCAGCGCTACAAGGGTCTTGGCGAGATGGACTACCAGGAGCTCTGGGAGACCACCATGGACCCTGAGCACCGCGTTCTCCTCCAGGTCACCCTTGACGACGCGGCCGCTGCCGACGAGCTGTTCGCGATCCTCATGGGCGAGGACGTCGAGAGTCGCCGCGGCTTCATCCAGCGCAATGCCCGCGACGTGCGCTTCCTCGACATCTGATGTCTGTCGGTATGCCGGTCAGTCGCGATGGTGGCGCCGGGTGCGGCCCCTACCCCGGGGCAACCATCCGTGGGGTCGCCTGGGCCGGGACGCCGGCCTGCGCTCGGGCGCAGCCATCCGCCGCTCGCCGCTGCGCGGACTCGCCGCGCCCACGCAGAGCGTGGGACCCGCCGCCAGACCCAGCCAGCGCCCTCCGCGCAGGCCGGCGTCCCGGCCCTCGCACGGCATACCTGCACTGAACTTCTGAACGAGACGATTGACAAAGGGACATCGTGACTGAGCAGCCGCCCACCATCGAGAGCAGTGGTGCCGACCGCACCGAGCCCATCGACCTGAACACCGAGATGCAGCGCAGCTACATCGAGTACGCGATGAGCGTGATCGTGAGCCGCGCGCTTCCGGACGTTCGGGACGGGCTCAAGCCGGTGCACCGCCGGGTGCTGTATGCCATGTACGACGGGGGCTACCGGCCCGACCGCGGCTTCAACAAGTGCAGCCGCGTGGTCGGCGACGTCATGGGGCAGTACCACCCGCACGGGGACTCGGCGATCTACGACGCACTCGTCCGGTTGGTGCAGGACTGGTCGCTCCGGTACCCGCTCGTGCAAGGTCAGGGCAACTTCGGGAGCCCGGGTGACGACCCGGCTGCCGCGCCGCGGTACACCGAGTGCCGGATGGCACCGCTGTCGATGGAGATGGTGCGAGACATCGACCAGGAGACGGTCGACTTCAAGCCCAACTACGACGGCAAGACGCAGGAGCCCGAGGTCCTGCCCAGCCGCTTCCCGAACCTGCTGGTCAACGGGTCGGCGGGCATCGCGGTGGGGATGGCGACCCAGATTCCGCCGCACAACCTGCGCGAGGTGGCCGCGGCCGCCCAGTGGTTCCTGGAGAACCCGGAGGCGTCGCGTGAGGAGGCGCTGACGGCGATCATGTCGCGCATCTCCGGGCCGGACTTCCCCACCGGCGCGCTCATCATGGGCCGCAAGGGCATCGAGGACGCCTACCGCACCGGCCGCGGGTCGATCATCATGCGCTCGGTCGTCGAGGTCGAGGAGATCCAGGGCCGGCAGTGCCTCGTGGTCACGGAGCTGCCCTACCAGGTCAACCCCGACACGCTCGCGCAGAAGATCGCGGAGCTGGTCAAGGACGGCCGGCTCGCGGGCATCGCCGACATCCGCGACGAGACGTCGGGGCGCACCGGGCAGCGGCTGGTCATCGTGCTCAAGCGCGATGCGGTCGCCAAGGTCGTTCTCAACAACCTCTACAAGCACACCCAGCTGCAGACGACCTTCGGGGCCAACATGCTGGCCCTGGTCGACGGCGTGCCGCGCACCCTTCCGATCGACGCCTTCATCCGGCACTGGGTCGACCACCAGGTCGATGTCATCCGGCGGCGCACGACGTTCCGGCTTCGGAAGGCTGAGGCCGAGATCCACATCCTGCGCGGCCTGCTCAAGGCACTCGACGCGCTCGACGAGGTGATCGCCCTGATCCGGCGATCGCCCACGGTGGAGGCGGCCCGCGACGGGCTCATGGAGCTGCTGGAGATCGACGAGATCCAGGCCCGGGCGATCCTCGACATGCAGCTGCGTCGTCTGGCTGCCCTCGAGCGTCAGAAGATCATCGACGACCACGACCGGCTGGCCACGCTGATCGAGGACCTGCAGGACATCCTCGCCAAGCCGGAGCGCCAGCGGTCGATCGTGTCGGAGGAGCTGGCCGAGATCGTCGACAAGTACGGCGACGAGCGGCGCACCCGCATCGAGTTCTTCGACGGCGACATGTCGATGGAGGACCTGATTCCTGAGGAGGACGTGGTCGTCACCATCACGCGCGGCGGCTACGCCAAGCGGACCCGGGTCGACCTCTACCGCAGCCAGCGCCGCGGTGGGTCAGGCGTGCGCGGCGCACAGCTGCGCGGCGAGGACATGGTCGAGCACTTCTTCACCACGGCCTCCCACCACTGGCTGCTCTTCTTCACCAACCTCGGGCGGGTCTACCGCGCCAAGGCCTACGAGCTGCCCGACGCCGGCCGCGACGCCAAGGGGCAGCACGTGGCCAATCTCATGGCGTTCCAGCCGGGCGAGGAGATCGCGGCCGTGCTCGACATCAAGAACTACTCCGCCGCCCCCTACCTCGTGCTCGCCACCCGCAAGGGTCTGGTCAAGAAGACCCGGCTCGAGGAGTACGACTCCAACCGCACCGGCGGCCTGATCGCGGTCAACCTCCGCGACGGTGACGAGCTGGTCGCGGCCTCCCTCGCCTCGGCCACCGACGACCTGCTCCTGGTCTCGCGCAAGGGCCAGTCAGTGCGCTTCCACGCCAACGACGACCAGCTGCGGCCCATGGGTCGGGCGACCTCGGGCGTGACCGGCATGCGGTTCCGCAACGGCGACAGCCTGCTCTCGATGAGCGTGATCGAGGCCGACACCAACCCGGACGTCTTCGTGGTGTTCGAGAACGGCCTCGCCAAGCGCACGCCCGCCTCGGAGTGGACCCCCAAGGGGCGCGGCATCCTCGGCGTGGCCGTCGCCAAGCTGAGCGAGCGGGGCGGTGACCTCGTCGGCGCCCTGACCGTCAGCCACGACGACGAGGTCCTGGTGGTCATGGAGAAGGGCAAGGTCGTGCGCTCGCGGGTCGACGAGGTGCGGCCCACCGGTCGTTCGACGCAGGGTGTCCGCTTCGCGACGCCGGGCACGGGAGACTTCATCGTCGCGGTTGCGCGCAACGCCGAGCGGGTCGAGGAGGTGGCGGCCGCCGTCGAGGGCGGCGAGGTTCCCGACGCCGCTCCCGATGCGGCTGAGGGGGCGCCGGCGTCGGCAGTCCGCGAGGAGACGAGTGCCCAGCAGGCGGACGGGGCAAGTGTCGAAGCGAGCGGGGATGCCGTAACGTCGTCCGAGACGGATTCTGGAGGTATCGAGTGAGCACCGCAGGCGAGACCGGGGGGTCGCTGCAGCGAGCCATGACCGCGGACAGTGGGTCGACCACGAGGCCCGGGCCGTATGCCGCCGAGCGGCACCTCCAGCAACAGGCGACCGCGGCGACGCGGCCCCAGCAGTCCTACCAGCCGGCCCGCCGGGTCAAGCTCACCGTGGCGAGGATCGACCCCTGGTCGGCGATGAAGATGTCGTTCCTCGTCTCGGTCGCCCTCGGCATTGCCGGCGTGGTCATGGTGGCGGTCCTGTGGATGATCCTGTCCGGCATGGGCGTGTTCTCCGAGCTCAACCGGGTGATCGGCCAGATCGCCTCCGACAGCGAGAACACCTTCGACATCATGGACTACATCGGCTTCGGCCGGGTCATCTCGCTGTCGATCGTGATCGGCGTGATCGACGTCATCCTCCTGACCGCGATCTCCACCCTGGGCGCCTTCCTCTACAACGTGTGCGCCTCCCTGGTCGGCGGCCTCCAGCTCACCCTGACCGACGACTGAACCACCTACTTTCAGGTATGCCGGCCGCTCGCCTGAGCGGCCGGCATACCTCGTGTTTCTGGCGTGGTGAGGTGCTGTTGGGCCGGTCGGCGCAGCGCATCACGGCGTTTTGGCGGTGGGCTGGGCGGTGGGGTAACCTCATGCGTCGCGTCCTCATGGCGCGATGTGCGACTCGTTGCGGGCCTATAGCTCAGTCGGTTAGAGCGCTTCCCTGATAAGGAAGAGGTCAGAGGTTCAAGTCCTCTTAGGCCCACCAACACGAAACGGCCCCGACCAGCGGCGACACCTGCATGCGCGCCCCGGGGCCGCCTAAGGTATGGGCATGGGGGCCACATCGCCTGAGCGCGGTTCGGCGATCCACGAGATCGTGATTTCCCTTCCCTTTGAGGGTCGCTGGTTGGCGAGGAACAGTCCAGCCCGACGTGTCCCGAGTCACGGGATCGACCTCTTGGGCGAGCGTTATGCCATCGACTTCATCGCCGTGGATAGTCGCCGCCGGACCGCGGGCCGCCGTGACTGGCGGACATTTCTCGCCACTGAGCCAGTGGAGCGGTTTCTCGCATACGGCCAGCTGATCCTGGCACCCGCGGGCGGCACTGTCGTCGAAGTACACGACGGCGAGTCCGACCACGTGGGTCGGCGGTCGCAACTGACCCTGCTGGGGCATGCACTGGGCCAGCGAGCGCGGCTCAAGCAAGGTGTGGGCGCAATCGCCGGCAACTACCTCATCATTGCGCTGCGCGACAGCGGCGCCTACGTCGCTCTCGCCCATCTTCGGAACGGCTCCATCCGCGTCGCCACCGGCGAAGAGGTGACACTGGGGCAGCCTGTCGCGGCCTGTGGCAACTCTGGAAACTCGACCCAGCCGCATGTGCACCTACAGGTCATGGACAGTCCCGACCTGTCGGATGCCCACGGCGTCCCGATGGCATTTCGACGCTTCCGCGAATGGCCTCGCGGCGCGAAGGAGTTCTTGGTCAAGGACTCCGGCCTCCCCGGCGAGGGCGCGGTCGTCGAACCGCTGCCCTCCTGTCCGGGCGGCGGACGTGGAGCGTGACCGAACCTCCCAAGCCGATCGTGCCGGTGGCGCCGTCATGAACGAATGTGCCCGTGGCCGAGACCGTCTGTGCAGCGACAGATCGTCCCGATTTCTGTCAAGTCGATGCCTGCTTGCCCGTGCTCGAAAAAGTGATATCGTATTGATATCACTTTTCATCAGGAGGTCTGGATGTCCACTGTCCCTTCGCCCTCCAACCCAGGTCCCTTGGGTTCCGGCGGCGCCACTGGCCCCGTCGGCCACCAGGGCGCCCGGGTCGACATCTCGCAGCGCCCGGCGCTCGCGGTCAACGGCTGGTTCGGCGTCATCGTCCTCGCGCTCTGTGCCCTCGCCGGGTGGTGGGCTGTCAGCAACAACACCGGGCTGCTGTGGCTGCCGATCCTCGTCTTCGCCCTCGTCGCAACGTCCCTCGACATCTTCCCGCCCGGCCAGATGCTCGTCGTGCAGTTCTTCGGCCGCTACGTCGGCACCGTGGCGCACCCGGGCTTCTGGTGGGTGCTGCCGCTGACGATCCGCCGGCGCGTCAGCGTCCGCGTGCGCAACTTCGAGACGAACCACCTCAAGGTCAACGACGCCGACGGCAACCCCGTCGAGATCGCCGCGATCGTCGTCTGGCAGGTCGCCGACACGGCGAAGTCGACGTATGCCGTCGACAGCTACACGAACTTCGTCACCGTCCAGGCCGAGTCGGCCCTGCGGCACGTCGCGACGAGCCACCCCTACGACGACTCGACCGGTGCCGGCACGTCCCTGCGCGGTTCGACGGACATCGTCGCCGGTCAGCTCGCCGAGGAGGTGGCCGAGCGCGTCTCGATTGCCGGGGTCGAGATCATCGAGGTCCGGATCTCGCACCTCGCCTACGCGCAGGAGATCGCCCAGGCGATGCTGCGGCGGCAGCAGGCAAACGCCGTCGTCGCGGCCCGAAGCCGGATCGTCGAAGGCGCCGTGGGCATGGTCGAGATGGCCCTCGCGCGGCTCGCGGAGCACGACGTCGTCGAGCTCGACGAGGAGCGCAAGGCCAGCATGGTGAGCAACCTGCTCGTCGTGCTCTGCGGTGACCAGCCGCCCTCGCCGGTCGTCAACGCCGGGTCGCTCTACACGTGACTGCCCGGCGCCAGGTCCTCCTACGGCTCGACCCGGCGGTACACGACGCGCTGATGCGCTGGGCGGGCGACGACCTGCGCAGCCTCAACGCCCAGGTCGAGGTCATCCTGCGCCGCGCCCTGACCGAGGCGGGCCGGATGCCCAAACACGCGGGACCGCTCCCGCAGCGTGGTCGTCCCAAGAACCCTCCCGACTGACCCACCAAGGCGAGCGGCACTGCGTCAGCCGGCCCAACGGCATACGCCCTGGCTGTGGTCAGCCAGCGGCGCGGGCGCCGAGCACCTCGCGGAAGTGCAGGCGGTGCCCGGTCATCAGGAGGGCGCGGCGATAGATCGTCGAAGCCAGCCACACGAGTGCCACCGCGGCGGCGGCCGTGGCCGCCATCGCCAGGATCAGCTGGTAGACGGGCACTTCACCGGACGCCCACCGGATCGGCATGACGATGGGGGCGGTGATCGGGAAGATCGACGCCACGGCACCCCAGAAGCTCTGCGGGTCCTCCGTGACGAGGAAGATCGAGACGAAGTAGCCAGCCAAGAGGGCCATGGTGATTGGGAGCACAGCGCTGTCCACCTCGGTGACCTTGTCGACCAGAGCCCCGGCAGCCGCGAACAGGAAGGCGTACAGGGCGAACCCGAGCAGGAACCAGGTGATCCCAAGGGCCAGGTCGCCCGTCGCAACCTGCGGCACTCCCAGGGCATCCGTCGTCTGGATGGCGACAGCTGGTGGCACAGCAAGGATCAGGACATCCGCGAGGGTTATCGAGCCGACGGCGAGCACAGTGCCCACCATGACCTGGCTCGGACGCAGCACGGCGAGCGTCACCTCGGAGATCCGGCTGGTCTTCTCCAGTGCGACGGCGCCCGCGATCGCGCGGCCTCCGAACAGGATTGCGCCGTAGAGGATGAGGCCGACCGCAAACCCGACCATCGCGCGTCCCTGGTCCTGGACCCGGCCGACGATCACCTGTCGAGGCGGCTGGATGGACTGGAGGGCGGTGATGTCAGCCTGGCTGAGCCCGGCCTGTGCCAGCTTCTCGGTCTGCTCGAGCTTGACCGCTGCCTGCGCCACCACAACCGGGAACGTCCCAGCCCCCTTGGAGGCCACGAAGAGGACGCCGTCGCCGAGTCCGACTGTGGCCTCGTCATGCCGCACCGCAGTCTGGAGCTCCTTCTGGCTGTTGCGGGTCACGTACTTGACTGTGAAGTCGCCGGCGGTGCCGGCGCCGTTCAGCGCAGCCACCAAGTAGGCGGGTGCCGGGCCGACGGTCGCGACGGTGTAGGTCTGGGCCCGATTGAGGAAGAGCGTCGGCAGGAAGATCGAGGCGGCTGAGGTGAGGATCAGCAGCGCCGTGACGATCTTGAACGTCTTGGACCGGAGCTGCTCGAGCAGCCCGCGCTCGAAGACCAGGCGAGTCCCCGTCCACCAGTTCGTCATGAGCGCACCCCTGTTCTTGCCTGGCCCGCTGGGCCTGTTGGACCTGCTGGCTCTGGGGGACCTGCTGGCTCTGGGGGACGTGCCCGGCCCGCCTGCCCTGCCGGGGCCGCGGGGCCTCTGCTGGCGCCCGCCGCCTCGAGAAACAGCTGGGACAGCGTCGGCAGGTCCAAGCCGAAGTCCACGACCCGCCCAGCCCGCCG
>DASSJT010000225.1:0-28809 GCA_035691065.1 Dermatophilaceae bacterium
TCAGGCGGCGGGGAGGAGCACCGAGAACGTCGTGTCCCCCGGTGCGCTGTCCAGCTCGACCTTTCCGCCGTGCGCCTCGGCGACGGCGGCCACGATGCTGAGCCCCAGTCCGGTGGACCCTGCCACGCGCGAGCGCGAGTCGTCACCACGCGTGAATCGTTGGAAAACCTTGTCCTGCAGGGACTCTGGAATCCCTGGCCCGTTGTCCCTGACGCTGAACTTCACCCAGGTGCCATCCAGGCTGATCGTCGTCACGACCTTGGTCCCGGGAGGGGTGTGGGTGCGGGCGTTGGCCAGCAGGTTGGCCACGACCTGGTGCAGCCGAGCGCGGTCGCCCGGCACCTCAACCGGCTCGTCGGGCAGCTCGAGCTCCCACACATGGTCCGGCGAGGCGGCGTGCGCGTCGCCGACGGCGTCGACCGCGAGGTGCGTCAGGTCTACCGGACCGCGCTCGAGGGGGCGCCCGGCATCCAGCCGAGCGAGCAGCAGCATGTCCTCCACCAGGCCCGACATCCTTACCGCCTCGGACTCGACCCGGCCGAGGGCATGGGTGACCGAAGTCGGAACCGACTCCTGCTCACGACGGGACAGCTCGGCATACCCTCGGATCGAGGCGAGCGGCGTGCGCAGCTCGTGCGAGGCGTCCGCCACGAACTGGCGTACCCGCATCTCGCTCTCGTGCCGCGCGTTCAGCGCGGAGTGCACGTGGTCGAGCATCTCGTTCAGAGCCGCGCCGACCTGGCCGACCTCGGTCCGCGGGTCCGTGTCGACCTCGGGCACCCGGTCCGCCATGTCGACCGCCCCGGAGTCGAGTGGCAGATGGGATACCCGGGTGGCCGTCGCGGCCACCCGCTGCAACGGCGCGAGGTTGCGGCGCACCAGGTAGGTGCCGCCCGCGCCGACCACCCCGAGCCCGATGAGGATGCCGAGGCCCACGAACGTCGTCAGCTTGCTGACCGCGGCATCGACGCCGGATGTTGAGACACCCGTGATCAAGGTGAGCCCGCTGTCCGTGGTGGCCACGAGCCGATAGCTGCCGGCGTCGCCGCCCAGGTTGACCGACTTGGGGGCCGGGCCGAGCTGTGCGGCATTGAGGGCGGTGATCTGCTGGGTCGTGAGCACGTCATACGCGCCGTCCTTGTTGACCAGCGAGTTGACCGGCTCTCCCGCTGACGTCTTCACCACCGAGCCCTGGTGCAGCAGCAAATGCAGCTCCGAGCCCCGGCCGCCCGGCGGCCCGAACGGCTCCTCGGCCAGACTTCCCGGGCCGGGCGTGTCGTCCCGCTGGCCGTCCGGTCTGGTGGCCTCGTGGAAACGGTGAGCCGCCGCCGCGAGGTCCCGATCCAGCTGGTCGGTGAGCGATCCTCGAAGGGCAAGGATGGTCAGCCCCCCGGTGGTGATGGTGACCCCCAGGAACAGCACCACGACGGACACCACGAGCTTGGTGCGCAGCGTCCAGGCCGAGATCGGCGTCATCCGTGGCAAGACGGAGCGGGGAGTCAGGCGCTGGGGCATGTCATTCCGCAGGTTTGAGGACGTACCCGACGCCCCTCATGGTGTGGATCATCGGCGCACGGCCGACGTCGATCTTCTTGCGCAGATAGGAGATGTAGAGCTCGACGACATTCGCCTGGCCGCCGAAGTCGTAGTTCCAGACGCGGTCGAGGATCTGGGCCTTGGAGAGCACCCGCTTGGGATTGCGCATGAGATAACGGAGGAGCTCGAACTCTGTTGCGGTCAGGTTGATCTCGACACCTCCGCGCATGACCTCGTGGCTGTCCTCATCCATGGTCAGATCACCCACCGCAAGGACCGACGAGGAGTCCATCGCGACCACAGCGGTACGCCGCATCAAGGCGCGAAGGCGGGCCACGACTTCCTCGAGGCTGAACGGCTTGGTCACGTAGTCGTCGCCACCCGCGGTGAGCCCCGCCACCCGGTCCTCGACGGCGTCCTTCGCGGTGAGGAACAGCACCGGGACGTTGGGGTCGGCGGCCCGGATCTTGCGCAGCACCTCCATGCCGTCGAAGTCGGGCAGCATCATGTCGAGCGCCACGGCGTCAGGCTGGAAGTCGCGGGCGGCGCGCACCGCGGCCAACCCCGATCCAGCGGTGCGTACGTCCCAGCCCTCGTAGCGCAGCGCCATCGAGAGCAGCTCGGTCAAGTTGCTCTCGTCGTCGACCACCAGGACCCGCACTGGGGAGCCGTCGGCGCGCTGGAGCTTCGGTGAGGGGGTGATCTGCTTGGCCATGTGGGTCAGTGAACCCTGCCTGTCTGGGAGGGTACCGGGGCTCCCCTGTGCGTTACCTGTGAAGTGTCTATGCCCGACTGCCCGTTTGTCGATGCCGTCGCCAAGCCTCAGCTGCGGGATACCGCATCCACAGCCTCGCCACAGGATGCGACCGCAGCGTGAGGTGCAGTCGAGTGAGCCGCCGACCACGCAGTAGGAGTGCGCATGAGCGAGACGACGTCCGGGGCCATGAGCCGGGAACCGGTGCAGAGCTGGTACCGAGAAGGCAGTGACAGTATGCCGGTGAGCCCGGTCCCAGCTCCGGGTCCCGATCCTGCCGGCGCAGGAGACCAGACCGGCGTCGAGGCCACCGCCCCAGTGGCCGTCGCCGCCTCGGCCCCACTGGGGTTCGACGCCACTGCCCCAGCGGTGCGCCACCCCCATTGGTCGGGGAAGAAGACGGCCGTCGCTGCGGCGCTGGCGATCGGGCTCTCCTCGTTGGGAGTGGTCGGCGTGGCCGCGGTGGTCCGAGACGACGGCGGCACGGCGTTCGATGGTCCGCCTGGGGGGTTCGGCCGACACCAGCTCCCCGGTGGGCAGGCACCCAACGGCCAGTTCCCGAACGGCCAGCTCGGCCCTCAGCAGCCTGGACAGCTCGGACAGCCCAACCAGCAGCTGCCAGGTCAGCTGACCCAGCCGCTCAGCCCCTTTGGCGATGACGACGATCCCGCCTCCGACGACGACTCGTCCGCTCGCGCGACGGACACCTGAGGAGGCATGCCATGAGCGCGATCACCGTCCTCGTCCAGGGAACTCAATGGCTGGTGCGGCCGCACCGAGGTGAGCGGCATCGCAAGGCCGGCCGACCGGCATACGGCATCGTCAGAGGCAAGGACCTGTCCGCGTTCCCGGTCTGTGGCCAGGCGGTCCGTCCCCTGTCCAGCCAGCAGCGCCAGCCGCGCTAGCGCGCCTCTGCCGGTTCGCTCGATCAGCCGCGCAGGTCGCTTGGCGGGATCTCCCCCGATCCGCGCACGATCAGCTGGGGCTCGACGACGATGTGCAGGGGCGGCGAGTCGTCTCCGTCCATGCGCCGGAAGAGGATCTCGGCGACCTCTTGCCCGATCTGGTAGACGTTCTGCCGGATCACGGTGAGGGGAGGATCGAGGAGTCCCGCGAGTGGGAAGTCGTCGAAGCCGACGATGGCGATTCGGCGCGACAGCCCCCGGGTGCGCAATGCCTGAACCGCCCCGATTGCCAAGGTGTTTCGCGCAGCGAAGATCGCAGTCGGTGCTCCCGGGCGGGCCAGCAGACTGAGCACCGCGTCCTCGGCCTCCGCAGTGGACCGCAGCCCCATCACGACCATATCCTCCGCCAATGAGAGCCCGTGCTCCGCCAGGCCCTGGGTGAAGCCGTCCAACCGCTCCCGAGCGGTCTGGAGACGCGCCAGGTCGGCGAGGAACGCGATGCGTGTGTGCCCTTGGGCAGCTAAGTGCTCGGCGGCCATCCGTGCGCCCTTGACGTTGTCGGTGGTCACCCAGTCGGTGTCGATGCCATGCGGCCGACGGTCGACGAAGACGACCGGCAGCCCACTCCGAAGATCGTCGGCGAGGTAGTCCTGCCGGTCTGTCGCGGGCATGATCACCAGGCCGTCGACGCGTCGGTGCACCAGGCTGGCGACCAGCGCCCGCTCCCGGTCAGGCTCTTCGTCGAGGCTCGAGGCGAGGATGGCGATGCCCCGCTGCCGGGCGGTGTCCTCCAGCGAGCGCAGGAGGCTGGCGGAGTAGCTGTTGCTGACGTCCTGGAAGAGTGCCCCGATCGTGGAGGTGCGGGCATCGCCGCGCCTCAGGTTGCTGGCTGCCAGGTTGTGGCGGTAACCCAGCTGCGCCACCGCGCGCTCGACGCGCATGCGCACCTCTTCAGACACGCCGGCTTCGTCGTTGACAACGCGGGAGACAGTCTTGATGCTCACCCCTGCGAGAGCAGCGACATCACGCATGGTGGCTCGCGGGCGCGGCGCATCGCCACCTGACAACGATGTCACGGTCACGTGGAGATGTGTACCAAATACTTGACACCGAGCGGAAGAGTGCTCTAGAAATTCGACTGACAACGTTGTCAAGGGCGGCCTCCGTGCCGTCCAGAGAGGGACCCCCACAATGCCTCGCATGACTCTCAGCACGCCTCTCCGGCGGTCCATGGCCATCACCGCCGCAGTCTCGACCGCCCTGGCCCTCGGAGCGTGTAACCGCGGCAGCTCCTCCGACACGGGCAGCGGCGGCCAGGCCACCGTCGGTGTCAGCCTCATCACCAAGGACTCCACGAACCCGTTCTTCGTCGCCATGCAGAAGGGTGCGAAGGCGGACGCTGGCAAGAACAACGTCAAGCTGACCGTCGCGTCGGGCAAGCAGGAGGGTGACGATCAGGGCCAGATCACGGCGATCGAGGACGCGATCGCCCGCGGCGACAAGGGCATCCTCATCACGCCGATGAGCACCGGGGTCAACGCGGCCATGAAGAAGGCGCGCGACGCCGGCCTGTTCGTCATCGCGCTCGACACCCCGCCGGACCCGCCGGACACCGTCGACATCACCTTCGCCACCGACAACCGCCAGGCCGGCAAGCTCGACGGCCAGTGGGCAGCCGGCCAGCTGGACGGCAAACCCGCGGTGATCGCGCTGCTCGACCTGTTCAACGACAAGATCGTCTCGGTCGACTACGACCGCGACCAGGGCTTCCTCGAGGGCATGGGCATCGACGTGGCAAACCCGAAGAAGAACGGCGACGAGGCCAAGACCGGCAAGTACACCGGTGGCAAGGGCGGTAACTACACGATCGTCTGCAACGAGGCCGGACAGGGTGCTGAGGACGGTGGCCGCACGGCGATGGAGAAGTGCCTCTCCAAGAACCCGAACATCAACCTCGTGTACACGATCAACGAGCCGACGGCTGTCGGTGCCAACGCCGCGCTGAAGGCCGCGAACAAGACGGCTCTCATCGTCTCGGTCGACGGTGGCTGCGCCGGCGTCGCGAGCGTCAAGAGCGGAGTCATCGGGGCCACGGCACAGCAGTACCCGCTCAAGATGGCGACCCTCGGCATGGAGGCCATCGCCAAGATCGCCCGTGGCGGTGAGAAGCCGAAGACGTCGCCAGGCCTTGACTTCTACAACACCGGCGTCGCGCTGGTGACCGACAAGACGGTGGACGGCGTCGACAGCATCACCTCTGACGCGGGTTCCAAGATCTGCTGGGGTAACTGACCATGAGCACCACGGTCACCTCTGCTGCCGCCGAGTTCGCTCGGCGGCAGCACTCCCCCCTCCAGCGCGTGCAGCACCAGCTGCACGGCAGGCCATGGTTGAGCCCGCTCTTCCTGCTCTTGGTCGCGTTCCTCGCCTTCTTCATCGCGACGCCGACGTTCCTCACCGCCAACTCGATGGGCATCCTGCTTCAGCAGACCGCGGTCGTCGCCGCCCTCGCCGTGGGGCAGACGCTCGTCATCCTCACGGCGGGTATCGACCTGTCGGTGGGCGCCATCATGGTCCTGTCGATGATGGTCATGGCCTCGCTGTCCAGGGACGGCGGTATGCCAGGTTTCCTTGCCCTGGTGGTCGGCCTCCTGCTCGCGGTGGTGGCCGGTGCGCTCAACGGCTTGCTGGTCACGCGGATCAACCTGCCGCCGTTCATCGTCACGCTCGGCACCCTGAGCATCTTCACCGCGATCGCCCTGCTCTACTCCGGCGGTGAGAGCATCCAGGCCGCTCACCTGCCCGGGCTGATCAACTTCCTCGGCGACGGTTTCGGCATCGGGGAGTTCCGGTTGACCTGGGGCATCGTCGCGGTCGTTGTCATCTATGCCGTCGTGGGCTTCGTTCTGTCGCAGACGGCGTGGGGTCGCTATGTCTATGCCGTGGGCGACGACCCCGAGTCGGCACGGCTTTCGGGTGTGCCCAGCAAGCGGATCCTGCTCGCCGTCTACACCATCGCAGGGCTCATCTACGGCATCGCTGCGTGGGTGCTCATCGGACGTGCGGGCGCGGCGACGCCCAACGCCGTCCCCGACGCAAACCTGCAGAGCATCACGGCTGTCGTCATCGGTGGCACGAGCCTCTTCGGTGGCCGCGGTCGCCTCATCGGCACCCTCATCGGCGCCCTCATCGTCCAGACGCTGCAGTTCGGCTTGTCACAGATGGGTGTCGACCAGCAGTGGCGCGTGCTCGCGACCGGCATCCTCGTCATCGTGGCCGTCGCCGTCGACCAGTGGATCAGGAAGGTCAAGGCATGACCGCGTCAGAGCTCGAGGTCGCCTACGGCGGCATTCCCGCGGGCAAGGAGAACATCTACAGCCAGGACCCGGTCCTGTCGGCGCGCAAGCTCGTCATGACCTTCGGCCGGGTCGTCGGGCTCGACGGGGTGGATCTCGACCTCTACCCGGGCGAGGTCCTCGCGGTCATCGGTGACAACGGGGCCGGCAAGTCCACCCTCATCAAGTGCCTCACCGGGGCCTACATCCCTGACTCGGGTGAGATCCTGATGAACGGGCAACCTGTTCATTTCAAGAAGCCCCAGGACGCCCGGGCTGCGGGCATCGAGACCGTGTACCAGCAGCTCGCCGTGATCCCCGCTCTCGACATCGCGAGCAACCTCTTCCTCGCCCGCGAGGAGCGTCGCAAGGGGGTCCTCGGCTCGGTCTTCCGGATGCTCGACAAGAAGGCCATGGAAGGCCATGCCGGCAAGTCGGTGCAGGACCTCGGCATCCAGACGATCCAGAACATGAACCAGGCCGTGGAGACGTTGTCCGGTGGTCAGCGCCAAGCCGTTGCCGTGGCCCGGGCCGCCGCGTTCGGCAGCAGGCTGGTCATTCTCGACGAGCCGACCGCCGCTCTGGGTGTGAAGGAGTCCGGGATGGTGCTCGACATGATCAAGCAGCTCCGCGACAAGGGCCTCTCGATCATCCTGATCAGCCACAACATGCCGCACGTGTGGGAGGTCGCCGACCGCATCCACATCCAACGGCTGGGTGGCCGGGCCGGGGTCATCACCCCGCAGACCCATGACATGGGCGAGGGCGTGGCGATCATGACCGGCGCCAAGAGGCTGGAGCAGGCCGCGTGAGCGAGACCGAGACCGCGTCCAGCGGTTCCGGCCAGGAGGCCATTGTCGTCGGCTACATCCCCACTCCCCTGGGGGTGGCTGCCTTCGTCCGCGCCAAGGACGAGGCGGTCATCAGGGGCGCCCGCGTGGTCGTCGTCAACACCGGCAGCCACGGCAACTACTCCTCGCCGTTGTTCGCCAAGCCAGCCGACCTGGAAGCCATCGAGGCCGAGCTGACCAAAGCCGGCATTGCCCACGAGGTCCTCCAGCCAACGGCGGGCAGGTCCGCCGCTGACGAGATTCTCGACGCTGCGGCGCGTACCGATGCAACCCTGATCATTCTGGGCCTGCGGCGGCGCTCACCCGTGGGCAAGCTCCTCTTGGGCAGCACCGCCCAGCAGGTCCTGTTGGAGGCTCCCTGCGCGGTCCTTGCGGTCAAGGGCGACGAGTCCTGACCCAGCGGACCCACCAGTTGTGGCTGGTGCCGGGTGTCACCTTCCGGCTCCGGCACCAGTCACCACTCGCCGAAGGGGGCCTGGCAGTTGGTCAGTCGGCCGGCGCATTGACGGCGACCCAGTCGGCGAGTGGCCGCATCGCTCGCCAGGTCTCCCGGACTTCCTCGAGGGTTCGCGGGGTGTCGAGCCAGTCCGGTGTCCCGAACTGCCGGAAGACCATGAGCTCCTTGTAGCGGAGCAGCTCGATGCGCGGGTGGTCGGCGGAGTAGCCCCGGGGTGCGGTCTTGACCCGCTCGCCCTCGATGTCGAAGTCCTTCTCGACGAGGTCGGCGACGATTGACTCGAGCTCGGGCCCGGTCCGGTCATCGGCCACAGCCGCCCGGTAGCGCGCGGTCTGACCGCTGGAGTGCGCGTGGAAACCGCCACCCGCCAAGAGGCCGCGGGCGCTGATCTCCACGTAGAACCCGGTGCCCGGGTTTGCACCTGCCCCCGGCCCCGCGCCTGCCCCCGGCCCCGCGCCTGCTCCCGGACCAGAGGCTGCCCCCGGCAGCGAACTGGCTTCCAGCCCCGAGGCTGACTGCGGCTCCGAACCTGCGGCCGGCTCAGGTGCGCCAGCCATAGCACCCTCGACGAACGCGCCCTGATGGGTCTTGTAGGGAGCCTTGTTGGCGCTGAACCGGGTGTCCCGGTTGGGCCGGAACACCTTGCCGCGGCCGAACTCGCGCTCCAGCTCCTCCAAGAGGTCTCGCATCGGGTCGCGGACGAAGTGCTCGTACTTCGTCTTGTGGTCGGCCCAGAACTGGCGGGTGTTGTTGCGCTCGAGGCGCTCGTAGAAGTCGACGGCCGCAGAGGAGAAGCCGGAGAAGGTCGCCATGTCATCGACTGTCGCACCTGGGAGCCGCGCGCGACAAGGAACGACGGGCGTCCGGCATACCGCCCTGAACGGGTGACCCGGCGGGTGCCGCGAACAGGGTCCCCGGGAGACCATGGAGACACCGCGCGAACATCGAAGACCCCGACGAGCCAGCCCCTGTGGAGCCCGCGGTGCTCAGGCCCGCGCGCCGCCCAGTCCCAGCACGACGGCGAGCCCCAGCGCGCTGCGCGGGTCGTATGCCGTCCGCCACAGCCCCCCGTGAATGGCACCGTCGGCCTCCTCGAGCCAGGGCGCCCGGGGCGGCGGGGGAGCGGTGCGCAGGTCGTGCACCAGCAGAGCCGCCATCAGCGTGTTGCTGGTCGCAGGCTCGAAGACCTCGATCCCGAACCGGTAGGCACCTGCGTACGCCGAGGCCAGGGCACGGTTCTTGAGCACCGAGCGGGTCCGGGTGGGAGGGGCCACCCGCAACGACACGTGAACGCCGTCCCGGCGTGCCGTTGTCGCCCGCCAGCGCTGGAGCCGCTTGGCGAGGGCGTAGTTGGGTCCCTGCTGTGGCACGAGGCTGTCGTTGAGGCCGGGGTCCTCCCCAGGGGCGTAGTTGCGCCGCAGCAGACGGCCGCCGGACACCGTCCGCAGGGCGGGGCGCAGCGTCCGCATCACGGCCGACGGAGTCCGATAGCTCCGGGTGGCGTGCTCCACCGCCTCGGCGGGCACCCCGAAGACATCGGTGGGCGTCGCGAGGAAGGCCAGTCCCACGTCAGACCGCCGGTGGAGCAGCTCCTGCGTGAGGACGTCGACCGCCATCGAGACGCGCAGGTTGGTCGCGCCGTCGGCATAGACGTAGTTGCCCAGCACGAGCGGCCCGTCCATTCCCGCGAGCCACTCCGCGATCGGCGGCAGGTGGTGGACCAGGTCGGCGCCGGCTCGGTCGAGGTCAGCGCTGGCGCGGTCCAGGCCGGCGCGGGCGGGACGTCCGTTGGCAGTCACGGGGAACCGCAGGGTTCCAGCCGACTGCCGCGCCGTCTCCCCGAGGCGTCGCCAGATCTCCGGGCGGTGCAGGTCGACGCCGACCACGTCGCCGCCCCACGCCAGCACCGCTCGCAGCGGTCCCATCTCCGCTCCGGCGCCGAGTGTGACCAGCCGCTGGTCGGAGAGGTCGAGCCAGTCCGGGTTCGCGGCAACCTGGCGGAGTTTCTCGGCCGCCGAGGGCTCCATCACCCCTGCATCGGTCCATTTGTCCAGCTGCCGCTCCAGGGTGTCGCCACGCAGGCGCTCACCACGCAGTGGGATCGAGAGCTCCCGGGCCGGAGTACCGGTGCCACGCAGGACCGAGGTCTGGAGGGGCTCGTGCCCCTCCAGGTGCTGGAACACCTCGTCGACCGGCACTTCGCCGCCGCCCTCGGTCGTCGCCCGCATCCGTCGGTGCAACGACTCGAGCCCGGAGCGGGCGATGGTGACCGCGGCCGCCTCGGAGGTCAGGCCGGCCTCCACCAGCCGCCGGAAGTGCCCGATGTAGCCGTGGCGCCAGTTCGTCTCCCGCTCGGCGGCCTGCGCGCCCACCGGGTCCACCGGCCGCAGCGCGTCCGCGACGACAGACCGGCCCAGTGCTGACGTGCTCCGCCTGCCGTTCACCTCGGGAAAGACAACACCGGTGGGAACCATGGCTGCGAGTATGCCGTGTGGTCCCCGCCGCCCATAGAGACGCCGGTCCCGCCCAACGGGAAGCGGCCCGGAACCGTGGGGTTCCGGGCCGCTTCGGTGACTGCTGTCGTATGCCGGCCGGCCGGCATACCTGCTGATCGTGCGTCAGGCGCGTGCTCAGCCCATGCCGAGGCGAGCCTTGAGACCATCCAGCTCGACGCGGAGCTGGGTCGGCAGCTTCTCGCCGAACTTGGCGAACCACTCCTCGATCTCCGGGATCTCGGCCTTCCAGTCCTCGACGTCGACGGCGAGCGCGTGGGCGAGCTCTTCCTCGGTCATGTCGAGGCCATCGGTGTCGAGTGCCTCTGGCGTGGGCACGTGGCCGATCGCGGTCTCGACTGCCGCAGCCTTGCCCTCGATGCGCTCGATGGCCCACTTGAGGACGCGGGCGTTCTCGCCGAAGCCGGGCCAGACGAACTTGCCCTCGTCGTTGCGCCGGAACCAGTTGACGTAGAAGATCTTCGGCAGCTTGGCCGCGTCGGCGTCCTTGCCCACGTTGATCCAGTGCTGGAAGTAGTCGCCCGCGTTGTAGCCGATGAACGGCAGCATCGCCATCGGGTCGCGCCGGACGACGCCGACCTTGCCGGTAGCCGCCGCGGTGGTCTCGGAGGACAGCGTGGCGCCCATGAACGTGCCGTGGACCCAGTCGCGGGACTCGGTGACCAGCGGGATCGTCGAGGCCCGGCGACCGCCGAAGAAGATCGCCGAGATCGGCACACCCTGGGGGTCGTGGTACTCCGGCGCCAGGATCGGGCACTGCTCGATCGGGGTGCAGTAGCGGCTGTTCGGGTGGCTGGAGAGCTCCTCCGAGTCGGGGGTCCAGTCCTCGCCCTTCCAGCTGGTGGCATGGGCGGGCTGGTTGGCCATGCCCTCCCACCAGATGTCGCCGTCGTCGGTGAGCGCCACGTTGGTGAAGACCGAGTTGCCCTTGGCGATGGTGTCCATCGCATAGGGGTTGGTCTTCTCGTTGGTGCCGGGGGCGACGCCGAACAGGCCGAACTCGGGGTTCACGGCATACAGCCGGCCGTCCTCGCCGAACTTCATCCAGGCGATGTCGTCGCCCAGGGTCTCGACCTTCCAGCCCGGGATGGTCGGCTTCAGCATGGCCAGGTTGGTCTTGCCGCAGGAGCTGGGGAACGCCGCGGCGATGTAGTAGACCTGCTGCTCGGGGGAGGTCAGCTTGAGGATGAGCATGTGCTCGGCGAGCCAGCCCTCGTCGCGGGCCATCACGCTGGCGATGCGCAGGCTGTAGCACTTCTTGCCGAGCAGGGCGTTGCCGCCGTAGCCCGAGCCGTAGGACCAGATCGCGCGCTCCTCGGGGAACTGCACGATGTACTTGGTCTCGTTGCACGGCCACTTCGCGTCCTGCTGGCCGGGCTCGAGTGGGGCGCCGAGGGAGTGCAGGGCGGGCACGTAGTTGGCGTTGTCGCCGAGCTCCTCGATGCGGCGCAGCACGTTGACGCCGCAGCGGGCCATGACCCGCATCGAGACCACGACGTACTCGGAGTCGGTGATCTCGACGCCGAACATGGGGTTCTCGGCGTTGAGGTGTCCCATCACGAAGGGGATGACGTACATCGTGCGGCCCTTCATCGACCCCTTGTAGAGGTCCCGCATGATCTCCTTCATCTCGTCCGGGTCCATCCAGTTGTTGGTGGGCCCGGCGTCCTTCTCGTCAACGGAGCAGATGAAGGTCCGGTCCTCCACCCGCGCCACGTCGGTGGGGTCCGAGGCGGCGTAGAAGCTGTTGGGCTTCTTGTCCTCGTTGAGGCGCACGAAGGTGCCCGCCTCCACGAGCTTGTCGGTCAGTCGGTCCCACTCCTTGTCGGAGCCCGTGACCCACATGACCCGGTCGGGGGTGGTCAGAGCGGCGACCTCGTCGACCCACGCCTGGAGTCCGGCGTGCGTCGTGCCGCCCACGGTCGTGTCGACCTCGGTCAGCGCTTCATCGGTGGTATCGCTAGTCATGCTGTTCGGCCGTCCCTTTCGCCCGAGTCGGCGATGACTCGAATCAGTGAGGTAGATACCCACCGGACGCTGTTGTCCACATGGTGGGCGCCTGAGGTTTTCTCAAGGTACGCCCGGCTCAGGGGTACCCGATACCTGAGAGGCCCCTGCCCCGGGTGAGACTCCTCACAAAAGGGCCGCTGACCTGCGGAAATGTCATCTTCTTGCAGGATCCTGCAAGGACGCATCAACGGATGCCGGTGCGCCGACCGGCCTTTTGGAGGCGGAGCTGGGCGCCCCCGGGCCGGCGCCCCACCTTTATCGGGTGACCCGATAAAGGTCCACCTTCCCGGGGTTCGCACGTCGAGTGAAGGGCCCATTGTCGGGGTCAGCCAGCCCTCCGAGGAGGTATGCCGTGTAGAGCCGGCTGACTCTCCGTCGCCGCCGCGCCCCATGCCGTGCGAGGTACTCCCGCGGGCGTTTGTCGCCGGGGACGCCTTCGGTATCGCCGACGGCGAGGGAGGATTTCACGCGCGACGTCCTCAGCCGGTAGGGTTTACCGTCGTTGCGCTGGGCGAAAGCCTGGCGTGATTGTGCGCCCGTAGCTCAACGGATAGAGCATCTGACTACGGATCAGAAGGTTGGGGGTTCGAATCCCTCCGGGCGCGCCCGACCGCCTCGGCGGTCGCGAGTTCTGTGTTGAGACAGAGAACCGCAGGACGCAGCCCCGGACCACCCCACCTGGCCGGGGCTGCCTGCTTCTCAGGCCTCTGCTCAGGCCTCTGCCGCTTTCAGGTGCCCCCTCGCGCCCCGGGTCCCAGTCCTGCCCCCCAGCACCCGAGCCACTGAGGGTCAGCGTTTGGGTCCACTACCACTTACAGCGCCGATGACTCTTGCGGAACCTGTGTGCCTCCACCGACCCGAGCAGCGCCAGCGGCGCCATGGCCTCCGGGGCCGGCCGACCGGCATACCGCACGCACGCGCACGGACCGACGGCTCACTGGCGGTGCGAGTCGGGAACCGCTGGGTGCACACCCTCCCAGTGGATGACGTGGTCGACATACCGACCCGGCACGACCGTGGTGGCCGCGACGAAGTCGGCCCACTCGGCGTCGGACACCGCCGAGGGCTTCACCTGTGCGAGGCCGGTCTCTGCGTCCAGGACCCGTCCCTTCGTCTTCTCCTCGAGCCGGGCGAGCAGCCCGGGAAGGGGCATATTCCAGCGCTGCTTCCTGGCTGTCTCGCGGTTCACGGGCAGCATCGCGACGAGGTCGCCGCTGGTCATGAGCTCGAGGCCCTTGTCGCGCAGGGTGGCGTTGTGGCTGCCGTGGTGGCCCACCTTGTAGAGCCGGGTGCGGGCCAACACCTCGGGCGCGGTGAGCTGACCGGACGGCGTCGTCCACGTGACCGTCTGCCAGCTCAGCCAGTTGCCCACCTGCGCGTCCCCGGGGAAGAGCAGGAACTGCCCGTCACCGGTCTCGAAGGCGAGGACCAAGCTCGTGTTGTTCGTGTTGGAGTCGAGGTTCAAGGCGAGAACGTCAGCGGCGCCGAGCCAGTCATGGTCGACCCGGCGCC
Organism: Dermatophilaceae bacterium; assembly: GCA_035691065.1. Taxonomy (GTDB): domain Bacteria; phylum Actinomycetota; class Actinomycetes; order Actinomycetales; family Dermatophilaceae; genus DASSJT01. The sequence goes on from DASSJT010000225.1 coordinate 13,874, forward strand.
ACGCCTGGTCGGGGTCGCGATACTCCGCGCCGATCAAGGGGAATGCTGTGGCAGCCGCTTCCTCGTCGACCCGGAAGAAGGTGTCGAACGGCTGCATCGGGGACTCCTCGCCCGTCTCCAGTGCCTCAGCAGCCGCGAGAAAGCCCTCGTCCTCTCCGATCCCGCTGATCGTGTAGACATTCGCCGCGGCCGTCGGGTCGCTCATCCGGATATACCTGCGGTCTGTGGGCGGCCCCAGCACGTAGACCTGGAGACCGAGCGCCGCCACCGTCTGCCCGGGGCGCAGGTAGCGCACTGTGGTGGACCGTCCCCGCACCCACTCCAGTGCGGCATGCGTCGTCCCGCCGCCGGCGCTCCCCGGGCTCGCACCCCCCGGCACCGCGCTACCCGGGCTCGCGCTACCCGGGCTCGCGCCACCCGGGCTCGCGCCACCCGGCACCGTGGCGGCGCCGAAGAACTCGAGCACCCCGAACAGCCGGTCAGCATGGTCACCGTTCGCATCCCGTAGCGCCGTTGCAGCCGCCGTGGCCGCCCGCACCCCACGGGCGGTCGCCGACTTGAGGTCACCTGCCGCGGGGTCCGACGGATTCTCCGTCCAGGCCAGCCAAACCTCCCCGACACTCAGCCGGGCCAGCAGGTCCCGGGCGAGGGTGAAGCCCCCGACGTGGTCCCAGTGCTCGTGGGTCGCCGCCAGGACGTCGAGGTGACCACCGGTCGTCGTGAGCACATCCTGCGCGACCTCCTGCATCCGCGCGGTCGCGTCCGGCGTGCCGAGCAGGACGCCGCAGTCGATCAGCGCGTGCCGCTCAACGCCTCCCGTCGTCGCGGTGATGAGGAAGCAGTCGCCCAGTCCCTGGCTGTACATGCGCACCCGCACGCTGTCCATCGCTCACCCCCGGTGCAGCATCGCGAAGGGCTCCAGCGCGTTCTGCTCCGGCCCGCCGAAGTACGTTGCGGCCAGGCTCTGGACGCCGACGCCGAGCAGGTAGTCGCGCTGCCGCCGAAGCCGTGCCTCGTCCAAGGGCTTCTTGATGCTGTAGCGAACCTGACCGGTCCGGCCGTCGATGAGCAGCGTGCACCCGCCCCGGAACGTGAAGTCGGGCGGCGCGTCCGGCAGCTGGGCCGCGTCGAAATGGGCCGGCACGGACTGGACGAGCTCTACCACCCAGGTCAGCTGGGGCCGGCCGAGCCAGTCACTGCCGACACTCGGGCGCACCGAGTGCACCTCGAACTCCTGCCGCAGGTCCAAGCCGCCGAGGACCGGGGGCGCTCCAGACGCCCGCTTCAGCAGGTATGCGTGGAGGGCGTCCCGATGGCGGCACATGAGCTCGAACAGCTCTCGGCGGTCATGCGTCAGGTGCCAGGAGTCGATGTCGACGGCCCAGCGACTGACGATCGACACGACGACGTCCTCGTCCTCGTCCGGCGCGGCGGACGAGGGCCGCCACAGCAGGCCGTCCACCGACAGCGACCGGATGTTGTCAGGGACGATCCCGTAGCGCCGAAACGCCTCGACGAAGGCGACCCGGTCGTGGTCGGCGTCCACGGGGTCGCTGTCCTGGTCGGCGGTGACGATCGCCCGCAGGTAGTCCCCGAAGGTGATGTCGACCGGCGGGCAGTAGTCCAGCGCCCGGATGCACATCCTGAGGACCTTCTGGGCGCTGCCCGCCGCAGTCTGTGCCAGCCGGCCGACGAGGTCCGGGTGGACGGCGCCCTCCGGAAGGATCCCGGTGCCGGCGGTGGCGATCCGCAGCAGGTCGGCGATCGCCGCCTTGTAGATGGTGAGGAAGGCGTCGAACACCGCAGCGACGAGGATCGCGCCCCGCTCGTGCGGTTCGGTGAGCCGCTGGTAGGCGGTGGGGTCGGGCTCGGCTGGTGCCCACCGGCCGGTTTCCGGATCCACCGAGCCGATCGCGCTGCGGAGGGCACCGCGCTTGCCGATCGCCTGGCCGAACTGCTGGGCGAGCTCACCGAGCAGGTTCTGTGCCGCGAGGTCACCGCGGGTCGCCACGATCTGCTCGCGCAGGGCACCGGGCAGCGAGAAGTGCTCGAAGAGCGCGACGAGATCGGCGAAGGCCTCGTGGAAGGCGAGGACGTCGGCGTTGGTCGGCTCGTTGAAGTGCCGGTGGATGCCGTCGAGGAGGGCGTGGGTGACCTCGTGGGCGACGATGTCATGGGACACGCACGTGAACACGGTCAGCCCCCGACCCGCGTCTCCCTGCTGGGAGGGGAAGTAGCCGAAGAGCAGGGCCTTCTTGTCCGGGCTGTAGTACGCGTTGGCCTCACGCAACGCGTGCGGGTGCAGCCGCAACCGCGGCACGTACGTCTCGATCTCCTCGACCTCGCCGGCTTCGCCGCTGCCGGCGGCGTACAGCCAGGCGCTGCTGGGCGCCCCGGCGGGCCGCGCCGCTTTGACGAGCCGCGGTGACCACAGCGCGCGCCGGCCGAGCGCCTGCTCGAAGTGCTCGATGACCCGCATCGTCACCGCGTAGACCATCTGCTGGTGGAACTGAGGGTTGCTTTCCGACGGCGTGAGCCCGTCCTGGGAGACGATCCGCGGGTCGTTGAGGTCCACGGGGGCGTAGAAGCAGCCGCTGGCGGGATCGTGGTCGATCACCTCGACGTACTCCCCGGCAGGACCCGGCGAGAGCGGCCGGCCGTCCGGGGCCCGCTCCCACGGCACGGTCACGGTGACCTCGTTGATGGCTGCGGTAGCCAAGCGTGTGCCAAGGCTGGGGTCCACGGAATACACCCGCAGCCGGCGCCGCGACGGGGGTCGAGGATGACTGGTGTCTGCCCTGGCGAGCAGGTCGGAGGTGTCCTGGGTCGGGTCCGGCCGCGGGATGAAGTACCGGACCTCGCCGGACTGGGCATCGACCAGCATGGTGACGCCGACGCGGTCCCGGCTCCCGCCCTGCACGACGGTGACCACCCAGTCGAGAGTGAGGCTGCCCGCGGCTCCGGTCCGCTGGCGTAGGTCGAACGTGCGCACGGAGAAGCGTTTCCGGACGTCGACAGGGCCGAGGGGGTCCCCCGACCGCCGCAGCCGGACCGCCAGCCCACGCCTCCAGCGCTCTCGCAGCCGCCACAGCTCGGCCCGATCGGTTGGCAGGCTCCAGAAGCTTGTCGTCTGCGACAGCTCGCGGACGTACGCGGCGACGGCGGCGCCCGCATCGGCGTCTGGCGGCGGCGACCACACCAGCGTTTCCGGAGACAGGGTCATGCGTTCAGGCAGGATCCCGTAGCCGCGCAACGCATCGACCATCATCAGGCGATAGCGCTGGTCGTCCTCGGGGAACAGGTCGACGTCGGCCGTGACGAGGGCGCGGACCAGGTCGGGGAAGCCGGTCCCGGTGGGTGGCAGGTAGTCCAGGGCCCTGATGCACATCTGCTGCATGACCCAGGCGCTGTGCGCCGCCTCGGCACTGAGCCGAGCGACGAGGTCGGGGTGCAGCTCACCGGGCGGCAGCACGCCGGTGCCCTGGCTGGCGATCCGAAGCAGGTCGGCGACCCGGGCCCGGTAGATGCGCTTGAAGCCGTCGAACAGCGCCCGGACGAGAACGCTGCTTGCCGCGAACTTGACTGTGCGATCGGCGCCCCGCAGGCTCCCAGGGTCGGGGGTCCACGGGTGCCACCGACTCTGGTCGTCGGTCCAGCCGAGCGCATCACGAAGTCCGTCCAGGCGGTTGAGCGCCAGACCGAGCTGCGGAGCCACCACTCCGAGTGGTGTCCGGGCGTCGATGTCGCCGCGGACGGCTCTGATCTGCTCGCGCAACGCCTCACCGTCGGCGAAGTGCTGGAACAACGCCACGATGTCGCCGAACGCGTATGTCACCTCCGGGTCTCCGAAGGGGCTGAGCCGATAGTCAAGGCCCATACCGTCCAGAACCGCCCAGGCCAGGGTGAAGGTGATGCAGTCGCGGGAGTGGCTGGTGAAGACGACGGAGCTCTCGAACGGGCTGCCGTCGGCGCCCCGGTCGTAACCGAAGCAGACCCCCGCATCGCGCTCGTATGTAGCTTCCAGGCCCACGAAGGAGTGCGGCCGCATCGCGAGTCGCCGGCGATATCGCGAACCCGAGCGGCCACGGTGCGGCCGCCAGTGCACCCGCCGACCGAGTGCGGCTTCGACGTCGTGGATGAGGTCCATACCGACGGCGTAGGTCATCTGGTAGCGGAACTGCGGGTTGCCGTCCGACGGCGCGAGCCCGCCTTGCGCGAGCAGAGCCGGGTCGTCGAGGTCGAGCGGGTCGTACCGGCGACGTCCGTGCTCGTCGTCGTCGACGATCTCGAGATACTCTCCGCGAGGACCTGGGGACAGGTCCTCCCACGGAACCTCGAACACCGTCTCGTTGGCGACCCTCGCGCCCAGCTCGCTGTCCATACCGGGGTCGACGGCGAACACGCGCAGCGCGCGGAAGACCGGCGGTGGCACATGCAGCCAGTCGGCGGTCACGGCGCCAATGTAGACCCGCGTGGAGTCGGGCCGGGACCACTTCGGCCTCAGGCATGTTGAGGCCCGTCACGTTGAGCCTCGGTGGAATTCAGCCCCTGGTTGTATTCAGCCTCCCTGCGGCGACCGTGGGCCGGGGATGTCGACCCGCCGCCGGGACCTCGTCCATGGGGTAGCCGGATGTCGCCAAGGGCGAACGCAGGAATCGGGATTTCGCCTTCCCCGGGCACTCCGGCCCCCTATATTGCGTCTGACGGACCCGTGACGGCCAACGGGTTCGGTCCGGAGTCGGCGGCCGGCACCCCGTAGCCGCTCCGCTGTTGGCTCATCCACCGACGTTGTTCCGGCCGGGGGCAACTGCGGTCGACCCGGCCGCTGCCCGGGTCTTGACCAGCCGCGGAGGCCGACATGAGCAACTACGGATCGACGACGCCGCCCCCCTCGCCAGACTACGAGGGCGCGGCCACCCCTCCGGACCAGCCGCCAGGTTCGCCCGGCTACGGCGGCGGCGCGACCCCGCCGCCGGAGGGGCCTCACCGGAACTGGTGGCGAACCCTCGGCCTGCTGTTCGTGCCGCTCGCGCTGATCCTGCTGATCTGGTTGATCCTGGTCGGCACAGTAGGCGCCTACCCGGCCCCGAAGAAGGCCGCCGCCACCACCACCGTGACCACCACGGTGACCGCCACCATGTCCACCGGCACGACGGCACCCGGCCCGACCACGACGGTCACCGTGCCTGGCCCGACAGTGACCGTCACCACGCGGGTCCCGGGCGAGAAGACCACCACGACGACGACCGTGACTGCGACGCCCAAGGGTCCGGTGGAGGCCGGTGGTGGCAGCACAGCGGCAGGTACCAACACGCCGCTGGTGGTCGGCGGCGGACTGCTCCTCCTGCTGTCGGCGCTGCCGCTCGTCTGGGCGTTCCGGCGGCGGCAGCAGCGGTCTGGTGCAGCGCGACACCGGGTCTGACCCCAACCGGTCTGACCCGAACCGGTCTGACCCGAACCGGTCTGACCCGAACCGGTCTGACCCGAACCGGTCCGACCCGAACCGGTCCGACCCGAACCTGCGGGGCACCGTTCCCGAAAGGATCGGTCCGGTCCTGCTGAGCGTCCTGCTGAGCGTGCTGCTGGCCTGCATCGGGACGGTGACACTCACCGCCGGACTGCGTTCCGGCGACCCTCCGCCGCAGCCGCCCCGGTCGGCGGCCACGACAGTCGTCACCCACGGCCCATTGCCAGGCCAGAGTCTCACCGTCGCCCCGCCCGCACCACGACAGGTGTCGCTGACCCGCTCGCGCCCGGTCCGCCTGGACATCCCCCGGATCGGGGTGCACACCCGGCTGGCCGAACTGGGGCTGGCCCGGGACGGTTCGTTGGCCCTGCCCCCGCCGTCGGCCGCCGCCCCGGCCGGCTGGTACCGCTACCTCGCTTCACCCGGTGAAGACGGGGCGGCCGTCATTGTCGGGCACGTGGACTCGGCCCGGGACGGGCCCGCGGTGTTCTACCGACTCGGCGTCCTGCGTGCCGGCGATGTGGTAGAGGTGGCGCGGGCTGACGGCGTGGTGGCCCGGTTCGCTGTCACCGAAGTGGACACCGTGCCCAAGGAGGAGTTCCCGTCAGCCGCCGTGTATGGCCCGCTGCGCTATCCCGGGCTCCGCCTGATCACCTGCGGGGGATCGTTCGACCGCGACAGTGGGCACTACCGCAACAACGTCATCGTGTTCGCCCGGCTGATCGGCGCGACGACCCCGGCCGGCGTTCGAAGACCAACCTTGCGGCCATAGGGTCGTCGACCCTCAGGCCTGGTCCCGCCGGCCACTCCGCTTTCCCACCATGTCGCCGGCAGGGCTGCCGCCGCTGAGCAGCGCTGGGGCGGTCCCCGCACCGACCCAGCCGGCCCGGGTCAGTCTCGTTGCCAGGGCCTTCGCCGTCCCATCGGCAGACGCACCCATATCGGGCCCCACCCGCCGGCATACCAAGAATGGAATCGTGCGAGAGCCCGTGTCGCGTCGCACGGAGGGCGGGTGTGGTGCAGACTAGCGACGCTCTGGCATTCGTTCGCGGGTGCCGCCCCCCAAATGCAGGTCACGTCCTCAAAGGAGAGGTCCATGATCGCGATCGGCATCATCCTCATCATCCTCGGTTTGATCGTCTCCTCGTTGAAGGTTCTGCTCTGGATCGGCATCGTCGTCCTGGTCATCGGGCTGATCCTGAACTTCGTGCCGATCGGCGGGCGTACCCGCCGCTGGTACTGACGATCAGCAATGGTTCTGACGAGGTGACGGGGTCCGCGCTGCTCGCGCGGACCCCGTTGCCGCCAGGCGTGTTGCGGTGACGCGCGCGGAGCACTCTCAGCCGGTCAGGGCCGCCGTGCGACTCGGGGTCTGTGCCTTGTGCGGTGCCGTCGCCGGAACCGTGGTCGGCCTGTTCGCCAGCTGGCAGCTCGCCCTGCTCATGGGCTGGATGACGGCTGCGGCCGTCTTCGTGGTGTGGGTCGGCCTTACGATCCTGGGCATGGACTCCGCGGCCACCCAGGAGCACGCGGGGCGCGAGGACAACAGTCAGGCCGCGTCGGACCTCGCTCTCCTCGTCGCAGCCGTGGCGAGCTTGGGCGCTGTCTACCTGCTGCTGGCCGGTCCCACAGGCGGAAGCAGCGGGAGCAAGGCCCTCCAGGGCATGCTCACCCTGGCCAGCGTGCTGCTGTCGTGGGGAACCATCCACATGCTGTACACGACGCGCTACGCGCTGATGTACTACGCCGGCGAGCCAGGCGGCATCGACTTCAAGTCCAAGGCGCCGCCGCGCTACACCGACTTCGCCTACGTGTCCTTCACCGTCGGCATGACCTTCCAGGTCTCTGACACCGACCTGCAGCTGTCCGAGATGCGGGCCACCGTGCTCAGGCACGCGCTGCTGTCCTACCTGTTCGGTGCGGGCATCATCGCGGCGACGGTCAACCTGCTGGCGGGGCTCAGCAAGTAGCAACCCCCACGCGTCACCGGGTCACCGGCATAACCTCGTCTGTATGCCGGCGGAGCCAGCCCCTGCAGACCGCACCTCGGCGGGTCCCGGACGCCCGGAGCGGCGAGGGCTGCTGGCGGCCGCGGTCGGCAGCACGGTCTTCTTCTTCGTGGCTCCGCTGATGGTGGCCGGTGTCGTGCCGTGGTGGATCGGCCACGTGCGCGCGTCGGGGCCGCCGGTCGTCGTCAGGCTGGTGGGCGCGGTGATGGTGGTGGCGGGTTTCGCCGGGGTCATCCACTGCTTCGCCAGGTTCGTCGCCGCGCGAGGCACGCCCGCCCCGGTCGCCCCGACCGAGCGGCTGGTTGTGGACGGCCTCTACCGCTACGTCCGGAACCCGATGTACGTCGGTGTGGTCACGGCGGCGACGGGCCAGGCACTGTGGTTCGGATCGGTCGAGGTGCTCGCCTACGCGGCGGCGGTGTGGCTCACCGTCGCTGCCTTCGTCCGCATCTACGAGGAGCCGACGCTGCGGGCGCACTACGGGACCCAGTACGACGCCTACACCCGAGCCGTGCCAGCCTGGATCCCCCGCCTCACGCCATGGCGTGCTGACTCCGCTGACGACCGGCCGCGCGGCACGTCCACGGGTGGGGGCAGGCCCTAAGGCCCTTGCCGGCAGCAGTGCCGGGCCGCAGCCTCGAAGCGTGAAGAGGGGGTCGCCCGCTTCCTCGACTTCCGCGCCAGCCGCACGTGGTGCCGCGGCCGAGCCTCGTGCCGCCGCCGAGCGCTGGGCAGACCAACGACGGCTGTATCTCGACAACCTCAAGGTCCTCCTGATCGCGGCGATCATCGCCGGCCATGCCATCGCGGGCTACTCCGCTCTGGAGCTGTGGGCGTACGGGGACGTCCGTGAGGCGACGCTGTCCCCGGTGACCGACGCCGTCCTGACGGGCGTGTTCGCCCCGTTCGGGCTGTTCATGGTGCCGCTGCTGTTCCTCGTCGCAGGGCTTCTCACCCCGGGATCCCTGGCGCGCAAGGGCCAACGGCGCTATGTCCGGGACCGGCTGCTGCGGCTCGGCCTGCCGTTCGCGGTGTTCACGCTGCTCATCTGGCCCGCGGTGCTCTACGCGCTGTACCGGCCGCTGGGCAATGCCGGTGGCTCGTACTGGGCCGAGTTCGTGGGGACAACCGAGGAGGGGGTGGACACCGGGTACCTCTGGTTCGTCGGCGACCTGCTGATCTTCTCCCTCGGGTATGCCGGGTGGGCGCGGGTTCGGAACCGGCGCGGCGCGCATGCGGCGCGCGACATGGGCGCAGCCCACCATGCCGGCTCGGTGCGGCAGCCGGGTCTGGCAGGGCACCCGGGCACGGTCCCCACGACGGGCGCGGTCCGCCAGGAGGTTACCGTGCAGCAGCTGCTGCTCCTTGCCGGTGCGGTGACCCTCGTGACCTTCCTGGTGCGGCTGGTGTTCCCGTTCGACAGCCAGAAGTACGTCGATCTCAACCTCTTCCAGTGGCCGGAGTGCCTGGCTGTCTTCGCACTGGGCATCGCCGCGTCGCGGTGGGACTGGCTGACGGCGGTACCGGGTCGACTGCGGACGCAGTGCCGAACGGTCACGCTGGTGGCAGTCGGTGCGTTCGGGGTCTTTGTGGTCATCGGCGCCCTCCTCGGCGGCCTGACGGAGTCCACGTGGACCGGGGGTTGGCACGTTGAGGCGCTCGCGATGGCGGTTCTCGAGAGTGTTCTCTCGGTGTGCGGCCCGGTCTGGATGCTGGGCGCGGCACAGCGGCACCTCGACCGTCCGCTGCGCTGGGTAGGACCTGCCGTGGCTCGCAGCGCCTACGGCGCGTTCCTGCTGCAAGGGCTGCTGCTGCTCGGCCTTGCCGTTGCCCTGAGGCCGTTGCCCCTTCCGGCTGAGGGCAAGGCGCTTGTCGTGGCGGTCGGAGCGGTCACCGGTTCCTTCGCCCTCGCATGGTTGTTGGTCAGCAAGGTGCGCGGGCTTGCGCGCGTCCTGTAGACCACCTGACGGCTTACCCACTGTGTCTGCGTGAGGAGCGAGCGCGCGCACGCGGACTGCGGCCGCAAAAGGGCGCGTCCGGCATACAACGTCGCAGTGATCACTCGAACAGCGAGTGATGTGCGTGGTCCGCGCGGCGGCGTGCACGACGGCGCAGCTGGATGACGACCATGTCGACGACCCCGACGACCGCGAGCCCGGTCGCCACCCATGCCACGGCGAGGTAGCCGCCACGCCAAGCCAGCACGGCGGCGACAACGGACGCAAGCACTCCGATGGCAGCCAGCGCCAAGCGCAGGTTCAGTGCGCTGTACGGATGCGCGACCGTGCCGTCGGCGCGGTGTGGCTGCGGATTGACCGGCACGCTGGAGACCTACCCGCTGGATGGAGAAGGACGCGCCTCCAGCCTACGGGTCAGGTCTGGTCGTCGACCTTCGCGTCGGTGGCGTTCTTCCGCACCGACTCGATCCCGTTGAGCGCGCTCGCCTTGCTCTCGTACGCCTCACTCACAGCGATCACCTGGCCATTCCCGGCCTTGAGGCGGAACCGGAACTTGCCTGACGCATCGCTGTACAGCTCAAACTTCCCGGCCATCTCGGCTCCTTCTCGCGCAACACTGGGCGATGTCCGCACGCTATCCAAGTCACCGTGCCGACCGAGGCCGTTTCACGGGATCCGCCTTCTCGCGGATAGGCCTTCTCGGCTACCGACGGTAACTTGTATACGGTACTGTCGGTACCTGACAGTTCAGAACTCCGACCGGAGGCTCGGTCCATGGCCGGCACGCAGGCCCGCACGCAGGTCAGCGTGTCCGAGCGCGCTCAGCGGCTGGGCCTGCGGATGCTCAGGCGGGTCGGCGGTCTTCCGCTGATGCAGCGCAGCGAAGCTCGCACGAGGGTCGAGCGGATCCTCTACCACGGGGCCCGTCAGGGGTTCCGGGCCGAGCTGGTCGCCCGACGCGCGTTCGCCCGCAGATCCGGCCCAGCCACCCCCAGTCGTGCGGCCCTGGCACGGCCCGGCCGCGAGTTCGACCTGACGCCCACCGAGGACCAGCAGATGCTGCAAGCGGCCGCGCGCGAGCTGGCTGACGAGGTCATCCGGCCGGCGGCCGCGCAGGCCGATGTCGACCGGGCGGTGCCCGAGAAGGTGCGAACTGCTGCGTGGAGCATGGGGACGGGGCTCGTCGGAGTCCCCACGGCGCTCGACGGCATTGCCGAGGAGCGCTCGGCAGTGACCATGGCCCTGGTCATCGAAGAGCTGGCCCGAGGCGACATGGGCATCGCCGTGTCGCTCCTGGCGCCGGCTGCGGTCGCGGCCGCGCTTGCCAGCTATGGCTCCGCAGACCAGCAGGCCACGTACCTCCCAGCCTTCACCGGAAGCGACAGCTCCGTGGCTGCGGCACTCGCCCTCATGGAACCCCAGCCGCTGTACGACCCGCTCAAGCCCTGCACCAGCGCCAGGACCGAGCGCGACCACCTGGTGATCGATGGCGTCAAGGCTCTCGTCCCTGCGGCTGATGTGGCCGACCTGTTCGTCATCTCAGCCGATCTCGAGGGTGCCCCGCGCCTGGTCATCGTGGAGCCGGGCACGGCGGGGCTTTCTGCCGAGGACGACCCTGCAATGGGGCTGCGCGCCGCCGCGACCAGGCGACTCGTGCTCGAGGGTGTGCGGGTCCCGCGCAGCGGTCTCCTCGGCACCGCGGACGACCTGGTCGACGCGGTCCGTCGATCGCGTCTCGCCTGGGCTGCTGCGGCCGTCGGGACCGCTCAGGCGGTGCTCGACCAGGTGGTGCCATATGTCAAGCAGCGCACCGCTTTCGGCGAGCCGATCGGCCACCGCCAGGCGGTCGCCTTCACGGTCGCCGACATCGCGATCGAGCTGGCCGGACTCCGCCTCCTCGTGTGGAAGGCGGCCAGCCGGCTGGATCGAGGGGAAGACGCGAGCGCGGAGATTGCCCAAGCCCGCCAGCTCGCGGCCACGTACGGCACCCAGATCGGCTCCGACGGGGTCCAGCTGCTCGGGGGCCACGGCTTCGTCAAGGAGTTCGACAACGAGCGCTGGTTCCGTGACCTGCGCGCGGCGGGCGTGCTGGAGGGCACGCTCCTCCTCTGACCGGCTCGTCCGGTCGGCTCGTCTGACCGGCTCCTCTGATCGGCTCGTCCGATCGCCCAACGGAAGGAACGCAGGTGATCAACCTCGAAGTCCCGCGCCGACTTCGCCCACTCGTGGCACAGGCACGCGGCATTGCCGAGGAGATGTTCCGGCCGATCTCGCGCAAGTACGACCGAGCCGAGCACGAGTACCCGCGTGAGCTCGACCTGCTCGCTGCTGTCATCGACGGCCTGGGCGCCTCGGGGGCCGGCCAGGGCGCCGGGGCGAGCGGCTCCACTCGCGCCCGTGGCACTGCCGACACCGACGTGGTCCTGGCGGGCGTCGGAGCCGGGGAACGCGCCGCGGCCCCCAGCAAGACCTCCGCCACATCCCCCGGCCCCCGCCCAAACCGCAACGGCACCAACCTCTCCTCGGTCCTGTCGATCATGGAGACCTGCCGAGGCGATGTCGGGCTGACGCTCTCGATCCCGCGTCAGGGCCTGGGCAACGCCGCCATCGCCGCGGTCGGCACGGCGGAGCAGAAGCGGCGGTATGCCGGTCGATGGGCGGCCATGGCGATCACGGAGCCCGAGGCCGGCTCGGACGCGGGTGCGATCCGGACCACCGCCACAAGGGATGGTGATGGCTACATCCTCAACGGCGAGAAGATCTTCGTGACCTCCGGCCAGCGCGCCGACCTCGTCGTCGTGTGGGCCACGATCGACCGATCGCTCGGCCGACAGGGGATCCGGTCGTTCGTCGTCGAGCGGGCGAACCCGGGCCTGAAGCTGGTCCGCCTCGAGCACAAGCTCGGGATCCGTGCCTCCGACACGGCGGCGTTCCACCTCGACAACTGCCGCGTGCCGGCCGAGGACCTCCTGGGCGACCCCGAGACTCGCACCGAGGGCGGTTTCGGCGGGGCCATGCAGACCTTCGACAACACGCGCCCACTGGTGGCGGCCATGGCCGTCGGGCTCACCCGCGCCTGCCTCGACACCACCACGGCGCTCCTCGCCGGTGAGGGACTCCACGTCGAGTGGGATCGCCCCGCCAACGTCCAGCCGGCTGCCGCCGCCCGCCTCGTGCAGCTGGAAGCCGACTACCAGTCCGCCTACCTGCTCACCCTCCGCGCCGCCTGGCTGGCCGACAACGGCATACCCAACTCCTGCGAGGCGTCGATGGCCAAGGCGAAGGCCGGCCGGACGTGCGTCGACGTCGCCCTGGCCTGCGTCGAGCTCTGCGGAGCCACCGGGTACGCCGAGACCGAGCTTCTGGAGAAGTGGGCGCGCGACGCCAAGATCCTCGACATCTTCGAGGGAACCCAGCAGATCCAGCTCCTCGTGGTGGCGCGTCGGCTGCTCCAGCTCAGCTCAGCGGAACTGCGCTGAACCCAGGGGTATGCCGTCCGCGCACCTCGCGCGGTCCATCGCCAGTCGTGCAAAGCAGCGGCGGCGACACCGGCGGCACCGCGGTCAGGGCCGTATAGATGGGCTGGATCTCCCACCCACCGACTCTTCGTTTGACGCCATTTCCCCGCTTTCGTCCGTGAAGGGCCTCGCTTGGAAGGCCCGAATGTTTCAGTTCCATCACGAGCGGATAGGACTGGGGGACTAACGACCTGAGCCGGACCGAGGTGGTGGGCGACGACGCTCCTTGCACGCAGATCTGCGTGACCCACTCCCCGTGGCGGCTCCAACCCGAAGCTCAACCCGCACCGAGGAGACCCATGGCCGCCGCACACAGTCGACGACCGCTGGAAACCCCCCGACCATATGCACTGATACTCATCGCACTCGTGGTGGGCACGATCAGCGCCTTGCTCTATCCCCGAAGGTGGACCAGCACCGAGGCTCTGCTCGGTGCCTACCTCAGCGCCGTCTGGACGCTGCCGATCGGCATCTCGATCATCGCTCTGGTCGGCGCTGTGCTGTCCAGGCGAGCTCTCCAGCGCCCTGCGGGCGTCCCCGACCCGATCTTCTGCGAGGAGCTGTTGGTCGTCCAGGTCCCCACAGTGGGGCGTCACGACATCATGCCGGCGCTCACCCGCAGTGTCGAGTCGTTCGAGCGGGCCCTGCCCTCGCACTTTCTCCATTGGCGGGTTGACGTCATCGCCGAGGAGGACTCCGAGGCCCGTGAAGAGCTCGAGCGGCTCCAGTCCTCAAAGGTGCGCGTGCTGTATGTGCCCCGCGACTACCGCACCCCGCGCGGCACCGAGCGCAAGGCCAGGGCGAATCACTGGATCGACCGACAGCGGCTCCGGGACGGTGAGTCCAGGCCCGACGTCTGGGTTCTGCACATGGACGACGACACCGGGATCGGTTTCGACAGCGCCCGGGAGCTGGCGCGCTTCATCATCGACAACCCGGCCACGAAGCGCCGGGCAAAGCACGTGGCCCAAGGTGTCCTGACGTATCCGCGCCAGTTCTCGGCAAGCCGGCTGGCGTGGCTGGCTGACTCGGTTCGCCCTTCCTGCGACCTCTCGGTCTTCCGGGTGGCCACCGGTGGCGGCCGCCCGCTGTTCGGAGCACACGGCGAGCTGCTGCTCGTCAGGGCCAGCGTGGAGTCCAGCATCGGCTGGGACTTCGGCCGACTGCTGTCCATCACGGAGGACGCCAACTTCGCGCTGCTGTTCGCATCCCGCTACCCGGGAGCCTCTGGCTGGGTCCCGGCACGGTGCTACGGCTCATCTCCGGAGTCGATGCGCGACCTCATCACCCAGCGGAAGCGCTGGGCCCGCGGCCTGCTGCACGTAGCACGCAACCGCGAGGTCCCCTTCCGTAGCCGGATACTGCTGGGCTACGCAATGTCATCCTGGGTGCTCGGTCCGTTCCAGCACGTGCTGGTCGTTCTGTTGGTCGCCGGTGCCCTGGGCATCAGGTACACGGCACCGGTCCAGCCCTGGCTGCTGGTGCCCTGGGCACTGAACATGGCGAGTGGTCTGTGGATGTACGTCGAGGGCCTGAGGGTCAACGCCCACGCCTCCGGCCTGAAGCGGCCCAAGGCCGGCCACTGGCTCGGACTGCTGCTCTTCCCGTTCTTCTCGCTGATCGAGGGCTGGGCTGCCCTGCGGGGCCTCGGCGCCTTCCTCCTCGACCTGACAGGAATCCGCCGCGGTGACCTGTTCGAGGTCATCCCCAAGAGCTACGACGGAGCCCCCGAGACACAGCGGGGTGAGACCAGTGTGGCGTGATCGACGAGCTGCCACGACCCTCACAAGCCTCACCGTGTCGGCAGGACTGACAGTGCTCCTCGCCGCCTGCTCACCGTTCCAGTCGCCCCAGCGGGTGGACCCAGGACAGAGCGGCGCCCAGCCCAGCCCATCCAGCTCGAAACCACCTGAGCCCCAGAGGGTTCCGGCCGCGCGCCAGTGGCACGAGGGCGACTTCCAGTACGGGCTCCAGACCTACGTCC
>DASSJT010000226.1:0-4497 GCA_035691065.1 Dermatophilaceae bacterium
CACGCCGTACGGACAGGCCGGCACGCAGTAGCCGCAGCCGTTGCAGATGTCGGGCTGGACGACGACGGTGCCGAACTCGGTGCGGAAGAGCGAACCCGTCGGGCACACGTCGAGGCAGGCCGCGTGCGTGCAGTGCTTGCACACGTCGGAGGACATCAGCCACCGGATCCCCCCGTCACCCGAGGCGGTGGCCTGGTCCTCGCCCGAGGGGAGGCCGCCCTCGTGGGTGTCCCATCCGGGGGGACCCATGCCGGGGAGGCCGAGGTCGGTCGTCGTCGGATGAACGGGCTTCTCCACGAACACGACGTGACGCCACGTGCTCGCCCCCAGCGCCTGCGTGTTGTCGTAGGACATGCCGGTCAGCTCGAAGCCGTCGTCGGGGAGCTGGTTCCACTCCTTGCAGGCCACCTCGCAGGCCTTGCAGCCGATGCACACCGAGGTGTCGGTGAAGAAACCCATCCGCGGCGGGGGGTCGTCGTACCCCGCATCGCCGGTCACGTCGTCCAGACGTCCCCACAAGGAACCCATCAGTGCGTGCCTCCGTCCGTCGGCTGCTGCAGGTCGACCCCGGCACGCTGCCGGTACTCCGCGACGTACGCCGTGAGGTCACCGCCCCGCGGCCTTCGGCCCGGGCGGATGTCGCAGGTGCCGACCTTGTCCTGGATGTAGACGTTGGGATCCATGGTCACGTTGACCAGGTCGTTCGGGGAGTCGCCGGTCGTGATGCCGTTGCCGCCCCAGTGGTAGGGCAGCCCCACCTGCTCGACCACGCGGTCACCGAGCCGCAACGAGCGCAGCCGGTCGGTGACCAGCACCCGCGCTTCGATCGCGGTGCGCGCGGTGACGATCGTCGCCCAGCCCAGGTGCTGGAGCCCACGCTGCCGGGCCAGCCGCGGCGAGACCTCGCAGAACGGCTCCGGCTGGAGCTCGGTGAGGTACGGCAACGTCCTGCTCATGGCGCCCGCCGTGTGGTGCTCGGTGAGCCGGTAGGTGGTGAAGACGTACGGGAAGACCTCCGAGAGGCTCGGGTTGAGCGGGTTGCGCGGGTCGTCGAGTGAGCGTCGCGCCGGGTTGCCCTGCTGGGAGTGCAGGGGGTTGCGCACCGGTGACTCCGGCGGCTCGTAGTGGGTGGGCATCGGCCCGTCGGCCAGGCCCAGCGGGGCGAACAACCAGGCCTTGCCGTCGGTCTGCATGACGAACGGGTCGTGGCCGCCGATCGCGTCGGGACCCTTGGCGCCCTTGGCGGGCACGTGGTCGGGCGCCCGGTCCGGCACGAAGTCCGGCACGTCACGACCGGCCCACCGGTGCTGCTCCGCATCCCACCAGACGTACTTCTTGCGCTCGCTCCATGGGCTCCCGTCGGGTGCGGCGGAGGCCCGGTTGTAGAGGATGCGCCGGTTGGCGGGCCACACCCAGCCCCACTCGGCGGCGACCTCGTCCTGCTGCCAGTGAGGTCTGCGACGCCGCGCCTGGTTGACCTCGTCGGCGTAGACACCGCAGTAGATCCAGCAGCCGCACGCCGTCGAGCCGTCGGGCCTCAGCTCGGTGTACGCCGACAGTGCGGCGCCGTCCGGTCCGGTGCCGCTGATCTCCCGCAGCACGGCCTGGCTGTCCACCTCACCGCGCTCGTCGACCGGGTAGTCCCAGGCGAGGTCCAGCAGCGGTCGGTCCCGGTCGTCGGTGGACCCGGCCAGCCGCTCGCGGATGCGACGCCCGAGCTCGTAGTAGAAGTCCAGGTCGCTGCGAGCGTCGCCGGGCGGGTCGACGGCCTTGTCGCGCCACTGCAGCATCCTCTGGGTCTGCGTGAACGAGCCGGCCTTCTCCACGTGTGTGGCAGCGGGGAGGAAGAAGACCTCGGTGCCGATCTCCCGCGTCACGAGCTCGCCGGTCTCGATCTCGGGGCCGTCCTTCCAGAACGTCGCCGACTCGATCATCTGCAGGTCGCGCACCACGAGCCAGTCGAGGTTGGCCAGACCGAGGCGCTGCATCTTGCCGTTCGCCGAACCGACGGCGGGGTTCTCCCCGACCAGGAAGTAGCCCTTGCAGCGGCCCTCGATCTGCGCCTTGACCGTGTTGTACGTCGAGTGGTCCCCGGTGATCCGGGGCAGGTAGTCGAAGCAGAAGTCGTTGTCGGCCGTCGACGCGTCGCCCCAGTAGGACTTGAGCAGGCTGACCGCGTAGGAGCGCACGTTGCCCCAGAACCCGGCCTTGCCCTCATCGTCCCCCACCCACTCGTCCAGGGACTGGTGCTGCGACGCCTGCGGCATCGGCAGGTAGCCGGGCAGGATGTTGAACAGGGTCGGGATGTCGGTCGACCCCTGGATGCTCGCGTGGCCGCGGAGCGCCATGATCCCGCCGCCCGGGCGGCCGATGTTGCCGAGCAGCGTCTGCAGGATCGCCGCCGTGCGGATCATCTGGGCGCCGACGGTGTGATGCGTCCATCCGACCGCGTAGCAGAAGGCGCCGGTCCGTTCGCGCCCGCTGTTGCTGGTGAGCGCATCGGCGACCTCCAGGAACTGCTCGGGCTCGATGCCGCACACCTCCTGCACCATCTCGGGGGTGTAACGCGCGAAGTGCCGTTTGAGGATCTGGAAGACGCAGCTCGGGTCCTGCAGCGTCTCGTCCCGGCGTCCCTTCCACGACACGGGCGCCCCGCCGGAACCGTGACTCTCGGAGCGGGCCGCCTGGTGTGACGCCCGCTGGTCGGCGCCGCCGGCCTCGTCGTGCTCGAGCTCCTCCTCCCGCTGCTGCTCGTCCTCGTCCATGTCCTCGGGCGGCTGGTAACGCCACGTGGTCGGGTCGTAGACGCCGGTCTCCGGGTCGAACCCGGAGAACAGCCCGTCGAGGTCCTCGGTGTCGGCGAAGCCGCCGTCGATGAGGTTCGCGGCGTTCGTGTAGGCGACGACGTACTCGCGGAAGTCCAGGTCGTTGCTCAGCACGTGGTTCACGAGACCACCGAGGAAGGCGATGTCGGAGCCAGCCCGGATCGGGACGTGCAGGTCGGCCACGGCCGAGGTCCGCGTGAAGCGCGGGTCGACGTGGATGACCTTGGCGCCCCGGCGCTTGGCCTCCATCACCCACTGGAAGCCCACCGGGTGAGCCTCGGCCATGTTGGAGCCCTCGATCAGGATGCAGTCAGCGTTCTGCAGGTCCTGCAGGTTGGTCGTTGCGCCACCACGGCCGAACGAGGTGCCCAGACCGGGCACCGTGGACGAGTGTCATATGCGGGCCTGGTTCTCGATCTGGATCGCGCCCATCGCGGTGTAGAGCTTCTTCATGAGGTAGTTCTCCTCGTTGTCGAGGGTCGCTCCTCCGAGGCTCGCGATGCCGAGGGTCCGGCGCGTACGGCGGCCCTCCTCGTCCTCCCACTGCCAGTACTCCTTGCGGGTGCGGAGCACCCGGTCGGCGATCATGTCCATCGCCGTGTCGAGCTCGAGGTCCTCCCACTCCGTGCCGTGCGGTCGCCGGTAGCGCACGGTGGTCACCCGGCTCGGCGATGTCACCAGCTGCTTGCTCGCGCTGCCCTTCGGGCACAACCGCCCACGTGAGATCGGACTGGCCGGGTCGCCCTCGATCTGGGTCACCCGGCCGTCCTTGACGAACACCTTCTGCGCGCAGCCCACGGCGCAGAACGGGCAGACCGAGCTGACGACGGTGTCGGCGTCGGCGGTGCGTGGCTCCAGCGTGCGGCTGCGGGCCGACATCGCCGCGGCCCCACGGCCGAGCCGGTCGGGTCCGGTCAGCTGCCGGACCAGGGGCCACTCCAGGAAGCGCTTCTCTCCCATGGGGTCGAACGTACCCACTCCGACCCCCGGCATGCCTCTGCCTCGAAGGGTGATTCCACCGCAGCGGACGGCCCCTAGAGTGAGCCGCGGAGGCGTTCCTCGTCTGGTGACGGGCGCGGTCCTCAAAACCGTTGTGGCCGGGCATCCCGGTCAGGCGGGTTCGATTCCCGTCCGCCTCCGCCACGTCGAAGGAGGGTGCATGGCGGACCCGAGACGTCGTACCCCGCGCACCGACACGGTGCTCGATGCGCCTGACGTCAAGGCGGCCTGCACGCGTCTCGGGCGTGCGCGGGTCAAGGCGACCGTCGGCGAGGTGCTCGAGGCCTGCCGCCAGGGTCGGGTCGACCCGGACGAGGTGGTGCCGGTCGTGATCGCGTCGCTGCCCGCGGCGGCCACGTCGCTGCGCCGGGTCGTCAACGCCACCGGCGTCGTCGTGCACACCAACCTCGGTCGCGCGCCGCTCTCCGCCTCGGCGGTGGAGGCGGTCACCATCGCGTCCGGTGCCACGGACCTCGAGCTCGACCTCGCGTCCGGCCGGCGGGGACCCCGAGGGTCGGCGGCGTTGGCCGCCCTGGCCGCGGCGGTGCCGGACGCCGGTGGGGTCCACGTGGTGAACAACGGCGCCGCCGCCCTGGCCCTCGTCACCTGTGCGATGGCGAGTGGCCGCGAGGTGGTGGTGGCGCGCGGTGAGCTGGTCGAGATCGGGGACGGC
>DASSJT010000227.1:0-28643 GCA_035691065.1 Dermatophilaceae bacterium
CGGCGAGCTGGCGTGATGCAGAAGGCGCCCAGGAGCGGAAGGGCTCCTGGGCGCCGAGGGTTGCGCGCTGGTCAGGGGGTCAGTGCACAACCGCCTTCTCTGCTCCATGCCCGGTGAGGGAGCGGACCTCCATCTCGGCGAACTTGGCCGGGTTGGACTCCTTGCTGGTGACCGTTCCGAGCCAGCCCAGCAGGAAGCCGACCGGGATCGAGATGATGCCCGGGTTGTCGAGCGCGAACCAGTGGAAGTCGACGCCCTGAAGCATCGACAGGCTCTTGCCCGTTGCCGGGTCGACCGGTTTGCCCGACACCACCGGCGAGAACACGATCAGCGTCACGGCGGTGGCCAGGCCGCCGTAGATGCTCCACAGCGCGCCCCGGGTGTTGAACCGCTTCCAGAACAGCGAGTAGAGGATCGTGGGCAGGTTCGCGCTCGCGGCGATGGCGAAGGCGAGGGCCACGAGGAAGGCGATGTTCTGGCCGTTGGCGAGGATGCCGCCGAGGATGGCGAAGATCCCGATCACGACGGCGGTGATCCGGGCGACCCGGACCTCGTCCTCGGGGCTTGCCGTGCCCTCCTTGATCACGGAGTTGTAGATGTCGTGCGACAGGCTCGCGCTCGCGGTGATGGTGAGCCCTGCGACCACGGCGAGGATCGTCGCGAAGGCGACCGCCGAGATGACGCCGAGCAGGAGCTCTCCGCCGAGCTCGTACGCGAGCAGCGGCGCCGCCGAGTTGACCTTGCCGGGTGCCGCGGCGATCACCTTCGGGCCGACGAGGGAGGCGGCGCCGTAGCCGAGCACCAGGGTGAACAGGTAGAAGATGCCGATCAGCCAGATCGCCCACACCACGGAGCGGCGGGCTTCCTTGGACGAGGGCACCGTGTAGAAGCGCATCAGCACGTGCGGCAGCCCCGCCGTGCCCAGCACGAGTGCGAGCGAGAGCGAGATGAAGTCGATCTTGGTGGTCCCCGTCTTGCCGTACTGGAGACCCGGGTTCAGGACCGGCTTGCCGCCCGAGGCGTCGACCGCGTCGCCCAGCACGGAGGAGAGGTTGAGGCCGAACTTGCCGAGCACCCAGACGGTCATGACACCGGCGCCCAGGATGAGGAGCACCGCCTTGATGATCTGCACCCACGTCGTGCCCTTCATGCCGCCGATCAGCACGTAGGCGAGCATGATCACGCCCACGACAGCGATGACGAGCGCCTGCCCGGTCTTGTCCTCGACGCCGAGCAGCAGCGCGACGAGGCCGCCGGCGCCGGCCATCTGGGCCAGGAGGTAGAAGAAACAGACGGCGAGCGTCGCGATCGCGGCCGCCATGCGCACCGGCCGCTGCCTCAGCCGGAACGACAGGACGTCGGCCATGGTGAACTTGCCTGAGTTGCGGAGGAGCTCGGCAACGAGCAGGAGCGCCACGAGCCAGGCGACGAGAAAGCCGATCGAGTATAGGAAGCCGTCGTAGCCGTTGAGCGCGATGGCGCCGGCGATGCCGAGGAACGACGCGGCCGACAGGTAGTCGCCGGAGATGGCGATCCCGTTCTGCCGTCCGGAGAACGCCCGACCTCCCGCGTAGAAGTCGGTCGCCGTGCGGGTGGCGCGCATGGCGCGCAGGACGATCGCCAGGGTGATGAGGACGAAGATCGCGAAGATCGTGATGTTGAGCGTGGGGTTGCCGACGTCGGTGGCGGCGGGGAGGAGGGCCGGAACGGAGAGCGCAGCCATCAGTACTCGGCCCCCATCCGGTCGTGCAGGGCCTCGGCGCGGGGATCGAACTCACGGTCTGCCCAGCGGGCGTAGATCATCGTGATGACGAACGTGGACACGAACTGGCCGAGGCCGAAGAGCAGGCCGACGTTGATGTTGCCGAAGACCTTGGTGGACATGAAGTCCGACGCGTAGGTGGAGAGCAGGACGTACAGGAAGTACCACGCCAGGAACAGCGCGGTCATCGGGAAGACGAACGACCGGAATCGTCGCCGCAGGTCGGCGAACTCCTCCGAGTTCTGCAGGTCGACGTACCTGTCGACCTGCTCAGGAGCGTCATGGCTCACGGGACACCTCCGTTGGTCGACCGGACCGCTCTGTCCGGTTCGGAGCCACGATGGGCCATGCGGTATGCCGGGTGAAGGGTTCGCTGAGCCCCTCGCGGCAGGCGGGGGCGGGCTTCGGTATGCGGACAGCCGTCATGCGCCGAACGGCGCCTGCCCTGCGCCAAGCGGCGGCAGCGGCGCCTACCGGGAGGCGTCCGCCGGAGCCCTAGACGGGTTCGGGCACGCGGCTGGCGAGCACCGCCTCGGGCGTGTGCAGGCGCACGAGGGTGCGGCCGGTGTGGCGGGGGATGCGGGAGGGCGTCATCAGCGACACGATGACCGCCATCACGAAGGCGAGCGGCGTGCACCACGCAGCAGGTTGAGCCAGCAAGGCACCCGGCCAGCCAGGGAGCGAGCCGACCACGAAGTTCGTCACCACCGCGGTCGCGGCCGATCCTCCGCCCACGACAAGCCCGGCTGCCGCCCCCACGGTGCTGAGACCGGGCCACCACACCCCGAGCATGAGCAGCGGTGCAAAGGTCGCCGCAGCGACCGCGAAGGCGAGGCCCACCGTCGTCGCCAGGCCCAGCGGCTCGATCACCCGGCTGGCGAGGTAGGGCACGACGACGGCGAGGGCGGTCGCCAGCCGGAAGCCCTGCACCCGGAAGGCGTCGTCGCCGGTGACCCGGGCGATGCGCCGGCGAAGCAGGTCCTGGTCGAGCACTCCGGACACGGACATGACCAGCCCGGAGGCGGTGCTGAGGAAGGCGGCGAAGGCTCCGCCCGCGAGCACCGCCGCCATCACCTGGGCGAGCTCGCCGTGGAGGACGGCCAGGGGCAGGTTGAGCACGACTGTGTCAGATCGTGTCCCGGCTGGAAGGTGCGGCATGTACACGCGGCCCAGCACGGCATACACCGGTGGGAAGACGTAGAACAGCCCAAGGAGGGCGATCACGGAGACTGTCGTCCGGCGGGCGTCCTGGCCCTCCGGGTTGGTGTAGAAGCGGACGACGACGTGGGGCAGGCCCATCGTCCCCAGGCTCAGCGCGAGCAGGGTGCTGTAGTTCGTGTAGACGGGGTGCTCGTGCTGCCCGAAGCCCCAGAGCGGCTCGCGCCACCCGGGGTCGACCTGCGTGGGCCCGGGATGGCCGGCCCGCAGCCACACCCACAGCAGGACGAAGGCCGGCACCGCGATGGCGGTCAGCTTCAGCCAGTACTGCATGGCCTGCACCACCGTGATCGACCGCATCCCTCCGGCGGCCACGTTGGTGAACACCACCACGACGACGATCAGCCCGCCGGCCCAGGTCGGCCAGCCCGTCACATGGTTGAGCGCCAGGCCCGCGCCCTGCAGCTGCGGCAGGAGGTAGAGCCAGCCGATGCCGACGACCAGGGCCGAGCACAGCCGCCGGATCGCCGTGGACTCCAGGCGCGCCTCGGCAAAGTCGGGCAAGGTGTAGGCACCGGACCGGCGGAGGGGTGCGGCGACCAGGACGAGCAGGACGACGTAGCCCACGGTGTAGCCCACCGGGAACCACAGCATGTCGACACCGCGGTCGTAGATGAGGCCGGCCACTCCGAGAAACGATGCGGCAGATAGGTATTCGCCGCCGATGGCACTGGCGTTGCGAGCTGGTGACACGGCACGGCCGGCCACGTAGAAATCGCTGGTGGCGCGGGACAGGCGCAGCCCGAAGATGCCGACGCCGAGCGTGGTCAGGCACACCAGGGTGACCGAGACCAGGCCGTAGACCTCGTTCACGACCGGCCCATCACTTCCCGGAACTCGGCCTCGATCCGCTCCGCGTGGCGCACGTAGTAGCGGGCCGCGAGGACCGCGGAGGGGTAGACCGCGACGCCGAGCGCCAGCCAGGGAAAGCCGATGCCGAGGACGGTGAGATCGCGGGTGGTGGGCACGAAGTGGAACAGGAGGGGCAGGCCGCCCAAGGCGACGGCGCCGATGGCGAGGACCGTGAGGGACAGGCGCAGCTGGGCAGCCATGAGGCCCCGCAGGTAGACCTCGCCGAGCCCGGTCTGTTCGCTGAGGTCGCTGGCCAGGTGCTCCCGGCGGGGTGACGCTGCCCCTCGCCGGGAGCTGGTGACGCGCACCCGGGTCGGCGGTTCGGCCCGCGGCTGCAGGGGGGCGGTCATCGGCCGGGCACCGCTGTCACTGCGGGCTCGTGCGCGGACCGCGTGGCACCGCTGCGCCGGAGATGGGTGCCCGGAGGAGCCGGTCGCGCAGCTCTCGGGTATGCCGACGGCTCACCTGGAGCTCGATGGTGTGGCCGGCGTCGTGGAGCACCACCACGCAGCGCCCGTGGTCCATGTGCACCTCGCGCACGTGGGGCATCGACACCAGGGTCGACCGGTGGATGCGCACGAAGCCGACAGGGCCCCAGCGCTCCTCGAGAGTGGTCAGGGGGATGCGCACCAGGTGTGAGCCTGTGGCCGTGTGGAGCCGCACATAGTCGCCCTGGGCTTGCACGTGGGTGATCTGGCTGCGGCTGATGAAACGGGTGACCCCGCCCAGCTCCACCGGGATGGTCTCGTCCTCGGGTGTGCCGTTGGCCCGGGAGCCGGCGGGCGCGGAGCCGGCCTGGGCCGGCATACTCCCGCGTCCCTCAGCCACGCGTCGGACCGCCTCGGCGAGCCGGTCCGCGCGCACCGGCTTCATCACGTAGTCGGTGGCCTCGACGGCAAAGGCGTCGACCGCGTGCTCGTCGTAGGCGGTGACGAACACGACCTGCGGCCGCTCCGCGAAGCGGGCGAGCACCCGGGCGAGCTCCATCCCGTCGAGCCCGGGCATCGAGATGTCGGAGAACACCACATCGACCGGGTGCGACTCCAGGGCCCGCAGGGCACCCGTGCCACTGGATGCCGTGAGGACCTCACCGATGCGGTCGTCCCGGCGCAGTAGGTAGGCGAGCTCCGACAGCGCGGGCGCCTCGTCGTCGACCACGAGGGCGGTAAGGCCCCGGGGCTCAGCGGCGCTGCTGTCGGGCATACGGGCGAGACTACGACGTGGCGTGGACGCCGGGCGAGTACTTCGGGACGCGGAACGACACCTTGGTTCCGGCCCCCTCGGCCGTCTCGACGACCAGGCCGAAGTCGTCGCCGTAGACCGAACGGAGCCGCGCGTCGACGTTGCCGAGGCCGATGCTGTCGCTGTCGGGCTGGCCGTCGAGGGCGCGCCGGATCTGCTCGGGATCGGCGCCGACCCCGTCGTCCTCGACCGTGATCTCCGCCTCGGACCCACGGTCGCTCGCGGTGAGCGTGACCCGGCCGACGCCCGGCTTGCGGGCCAGCCCGTGGCGCACGGCGTTCTCGACGAGCGGCTGGACGATCAGGTAGGGCAGTGCGACGGGGAGCACCTCGGGCGCGATGAGCAGGGAGATCTCCAGCCGGTCGCCGAAGCGGGCCTGCTCGAGCACGAGGTAGCGCTCGACGTTGCGGAGCTCCTCGGCGAGGGTGGTGTAGGCGCCGCCGCGGCGCAGGGCGTAGCGGGTGAAGTCGGCGAACTCCAGCAGCAGGTCCCTGGCCCGGTCGGGATCGGTGCGGACGAAGCTGGCGATGGCCGCCAGGGAGTTGTAGATGAAGTGCGGGCTGATCTGGGCACGCAGCGCCCGCAGCTCGGCCTCCATCGCGCGGGTGCGCTCCCGGGAGAGGTCGGCGAGCTCGACCTGGCCGGAGACCCAGGCGGCTACCTCCTCGGTGGCCCGGGCAAGCCCCGCGGAGGGGTTGGGGCCGTATGCCGCGAGCGAGCCGACCACACGCTCCTCGGCGACGAGGGGGGCGATCACCGCGGAGCGAATGGGGCAGTCCGGGTTGGCGCAGCCGATGTTGCGGTGGTCGAGGACCACGGTGTGCCCACCTTCGATGACCGCGTGGGCGTCCAGGAACGCGTGGGTGCGGTGGTGGTCGCCCTCGCCGTCCCAGACCAGCAGGCCGCTGGTGTCGCACAGGGCCACCGAGGCAGCCCCGAGCATCTTGCGCAAATGTTTGGCGGCCCTCGCCGTGCCGTCGGCCGTCAGGCCGTCCCCGAGGCGCCGGGCGGCGAGAGAGGCGGTGTGCAGCGTCTCGTAGGTCGCCCGGTCGACATCGGACACGAAGGCCTGGGACCGCCGCCGGCTGCGACCGCGCAGCCAGACCAGGGCCCAGACGAACACGAAGGTCCCGCCGACCAGGATCGCCGTGGGGATGTGGATGCCGACGGACACGGGTCGAACTCTAGGCTTCACGGGTGACTGACGTCGTGGCATCGGTGCGCTCGCTGGGGGGCATCCCCGGCGTCGGCGAGCGGATCGACGCGGCGCGAGAGGCGTGCACTCAGCTGCGGTGGCACCAGGCCCTCCGGCGCCGGACTCCCGAGGCTGCGGCGGAGTCGCGGGTGCGCGGGGCTTGGGCGACCGCTGAGCTGGACGGGGCCCGCAGCACAGCCGACCTGGTCCGCGATCTGATGCGCGGCGCGCGGGCCTGGCCTGAGCAGCTCGACCCGGTGGAGCAGGTACTGCGCGGGGCGATCTCGGCCACCGCCGAGACCGAGCACATCCGCTCGCTCGTGACCAGGGCTCCGCTCCAGGCCCTGGCGCGGCTCCACGTCGCCGCGGCCGCCGACTTCGTGCCGGCCGACCAGCTGGGCCGCCCCCGGGTCGGCGACGAGACGTCAGAGGAGTTCGCCGACCTCGGCTCGCCCCCCGCTGCCGACGAGGTCGCGGCGCGCCTCGATGCCGTCGTGCAGGTCCTGTTGCGGCACGGCGAACTGCCGACGGTGCTCGTCGCCGCCGTCGTGCACGCCGAGATCGCCACTGTGCGGCCTTTCGTGCGGGGGAACGGCCTGGTGGGCCGGGCGATGGAACGGGCCGTCGTGCAGGCGTGCGGGCTGGACCCGACCGGCGTGTCGGTGCCGGAAGCCGGGCACCGCACCCGGGGCGGGCCGGCCTACCTCGGTGCGCTCACGGCATACGGCACGGGCTCCCGGAAGGGGGTCGGCCTGTGGCTCGAGCACTGTGCGGACGCGATCGCGGCAGGCGCCGCCGAGGGCGTGCGCATCGCCGACGCTGTGCTCGCCGGTCACCTGACCTCGCCTGCCTGACCCGGTCGGCGAGCGGCCGCAGCTGCGCCACGCCCAACGCGCGAACCGGGCAAAAGTCAAGACTTCCGTTTGCGCGTCGATGGGGGTACCAAGGTAGGCAGACCCCTCGGGGCTCACCGCTCCGGAGAGTCACTCAACGCCGCAGGACAATCGGGCACCCACGCGCGGGCAGTCCACTGGTGGACTGATCGTCGCCGGGCTTGCCCGGTACGACAACGACAGGATGCACGCCTGGTAACCCGAGCGGACTGCGGCTGATGGCACCCCGTGAGCGCGGGGTGCCATCGTCTGTCTTACGTGGCATGTGCTGCTTTTCACAGGTCTGGGGTGGCTTTGGGGACGGTTCCCGTTGTTTGGCCTCAGGCGGCGATCTGGCACGAGCGGGCAGGACGTGGTTCCTTGCGAATGTCGGCCTGCCGACTTGCAGTTGAAGGATGAATGGTCCACGATAGAAGCGATCGCTCCCCCTCGGGGTAGAGCGACCAGCGCACCGGCTCCTCCCCCCCGGAGCAAGGCGCGCTGACGGCCCCGGTTGTCCCCCCGACCGGGGCCGTCCCCTTTCCAGCGCCGGCCCAGAGGCCTGCGAGGCCTGTCGCCGAGGCCCTTCGCTGAGGCCCGTCGCCGAGGCCCTTCGCCCTGGGCGGCCGGCTTGGGCTTTGTCCACAGGCGGAGTCACAGCGGTCACGTCATCCACAGACTCATTGACGGGTATGCCGTGGGGTCGTCGCGCCGACGACGGTTGACCCATGCAGCCAGTCAGGACGGTCTTGGGAGTGTTGGGGGCCTCGGGTGGGATTGGGGCCTCGACCCTGTCGGTGGCCCTGGGCGCGCGCCTCGCGCGTCGGGGGCTCCGCGCAGTCGTGGTCGACGGGCACCTCGGGCGTGGCGGCATCGACGTCACAGCCTGCCTGGAGCACCTCCCTGGTCTGCGGTGGGCCGACCTGGCCCAGGCGGAAGGACCACTCGACGCGCCCCGGCTGGTCGGCGCGCTCCCACGTCTTGGAGACCTCGTCGTCCTGTCTTCCGGCCCGCCGGGATCCCCAGCCCCGCCGCCACCGGTCATCGACAGCACTCTTGACGCGCTGGGCTCGTGCTGCGACGCGCTGGTGCTCGACCTGCCGCACTCGGCCTACGAGCTGCCGGAGTGGCTGCGGTGGTGCACGTCGGCGGTCGTGCTCATGGGCCTCGGTCCCAGGGCTCTTGCCGATGCCGATGCCGCCTGCCATGTTGCTGCGAAGGCGGTCACGAGCACCTGGCTGGCCGTGCGCGCCCAGCCGCGCCAGCGCCCGCTGGTTGACCGGGTGGTGACCCACCTCGACCTGCCGCTTGCTGCCCAGATACCCATGCTCCCCGAGCTGACGTCGGAGGCCGACCGAGGGCTGGTGCCAGGGGACCGCGACCGCCACCAGCTGAGCGAAGCTGCTGACGAGGTGCTGGAGCGTGTCCTCGGCGATGGCAGTGAGGGTGCGGGCCGGGCTGGCGCACGACGCCTGAGGGCATCGTGACCACGGCAGAGCGCAGCGCGCGCATCGATCGCCTGATCCGCGCCGGCGCCATGCCCGACCTGTCCGCCGTGGCGGATGTCGTCGAGGCTGATGCTGTCCGACTCGGCTCGATCGGTGCCGCCCAAGCGCGGGCCGAGCTGACCGCCGAGGTCCTGGGTCTCGGGCCGCTCGAGCGGCTGCTCGACGATGCGCGCATCACCGACCTGCTCGTCAATGGCGACGGGTGCGTCTGGGTGGACCGCGGCGACGGACTCGAGACTGCTGGCCAGAGCCTTCCAGATGGTGAGTCCGTGCGCCGGCTCGCGGTCCGACTCGCCGGGCTCGCCGGGCGGAGGCTCGACGAGAGCCAGCCGTGGGTCGACGGGCTCCTGCCCGGCGGAGTCAGGCTGCATGCAGTCCTCCCGCCGGTGTCTGATGGCGCCCATGTGAGCCTGCGGATACCTCGTCGCGCCGGTTCCGACCTGACCGACCTGCAGCTCTCGGGCATGTTCAGGCAAGAGGTGGCCGCAGTCCTGGCCGCACTGGTGGCACATCGAGTCTCCTGCGTGATCTCGGGCGGCACGGGCACTGGCAAGACCACCCTGCTGGGTGCGCTGCTCGCTGCCGTCCCGGCGCGAGACCGGATCGTGCTGGTCGAAGACGTGCGCGAGCTTGCGGTGGCCCATCCGCACGTCGTGCGCCTCCAAGCCCGGGGCCGCAACGTGGAGGGCCGTGGAGAGGTGACGCTCGCCGACCTCGTCCGGCAGGCGCTGCGAATGCGGCCCGACCGCCTGGTGGTGGGTGAGGTGCGTGGAGCCGAGGTTCGCGACCTCCTGTCCGCCCTCAACACTGGCCACGAAGGCGGTTTCGGGACCCTGCACGCCAACCGCCCTGAGGACGTCCCGGCCCGCTTCGAGGCGCTCGGGGCACTGGCGGGCCTGGTTCGCGAAGCCCTGCACGCGCAGTTGCTCAGCTCGGTCCGGGCCGTTGTGCACCTGAGCCGCACGGGCGGGCACCGGCAGGTCGAGTCGGTGAGCGTCCTCGATGGGTTGCCGGGCGAGGTCCGCGTGGTGAAGGCCGTGTCATCCGATGACCGTGGTCTGGTTCGGGTCGGGCCGGGGATTGACCAGCTCAGGGAGCTCGCGGGCTCGATTGGGGGTGGCCTGTGACAAGCATCCTGTCGTCACCGGGGGCCCAGGGAACCTCCAACGGCCTTCTGGACACGCTGACCGAGGCGCTCGGGAGCCTCGCTACCGTCATGAGCACCACAAGCCTTCCCGTGTTGGGGCCACGACTCGCGGCCCTCTGCGCTGCAGTGGCGGTGATGGCCTGGCCAAGGCGCCCCTCGTTCCTCACCCAAGAGCCCTCCGGATCGGATGATCAAGCCAGGTCCCTGCGCTCCCATCTGGGCATGGTCCGAAGGCAACCCAGGGAAGCCGGCTCGGGGACTGCTGAGCTTGCCGAGGCCCTTGTGCCATGCCTGGCAGCTGGGCTTCCGCCGGCATCCGCCCTGCGCATCGCGGCAGCGGCGATCGCGCCAGGCAGCACCGCCGCGGCCGGCGCGCGTTCGGCAGCCGAGGACGCTGCTCGTGGGTTGCCCGTCGGCAAGCGCCTGGATCAAGCGGCGGCGCAAGCCGGCGACGACGACCTGGCCCAGCTGGCGCGGGCCTGGCAGCTGAGCGAATCCCTGGGTGCGCCCCTTGGCGACGCTGTCGCCACGAGTGCCCGCGCGGTGCGCGAGCGCCAGGCCGTCTCGCGCAAGCTGGGGGCCGCCACTGCTGGGGCGCACGCCTCGATGGGGGTCCTGGCGCTGCTTCCTGTGGTCGGCCCCTTGGCCGGGCTGGTTCTCGGTGTGTCGCCGGTCCAGCTGTTCGCGTCGAGAGTGTCGGCCGCCTCGGCCGTCATGGGGCTGGTGCTTGCGGCCTCTGGATGGGCCTGGGCTCGCGCGCTGGTTCGCCGCGCGGCCCGGCCACGGTCGCTCTGATGGCGCGCCTCGTCTGCGCACTCGCAGTCGTGGCGTCGGTGCTGCTGTGGCCGGGGCGCCGACCACCGGGACTTCCCGGCGCCAGAGCCAGGCAACCGTCCGGGGCGCAAGCGTCCCCTGCCTCAGTGCTCGACCTCGCCGACACCCTGACGCTCCTGGCCCTTGCCATGCGTTCGGGCTCGGGAGCTCTGGAGGCCCTCGACTCGGTCGCTGGCGTAGCCAAGCCGGTCGTCCGAGATCATCTTCGGGCTGTCGTCGCGGCTGGGCAGTGGGGCGTCGACCACTCCCGGATCTGGGACTACGCGCCTGCCTCCTGGGAACCGGCGCGCACCGCCTGGGCCATCGCAGCCGCGGCCGGTGCCCCGCCGGCGGACCTGCTGGAGCAGGCGGCCGAGCGGATCCGTGATGTCGAGGTCCGCCGGCTCGAGTCAGCCGCCGCGCGCGCAGGCTCACTGCTCGTGCTGCCGCTCGGATGCGCCTTCCTCCCCGCCTTCGCCTGTACGACGGTCGTCCCGATCGTCGTGGTCCTCGCGTCCTCGCTCCTCCGGTCGTGAGCCTGTCCGTGACCAGCCCGAGGCCTCGAGCTCAGACAGATCCACGGCTCTGACGAATCCACGGCCCAGACACACCCCCGCCGCCCGCGGGCGGCATCACCAGGAAGGAACTGCCCATGAAATCCCTGCTCAGGAGCCTGGCAACCATCGTGCGCTCTCGATGCGCGGCGGTCCGTTCGACCGCCTCGGCCGGCATGACGACAGCGGAGTATGCCGTCGGGACGCTGGCGGCGTGCGCCTTCGCCGTCGTGCTGATGGCGGTGGTCCGGTCGGGACCCGTCAAGGCGGCTCTGGCCAAGGTCATCACGTCGGCGCTCGGCCTCCGCTCGTGATGGAGGCCTCCGGCTTCGATCTCCAGCCCGCCATGGCGCGCGGAGAGCCCGCCATGGCGCGGGGAGAGCCCGCCATGGCGCGGGGAGAGCCCGCCATGGCGCGGGGAGAGCCCGCCATGGCGCGGGGAGAGCCCGGCATGGCGCGGGGAGAGCCCGGCATGGCTACGGCCGAGCTGGCACTCGCCATGCCCGTGCTGGTGGCCGTCTTGGCTCTGGCTCTGGCCGGCATCGAGCTGGGGATGCAACAGGTGCGCTGTGTCGACGCGGCCCGCTCGGCGGTGCGGCTGATGGCCAGGGGAGAGCCACCCGAGCGGGTCATGGCCGCCGCCGAGCTCGCGGCTCCCTCCGGCGCGGTCGTGTCGACGGGCGCGTCCGCTGGCCGAGTGTCGGTCACGGTCTCGGCTGCCCCGCCAGCACTGCTTCGCGTCGTCGGGATCACGTCACAGACCACCGCCACGGCCGTCGCTGTGGCCGAGCAGGAGGGCTGAGGTGCGCGAACGCGGCTCGGGTTCGGTGCTTGCCCTCGCGGGTGTCGGAGTCATCGCGGTCCTCCTCGCCGCAGCACTGCAGCTTGCAGGCGTCGTGGCCGCCGCGCATCGAGCCCGCGCCGCAGCCGACCTCGGCGCGCTGGCCGGTGCGGAGGCCGTGCAGGCGGGGGCGGGTCAGGGGGCGGCCTGTGCCGCTGCGGCTCGCATCGCAGAGGCGAACGGCGCTGCGCAGGAGGGCTGCCTGGTCGCGGTCGACGGCTCGGTGTTCGTCACCACCGAGGAGTCGTTGCCGCCAGGGCTGGCGACCTTCGCTGGAGGAACGGTCCGTGGCACCGCCCGGGCTGGCCCGGCCCGTAGCTGACCGGGCCCTAGCTGACCGCACCCGTAGTGGACCGAGCGGGTCCCGACGACCGGGTCCCTAGAGGATCGGGCCCCTACAGGACCAGGCCCGCCGAGGACCAAGGTCCCCAGGGAACCAGCCGCGGAAGGCGCGACGAATCTCACCCCACGGGGCAGTGGGACGCGAAGGTCTAGTAGGGCGACGGCCCGTCGTCGTGACGAGGGTCCCTTCGGGGGTCGTAGGCCTGCTCGTGCTGGTGCGGGAAGGATTGCCCCTGCGGGGGGTAGGACCGCTCGTGCTGCGGGTAGGACCGCTCCTGACCGGGGTAGGCACGATCTTGCGGATGGGTGCCATGCTGCACCTCCGTGTCGTCCGGCTGAACCTCGTAGAAGCCGGTCCCGCCGCCCTCGTTCGCCCGGCGCTCGGCAAGCTCGGCGCGCTGTCGGGCAGCCTCGGTGGCGCGCTGCTGCTCCGCCAGCCGCTCCTCCGCAGCGCGCTCGCGGGCGAGGCGCTCCTCGTTGGCCAGCCGGTCGGCCTCCCTCGCCTCGCGACGGCGCCTCGAACGCCGCCGGGAGCTGTTCAGCAGGATCGACCAGCCGAACCAGAGGAGGAGCATGCAGCCCGCACCCGCCAGGAGCAGGTTGAGCGGCTTGAAGCCGACGGAGAACCCATAGGCGTCGAGGGTGATGGTGCCGTGAAGGGGGCTGGCAGCGATGATCAGCACGGCGCCGGCTCCGATGGCAAGAACAATGAGGATGAGTCCGAGGAGGATCACCGCGAGCCCTTTCCAGTTGGGGACATGCGCAGAGCAGCCCAGTTTGCGCCCTAAGGGCGATTCCCGGCATTTCCGACTTTAGCCAATGCGGGCCTCGGGTGCGGTTTTAGCGGTCGTCGGATTTCGCTCGGGACCCTTTCAGAGGCCCCGAGGGGTCGCCACCGCTTCAGCCGAGACGCCAAAGCCGCGACGCCTCCCCGAGACGCCAGAGCCGAGACGCAGGCCAGGCGTCAGTGGGCTGGCTGCGACCCCAGCACCGCGTCGAGAAGCCGAACCGCATCGAGCTTGCCCAGGGGCTCGTTGCCGTTGCCGCACTTGGGCGACTGGATGCACGCCGGGCACCCGCTGGCACAGGCACAGGAGTCAATCGTCTCGCGCGTCGCCTCGAGCCAGGTCGGGAACGCCTCGAACGCCCGCTCGGCGAACCCCGCTCCGCCGGGGTGGCCGTCGTAGACCATGATGGTCGGCTGCCCGGTGTCTGGGTGGTGGGCGGTCGAGACACCACCGATGTCCCAGCGGTCGGAGGTGGCCACCAGCGGGAGCATCCCGATCGCGGCGTGCTCTGCAGCGTGCGCCGCCCCCGGGATGTCGGCTTCCGCCACACCGCCCTCCCCCAGGAGGTCGACGGGCATGGTCCACCACACGGCCCGGGTTGACAGCGTGCGTTCCGGGAGGTCCAGCAGGTGCGTACCGATCACCTCACCGCCCGGCAGCCGGCGCAGGAACGATGTCACCTGGCTGGTCACCCGCACCGGGCCGAAGCTCACCCGCACCGGCCCCCACTCGAAGCCCAGGTCCTCCCCACAGATCTCGAACGAGCTCACCGACTGGGCATGCGTGCTCCATCCGGGGTCGCCCCGCACGACAGTGGCGGTCCGGGCCCCGAGGTCGAGCTCGGTCACGACGTATGTCTCGCCCTGGTGCACGTGCACCGCGCCGGTGTGGACCTGGCCGTGTGATGACGGCTCGTCGATGGTCCCCAGCACTCGCCCGGTGCGGCGCTCCACGATGCTCACCACCTCGCCGACACCACGCAGGCTCACGTGGTCGCCGGCGCGGTCGTCGCGTGCCCAGTACCAGCCGGTCGGCCGCCGCCGCAGAACCTCTTTGGCGACCAAGATATTGACCAGCTCCCGGGCCCCGGCGCCGAACAGCGCCAGGTCGTCCTCCCGCAGCGGCAGGTCGGCCGCGGCGGCAGCCAGGTGCGGTGCCAGCACGTGCGGGTTCTCGGGGTCCATCACCGTCGCGTCGACGGGAGCGCCGAAGAGCGACTCGGGGTGGTTGACGAGGTAGCTGTCGAGCGGGTCGTCAGCGGCCACCAGCAGGGCCAGGGACTGACGACCGGCCCGCCCGGCGCGACCGGCCTGCTGCCACAGCGAAGAGCGGCGCCCCGGCCACCCGGCCATGACCACGGCGTCGAGGCCGGTGATGTCGACTCCGAGCTCGAGCGCGTTGGTGGCAGCCAGGCCCACGACTTCCCCCGCCCGCACCGCCTTCTCGAGTGCTCGCCGCTCCTCGGGAAGATAGCCGCCGCGGTATGCCGCGATGCCGGCTTCCAGCCCCGGGCTCGCCTCTGCAACCCGGCGCCGGGCGCGGGCAGCCAGGGCCTCGACGCCGGCGCGGGAACGGGCGAACGCCACCGTCTGGACGCCTCCGGCGACGAGGTCGGACAGGAGATCGGCAGCTTCGGTGGTCGCACTGCGGCGCGGCTGCAGACCTCCCGCTGCGCGGGGGACGGGCTCGACGGCGGGCTCGAGCGCGGGCTCGATCGCGGGCTCGAGGGCCCCCGGCTCCCAGAGACCGAAGGTCATGGCCTCGCGAGGCGAGCCGTCGCGCTCGACTGCCGTGACCGGCATACCGATGAGACGGGAGGCATGTGCGGCAGGCGAGCTCACAGTCGCCGAGGCGAGCACGAACGTCGGGTGGGAGTGGTAGCGGGAGGCCACGCGCCTCAGCCGGCGCACGAGGCAGGCGACGTGTGAGCCGAAGACCCCCCGGTAGACATGGCACTCGTCGATGACGACGTAGCGCAGGGCCCGGAGGAAGGGTGCCCACCGCTCGTGCATGGGCAGCATCGAGTGGTGGACCAGGTCGGGGTTGGTCAGCACGAGGTTGGCGTGGTCACGGATCCAGCGGCGCTCGTCGGCAGGGGTGTCGCCGTCGTAGGTCGCGGCGCGCACCCCTGGGATGGCCAGGGCGTCGAGCCGCGAACGCTGGTCGGCAGCGAGGGCCTTCGTGGGGGAGAGGTAGAGGACCGTGGCACCGCGACCCGACGGCGCATCGGCCCCCTCGACCACCGCGGCCAGGGCCGGCACGAGGTAGCCGAGACTCTTGCCGGAGGCCGTGCCGGTGGACAGAACGACGTGCTCGCCCCCGTGCGCCAGCTCGGCGGCGCTGGCCTGGTGGGACCACAGCTCGGTGATGCCCGCAGAGGTGAACGCCGAGTAGACCGTCGGCGCCACCCACTCCGGCCACGGCGCCGGATCGGCTTCCCTCCGGGGCAGCTCCTCGACATGGCGCAACACACCCCGCCCCGGCACCTCCGCCAGGCGCGCCAGGGTTGCCCCGGGGTCGAAGCCGGGGGTGCCAGAATGGCTGGCACTTCCCGGCCGGCCCGATTCGGGCGCACCCGGGGGCCGAAGGGTGGTTGCAGTATCCGCCATTGCGGCTACGGTATTCCGGTCGTACGACAATATGGGAGCGGCAGGCGGGCAAACAGGCCGCCTGGCAGGAAGGAAGGCCGTGGACATCTCGGTGACGGCGAGCGAGGGGGCGAATGTCACCGTGGTCAGTGTTGGGGGTGAGATCGACGTCTACACGGCCCCGATCCTGCGCGAGGCGCTCGACAAGCAGATCGCCCTGGGTCACGGCAACCTCATCGTCGACCTCGACGACGTCTCGTTCATGGACTCCACCGGCCTCGGCGTCCTCGTGGGCCGGCTCAAGCGGGTCCGGGGACAGTCCGGCTCGCTGCGGCTCGTGTGCACGCAGGAGCGCGTCCTGAAGGTCTTCAAGATCACCGGCCTCGACAAGGTCTTCGCCATCTACGACTCACTCGTGGAGGCCCGTGCGGCCGCCACCAAAGCACCGACGTGACCGCATTCACACACCCCCGCGCTGAACGGTGCTGAGCAGCACCGGGTACTCTCGGCGGCGACTGTAGGCGGGGACCCAGCCTTTCTGGCCTGTACCAATCTCGTGCCCCAGATGGGCGCACCCCCATCAAGGAGGATGGAATGTCCGGCTTTGCGCATGCCAATGCGCCCATCAAGGCGGCGGCAAGCGGCCTTGAGCTCACTGGCACCAACCTGACCCTGGTGATCACGGTGGCCGTGATCGCTGCCATCGCCCTGGTCATGGGCCTGGTCTTCCGTCAGCAGGTGCTGGCCGCCGACCCGGGCACCGAGAAGATGCAGACGATCGGCGCCGCCGTCGAGGAGGGCGCCCAGGCCTACCTCGCCCGACAGTTCAAGACCCTGTCGGTGTTCATCGTCCTGGTCTTCGGGCTGCTCCTCCTGCTCCCCGCCGACACTGCCGGAGTGCGCTGGGGCCGCTCCGGCTTCTTTGTGCTCGGCGCGTTGTTCTCGGCGTCCATCGGCTACCTCGGCATGAGCCTCGCGGTGAAGGCCAACGTCCGCGTGGCCTCGGCGGCGCGCCATGGCGACCGCGACTCCGGCATGAGGATCGCCTTCCGCACCGGTGGCGTCGTCGGCATGGCCACCGTGGGCCTGGGCCTGCTGGGGGCCTCCGTCGTCGTGCTCCTCTACAAGGGCGACGCACCCAAGGTCCTCGAGGGCTTCGGCTTCGGCGCGGCGCTGCTCGCGATGTTCATGCGTGTCGGCGGCGGCATCTTCACCAAGGCGGCCGACGTGGGCGCCGACCTGGTCGGCAAGGTCGAGGCCGGCATCCCCGAGGACGACCCCCGCAATGCGGCGACGATCGCCGACAACGTGGGCGACAACGTGGGTGACTGCGCCGGGATGGCTGCCGACCTGTTCGAGTCGTATGCCGTGACGCTCGTCGCCGCTCTCATCCTGGGTTCCGTGGCCTTCGGAGCCTACGGCCTGGTCTTCCCCCTGCTGGTCCCCGCCATCGGCGCCGTCACCGCCCTCCTCGGGGTGTTCATCACGCGGGTCCGTGAGGGCGAGAGCGGCCTGAAGGCGATCAACCGCGGCTTCTACATCGCGGCGGTCTTCTCCGCCATCCTGTCGGCCATCGCCGCGTTCGTGTACCTGCCCGACTCCTTCTCGGCGCTCGGCTCCACCGACGAGTCCGTCACCGCCCTCAAGGGCGACCCGCGCCTGATCTCGCTGGCTGCGGTGGTCATCGGCATCGTGCTCGCGGGCATCATCCTCTGGCTGACCGGACACTTCACCGGCACCGACAAGCGCCCCACGCGGGACGTCGCCCGCACGTCCCTCACCGGGCCGGCCACGGTGGTGCTCGCTGGCATCGGCGTCGGCCTGGAGTCGGCGGTCTACACCGCAGTGATCATCGGCGCCGCCGTCTACACGGCGTTCCTGCTCGGCGGCGGCTCCATCGCGCTGTCGCTGTTCCTCATCGCCCTGGCCGGCTGTGGGCTCCTGACGACCGTCGGCGTGATCGTGGCCATGGACACCTTCGGACCAGTCTCCGACAATGCGCAGGGCATCGCGGAGATGTCGGGTGACATCGACAGCGAAGGCGCCAAGATCCTCACCGACCTCGATGCCGTGGGCAACACCACCAAGGCGATCACCAAGGGCATCGCGATCGCCACGGCGGTCCTCGCGGCGACAGCGCTGTTCGGCTCGTTCACCGACGCCTGGCAGTCGGCGGTCCGCGCCCTCGACACGAGCACCCTCACCCAGCAGCAGCTCGACGAGGGCCGCAGCTACATCCAGAACGCCACGGCGCTCATCACGACGCCCTCGACGCTGGTCGGCCTGCTCATCGGTGCGGCGGTGGTGTTCCTCTTCTCCGGGCTGGCCATCAACGCCGTGACCCGCGCTGCCGGCGCCATCGTCTTCGAGGTGCGCCGCCAGTTCCGCGAGCACCCCGGCATCATGGACTACACCGAGAAGCCCGAGTACGGCCGTGTGGTCGACATCTGCACCAAGGACTCCCTGCGCGAGCTGGCGACACCGGGTCTCCTGGCCGCGCTCACCCCGGTGGCAGTCGGCTTCGGTCTCGGCATCGGCGCGCTCGCCGGGTTCCTGGCCGGCGCAATCGGCACCGGAGCGCTCATGGCGGTGTTCCTGGCCAACTCCGGTGGCTCCTGGGACAACGCCAAGAAGATCGTCGAGGACGGGACCCACGGCGGCAAGGGCAGCGCAGCCCACGCCGCCACGGTGATCGGCGACACAGTGGGCGACCCCTTCAAGGACACTGCGGGTCCGGCCATCAACCCGCTGATCAAGGTCATGAACCTCGTGTCCGTGCTGATCGCTCCGGCCATCATCATCCTGTCGATCGGCGCGGACTCGAGCAAGCTTCTCCGCTACGGCATCGCCGGCCTGGCGGCGGCCATCATCGTCGGCGCGGTCGCCGTGGCAAAGAACCGCGACATCGCTATCGGCGGCGAGCCCGGCGATGCCGACAGCACGCCGATGACCACTCCCGACGCCGACGCCGTGACAGCCGGCGAGGCTCCCAACGAGGACGTCACCAACGGTGCGGAGTCCGTGGAGACGCCGGTCCGGCAGTAGGCGAGCACCCGGCATCGCTAAGCGAGCACCCGGCATACGCCCTGAAGGCGGCCGGCCCACCAGCCATGGTGGGCCGGCCGCCGTCGTTCCTGGACGTTCTCCGGCTGCCGAGCGCACCTTCCCTCAGTAGGGTCGCCGGCCGGAGGACTTGTAGGGTCCGGGCATGGAGATCCGCCCAGCCGTCGAGGACGACCTGCCGGCCCTGCTGCCTCTGATGCGCGCCTACTGCACGTTCTACGGCAGAAGTCCGTCGGACGCAGCGCTGGAGCAGATGGCGCGGGTCTTCCTGGCGGAGCCCGACCGCGAGGGTCGGCAGTTCGTCGCGGTAGGCGAGTCGGGTGGGCTGCTCGGCTACGCCACGCTCCTGTGGTCCTGGGACACCACTCTCGGCGACCGGGTTGCCGTGATGGAGGACCTCTTCGTCGATGCTGCAGCCCGGGGCCAGGGGGTCGGCCGCGCGCTGATCGGTGTCGTGCGCGAGGCGGCGACTGACGCCGCCGTCGCTGACCTGGTCTGGGAGACGGCTCCCGACAACACCACTGCCCAGGCGCTCTACGACACCACAGGCGCCGTGCGCTCCTCCTGGTACGCCTACCGGATGCCGGCGAAGGCGACGCCGACGCCGACGCCGACGGGGGCCTGAGCGAGCCATACGGCATACGCTGCCGATATGCAGTCGTCACTCTTCGAGCAGGGGAACCTCGAGGTCCAGGCCCAGCAGCGGTTCGCCCTCCAGAACCCGCAGATGCTGCGCGTACACCTCGGCGGCGACGTGCTGGCCGTCAAGGGCGCCATGGTCGCGTTCCAGGGCAGCATTCGCTTCGACCACGAGCGGGCCGGCAGCGCGGGTCGCCTCTTTAAGAAGGTCGTGACCGGGGAGGACGTCTCGCTGATGCGGGTGTCCGGCGAGGGAGATGTGTTCTTCGCCTCCGAGGCCGGGTACGTGTTCCTGATCGAGCTCACCGGGGATGCGCTGTCGGTCAACGCGCGGAACCTCCTCGCCTTCGACTCCTCGATCGAGTGGGACATCAAGCGCGTGCAGGGCGCCGGCGTGCTCAGCGGCGGGCTGTTCAACACGACCCTGCAGGGCACGGGCACGGTGGCCGTCCACACCGTCGGCCAGCCGGTGATCCTCGACTGCAGGCAGCAGCCCACCTATGTCGACGTGCAGTCGTGCGTGGGCTGGTCGGCCGGCCTCGTGCCGCAGGTCGTGTCGAGCATGAACGTCCGGTCGATGCTCCGTGGCGGCTCGGGCGAGGCCTTCCAATATGCCTTCCACGGGTCGGGGTTCGTGGTCGTCCAGCCGAGCGAGTGGGTCGCCCCGAGCAGCGGCTCGGGCGGCGGCGGGTTCAACCTCGGTGGACTCCTCGATGGGTGAGGCCAGGTGAGCTCAGAGGCTGCGCCGGCTCTCACGCTCGGAGCTCCCAGCGTCGACGAGCACCTGCTGGCCGCTCTCCGCGCCGACCTGAGCGCGGCCGACTTCACCGTCGACGGCGTCGCGGGCCTCCTCGGTCCGATGGCGACCCGAGCGCTGGAGCGGGAGCAGACGGTGCCGGCGCAGCGGGTCACGGCTGCCTCGGCCGAGCCGCTCGCCACCCTCGTCCGGCTGTTCACCCTTGGCGACGCGGTCGACGAGGACGAGGCCATGGCGGCGCTTCCATCGCTCACCGTGCCCGGCGCCCTCTCCCTCGGGATCGTCACCGAGGAAGGCCCCGGTGTCGTCGCTGTCTGCGACCTGAGGCCGTATGCCGACGACTCCCACGAGTGGTGGGTCGCCTCAGACCTCTCCGAGCTGGCCACCCGCCGGCCGCTGCGGGTCGACCACGTTCTCGGGATCGGCGGCGCCTCGACCACGCTGGCGTCGTGGACGCCGCGCATCCCCGTGGAGCGTGCGCTGGACATCGGCACTGGTTGCGGCGTCCAGGCCCTGCACCTCGCCGGGCACGCTGGCCACATCGTGGCGACCGACCTGTCCGAGCGCGCGCTGGCCTACGCCCGCTTCAACGCCGCTCTCAACGATACGCATTGGGACCTTCGATCGGGCTCCATGCTCGATCCGGTTGCGGGAGAACGGTTCCAGCTCATCGTGAGCAACCCGCCGTTCGTCATCACGCCCCGCAATGCGGGGGTTCCCCGCTTTGAGTACCGCGATGCCGGAGCAGCGGGCGACGCCGTCGTGGCCAACCTCGTGCGCCGGCTCGGCGACCACCTCGAGCCGGGCGGTATCGCCCAGATCCTCGGCAACTGGGAGGTCGCCGAGGGAGCCGACTGGCGCGACCGCCTGCGGGGCTGGCTGGCGGGGACGGGCCTCGACGCGTGGGTGGTGCAGCGGGAGGTCCAGGACCCCGCCGAGTACGCCGAGACCTGGGCCCGCGACGGTGGTCACCACGGTGCGACGGCGGAGTTCACCACGATGTATGCCGCGTGGCTCGACGACTTTGCGTCCCGCGGCGTCGCGTCGGTGGGCTTCGGCATCATCACCCTCCAGCGGCCCACTGCCGATCGCGAGCCGTTCCTCGACCTCGTGGAGGTGACCGGGCCGGTCGCCTCGCCCATGGGACCACACGTCGTGGCAGGGCTGCGGGCCCGCGCGTGGCTCGCCGAGCACTCCGACGACGAAGTCCTCGACACCGCGTGGCGCTGCGCCGACGACGTGACCGTGGAGGAGCACCGTCGCCCCGGCGCGACCGACCCGGCCGCGATCCTCGTGCGCCAGGGGAGCGGGCTGCGAGCCACCGTCCGACTCGACACCGCGGCAGCGGCATACGTCTCGGTGTGCGACGGCGAGCTGACCGCGCGCCAGGCGCTCACCGCGATCTCCGCTCTGCTGGAGGAGGACTCGAGGGAGGTCACCAGCCGCGTGCTGCCGGTGATCCGGGCGTGCGTGGCCGACGGGCTCATGCTGGCGCAGCCCCTCACCGAGTGAGTGCCGCGAGTGAGTGGAAACGGCCCCTCGTGCCGCGCTCACGGCATACCAGCAGGTCAACAAAACATTTGTGAGTGAGTCCTCACTCATTTAATCTTGCAGGGTGACTCCACGAGCTCCAGCCATGAGCGCCGACGACCGGCGCGCTGCCCTGGTCGATGCTGCCCTCCCCCTCCTGCGGGAGAAGGGCCGCGCGGTCAGCACGAAGGAGATCGCCGCCGCCGCGGGGGTTGCCGAGGGCACGATCTTCCGGGTCTTCGACACCAAGGACGACCTCGTCGACGCCTGCGTCCACCGGACTTCCGACACCAGCCACACTCGGGCCGCCCTGCACCGGATCGACCCGTCCCTGCCCCTTGCCGAGCGGCTCGCCGAGGCGGTGGGGATCATGCAGGACCGGCTGCGGGAGATCTTCGCGCTGTTCTTCATGCTCCAGACCACGGGCCGGCCGGTCGGCCGTCAGGCCGCCAAAGCTGACCAGAAGGCGCGCCAGCAGGCGAGCGAGGAAGTCGACGCCGACTTCCATGCCATCATCGGGGCCGACGCGGAGCTCCTGCGCATCGAGCCCCAGCGCCTGATCGACGCCCTGCGCATGCTGACGCTCTCCAGCGTGCACCCGTTCATGGGCGGCAAGGACCTCAAGCCTGCCGAGATCGTCGACATCGTTCTCGAGGGCGCCCTCGCACACCCGAATCGACCGACTGCGCCACCGACTACGCGACCAACAAACATCACCAGGGGGAAGTAGTGCTCGTCCGGCTGATCCGCACCCACCTCGTGCCCTACCGCGCGGCCATCGCCCTGCTGCTGCTCCTGCAGCTGGCGGGCACCATCGCGTCGCTCTACCTGCCGAGCCTGAACGGCAAGATCATCGATCTGGGCGTCGCCCGTGGCGACACGGCATACATCATGCGCACGGGGGGCTGGATGCTCGCCGTCTCCGTCGTCCAGATCGCCGCCACGATCGCCGCCACCTACCTCGGCGCCCGCAGCGCCGCGGGGCTCGGCGCCAGCGTGCGCGCGGCCGTCTTCTCCCGGGTCGGCCAGTTCTCGGCGCAGGAGGTCGCACGGTTCGGGGCCCCGACCCTGATCTCCCGCAACACCAACGACGTCACGCAGGTCCAGATGGTCGTCAACATGGGCCTGGCCATGATGGTGTCCGCACCGATCATGATGGTGGGGGGCGTGATCATGGCCCTGCGCGAGGACGTCGGCCTCTCGTGGCTGGTGGCCGTCGCTGTCCCGCTGCTCGCGCTCTGCGTGTCCGTCGTGATGCGGCGGATGATCCCGCAGTTCCAGCTGATGCAGAAGTCGGTCGACTGGGTCAACCGGGTGCTTCGCGAGCAGATCACCGGCATCCGCGTCGTGCGCGCGTTCGTCCGGGAGGAGCACGAGCGCCGACGCTTCGGCGAGGCGAACACGCAGTACACGGGAACGGCCCTTGCCGTGGGTCGGCTGATGGCAACGGTCTTCCCGCTGGTCATGCTGATCTTCAACGCCTCGACGGTGGCCGTCCTGTGGTTCGGGGCGAAGCGGATCGACAGCGGCGAGATGCAGATCGGCGCCCTGACCGCCTTCATGTCCTACCTGATGCAGATCCTGATGTCGGTCATGATGGCGACCTTC
Organism: Dermatophilaceae bacterium; assembly: GCA_035691065.1. Taxonomy (GTDB): domain Bacteria; phylum Actinomycetota; class Actinomycetes; order Actinomycetales; family Dermatophilaceae; genus DASSJT01. The sequence continues at coordinate 23,320 of DASSJT010000227.1, forward strand.
ATCTCGATGATGATTCCGAGGGCGGCCGTGTCGGCCGGCCGCATCACCGAGGTGCTCGACACCGACTCATCGGTGGTACCACCCACCAGCCCGAAACCGATCCCGGAGTCGCCGGCCGCCGTGCGCATGGAGCGGGTCGACTTCCACTACCCCGGCGCGGAAGCCTCCGTGCTTCACGGCGTCTCGTTCACCGCGCGCCCGGGCCAGACCACCGCCATCATCGGCTCGACCGGGTCGGGCAAGTCCACCCTGCTCAGCCTCATCCCTCGGCTCTACGACGTCACGGGCGGGTCGGTGTTGGTGGGCGGCGTCGACGTGCGCGAGGCGGCTCTCGAGGACGTCTGGGCCTGCATCGGCCTGGTGCCGCAGAAGCCCTACCTGTTCACGGGCACAGTCGCCAGCAACCTGCGCTACGGCGACCCCGAGGCCACCGACGAGCAGCTGTGGGAGGCCCTGCGGATCGCCCAGGCGGCTGACTTCGTGCGGGCGATGCCCGGCGGGCTCGACGCGCCGATCGCCCAGGGCGGCACCAACGTCTCGGGCGGTCAGCGCCAGCGCCTGGCCATCGCCAGGGCCCTGGTGCGCCGCCCTGACGTCTACCTCTTCGACGACTCCTTCTCGGCCCTCGACCTGTCCACCGATGCCCGGCTCCGCGCGGCGCTCCGGCCGGTCACCCGCGAGGCCGCGGTCGTCATCGTCGCCCAGCGGGTCTCGACCATCGTCGACGCCGACCAGATCCTGGTCCTCGACGACGGTCAGATCGTGGGCGAGGGCACCCACGACGAGCTGCTCGCCACGTGCCCGACCTACCAGGAGATCGTCGAGTCGCAGGAGTCGAGGGAGGAGGCAGCATGAGCGAGGGCATCAAGACCGCGGAGGAGAAGGCTGCCGAACAGCGCCGTGGTCCCACCGCCGCAGCCATGCGCCGCGGACCGCACATGGCCGTGGGCATGCCCACGGAGAAGTCGCGCGAGTTCGGGCCGTCCGCTCGCCGGCTCCTCGGGTTGCTGCGGCCCGAGCGCACGGCGCTGTATGCCGTCCTGGCACTGGCGGTGGCCAGCGTCGGTCTGTCCGCCGCGGGGCCCAAGATCCTCGGCCGGGCAACCGACCTGATCTTCGCCGGCATCTTCGGGCGACAGATGCCCGAGGGGGTCACCCAGGCGCAGGTGGTAGCGGCACTGCGCGCCAGGGGCCAGAACACGCTGGCCGACATGGTCGCCGCCATGGACCACCTCGTGCCGGGCCAGGGCATCGACTTCGGCGCTGTCGGCCAGGTGCTGATGCTCGTGCTGGGGATCTACCTCGCGGCCGCTCTGCTGGCCTGGCTGCAGGGATACATCCTGACCGGCGCGGTCAACCGGACGATCTTCACGCTGCGCAGCGACGTGGAGGACAAGCTCAACCGGCTTCCGCTGCCCTACTTCGACGGCCAGCCGCGAGGCGAGCTGTTGAGCCGGGTCACCAACGACATCGACAACGTGGCGCAGAGCCTCCAGCAGACCCTGAGCCAGCTGCTCACGTCGCTGCTCACGGTCATCGCCATGGTGACGATGATGTTCGTCATCTCGCCACTGCTGGCCCTGCTCGCCCTGGTGACCATCCCCGTGTCGATGGTGCTCACCGCGCAGATCGGCAAGCGGTCCCAGCGCCACTTCGTCCAGCAGTGGAAGAGCACCGGCGAGCTCAACGCAATCATCGAGGAGACCTACACCGGCCACGGCCTGGTCAAGGTCTTCGGCCGGCAGGCCGAGGTCGACGCGTCGTTCGGCGCCAAGAACGACGAGCTCTACGCCGCAACCTTCGGGGCCCAGTTCGTCAGCGGGATCATCATGCCGACGATGATGTTCGTGGGGAACCTCAACTACGTGGCCATCGCGGTGGTCGGTGCCCTGCGTGTGGCGTCCGGGACCATGAGCCTTGGCGACGTGCAGGCGTTCATCCAGTATTCGCGCCAGTTCACCCAGCCGCTCACGCAGGTGGCGTCCATGGCCAACCTGATGCAGTCCGGGGTGGCCTCGGCCGAGCGGGTGTTCGAGGTGCTCGATGCGCAGGAGCAGGTGCCCGACGCGGTCGACTCCGTGGCCCTGCCCAACCCGCACGGCCGGGTGGCGTTCGAGGACATCACGTTCTCCTACAGCCCGGACGAGCCGCTCATCGAGGGCCTCAGCCTGGTCGTGGAGCCGGGGCAGACGGCCGCCATCGTGGGGCCCACGGGCGCTGGCAAGACCACCCTGGTCAACCTCATCATGCGGTTCTACGAGCTCAACGCGGGGCGAATCACACTGGACGGTGTCGACATCACCGACCTGACCCGTCACAGCCTGCGCTCCCAGATCGGGATGGTGCTCCAGGACACCTGGCTGTTCGCCGGCTCGATCCGCGACAACATCGCCTACGGCCGCCCGGACGCGACCGACGAGGAGGTCATCGCCGCGGCACGGGCCACCTACGTCGACCGGTTCGTGCACTCGCTCCCGGACGGCTACGACACCGAGCTCGACGCGGAGGCGAGCAACATCTCGGCCGGCGAGAAGCAGCTCATCACGATCGCGCGGGCCTTCCTCAGCGACCCGGCCCTGCTGATCCTCGACGAGGCCACGAGCTCGGTCGACACCCGGACCGAGCTGCTGGTGCAGAAGGCCATGGCCGCCTTGCGCAGCGACCGCACCAGCTTCGTGATCGCCCACCGGCTCTCCACGATCCGCGACGCCGACGTCATCCTGGTGATGGAGAACGGGCGGATCGTGGAGCACGGCACGCACGCTGAGCTGCTCGAGGCGGGCGGGGCCTTCGCCCGGCTGTACGCGGCACAGTTCAGCGGCGCCGCCGTCGACGTCGACGACCCCACCGGGGCACTGGCGGGAGCGGGGGCACCTGCTGGGGCGTCCGGCATACCGGCCTGAGCGCGCTCGTGAAGCCGGGTTGAGCGGGGGTCGAGCCCGCTGTTGAGCCGGGACTGAGCGCAGGGGCCTTGGGCAGCCGCGGCTAGGCTGGCTCTCCATGGGGAGGGCGATCCTGCCGCGGCTGCGCCAGGGAGCCGGAGGCAGCGGTGGCGGACGAGGTCCGGTCGCCCAGCAGGTCACGACGCTCGAGCTGTTCTTCGACCTCGTGTTCGTGTTCACCATCACGCAGCTGACGGCGACGCTGGGGCACGACCACGGGTGGGGCGGCGCCGGCCGGGCTGCTCTGCTGCTGGCCCTGATGTGGTGGATGTACGGCGGGTACGCCTGGCTCACCAACAGCGCGCCGCCGGTGACCCCGAAGCGCCGTGCGTTCCTGCTGCTGGGCATGAGCGGCAACTTCGTCATGGCGCTCGCGCTGCCGCATGCGTACTCGACCGATCGTGTGGTCTTCGCCGTCGGCTACCTCGTGGTGGTGCTCGTGCACGCGTTCATGTACGTCACCGAGTCGGCGCGCGTGACCGCCGGGATGGTGCTGCAGCTGCTGGTCTGGAACACCATTGCTGCGGCGCTCGTCGTCGTCGGGGCGGTCGTGGGCGGCAGCGCGCTGGTGGCGCTGTGGATCACTGCAGTGCTGGTCGACACGGTGGTGCCGCGGCTCGCTGCGCTGACCCCACTGCGTCGCCTCGACCCAGGCGAGACACCGGCGTTCACGCTGGTGCCAGCGCATTTCGTCGAGCGTCACGGGCTGATGCTGCTCATCGTGCTGGGCGAGTCGGTGCTCGCCATCGGTGTGGGGGTCAGCAGCGGCGGAGGGCACATCGGGGCGGAGCAGGTGGCGTATGCCGTGATCAGCCTTGCGCTTGCGGCAAGCCTCTACGGGGCCTACTTCGGCACCCGTGAGGACGAGGCCGCGGAGCGGGCGCTCGAGAAGGCGCCTGAGCACCGGCAGCAGGCTGTCGCCCTGAACTCCTACGGCTATGCCCTCGTCGTCATGCTGCTCGCCGTGGTGTTCACCGCGTCCGGGCTCCACCACGCCCTGGGCCACCCGCTCCAGCCTGTGGGTCTCGAGTGGGCCGCGCACCTGTCCGTGGGCGTCGCGGGGTTCTGGGTGGGCCTGGCGTTCTTCCGGATCGCCATCGGGCGGCATGACGTGGGCCTGCGCCTCGCCGGCGGTCTCGTCCTGGCCGTCACGACGTGGCTGGGCACGCAGGTGTCCGGGCTCGTGCAGCTGGTGGCCCTGATGCTGGGCAGCGTGGCGATCCTCCTGGTCGAGCACCGTCTGCGGCCGATCCTGCCGCCGCACGTCGAGCTTCCGACGACAGACCACACCCGGCCCGGGCCCGCCACTGAGGCGAGGTGACTGCGCGACTGGCCCGACCGGCATACCGACTCGTCATGGTCTGTCGAAATGGTCGGCGCCCATTCGTCGTGGGGGTGGAAGGCTGGTCACCTGCCCCGGGCGGTTCGGGGCGCAGCCTGTCGAAGAGGAGACGGACTAATGCGATTTCTCGCGATGCACCGGATTGACGAGCAGGCTCCTGAGTGGGACCCGAGCCCTGAGTTCATCGAGGCGATGGGCGCGTTCATGCAGCAGGCAGCGGACGCGGGTGTACTGATCACGGCCGAGGGCGTCCACAAGAGCGACCGCGGCGCCCTGGTGCGCCACGCGGGCGGGCGGACCAAGGTCACGGACGGGCCGTTCACCGAGGCCAAGGAGGTGATCGGCGGCTTCGCGCTGATCAACGCCAAGGACCGCGCCGAAGCGGTCGAGTGGTGCTCCCGCTACGCCGAGCTGTTCGGCAACGTCGAGGTCGAGGTGCGCGAGGTCTTCGAGTTCGAGGGCTGAGACGGCCGTCTCGACCGAGTTGGAGAAGACAGTGGTGCGGGAGCGCCCGGTATAGCGAGCGCTCCCGCACCACTGTCTGCTGTCCACAGGGGTGGCCACCTGTTTTCCCGCTATCCACCGTGCAGCTGCGTCGCCCTCTCGGGGCAGCCGCGAGCGGCGAGGCTTAGAGCATGGTGACAGGGGCCCAGCGGTGGGCGAGGCGCGCTGCCGCCGCTGCCACTGCTGAGGACCGTGATGGCGTGCTCACCCGTCGCGAGCTCATGGCGTTGGGAATTGACCGGAACACCATCGCTCGCGAAGTGGCCGCTCGGCGGTGGAAGGTCCACGGGACCGTGACCGTCGCGACGCATACAGGAGAGCTCTCGATGGCGGCCCAGCGCTGGCGGGCCGTGTGGGAGGTGGGGCATGGCGCTGCCCTCGACGGGGTCACTTCGCTCCAGGCGGCGGGACTCACGTCCTTCGAGGAGGGGCGCCTTCACGTTTCGGTGCCGCGCTCCGCTCATACGCGCGTCGTGCCCGGGGTTCGAGGGCATCGGGTGGTCTCCCGGGTCGCAGTGGAGGTCGTGGATGCCGGG
>DASSJT010000228.1:0-8427 GCA_035691065.1 Dermatophilaceae bacterium
GTGACCGCCAGCTTCGATACCGCCGCGAGCCGGCTGACCACCGACGTGGTCGGGACCACTCGCCCGGGTGCGTCGCGCAGGAACAGCCAGGCCACCACGGCATACACGGCCAAAACCGCCGCGGTGATGAGGAAGGGCGCCTCCTCACTGACGTTCTTGACCAGCTTGACCGTGGTCAGGGCGCTGATGGCGGTGCCGCCCATGCCGGCGCCGAAGATGCCGATCGCAAAGCCCCGGCGCTCGGGTGGAAACCACGAGTTGACGAAGGGCACGCCGATGGCGAAGGCCGTGCCGCCGATGCCGAGGAAGAAGCCGCCCACCAGCAGGGCCGCGAGCGAGTGCTGGCCGAACAGCCCGAGGAACAGGATGGGAACGATGGTCGCGACGGAGATGATCGGGAACATGACGCGTCCGCCGAAGCGGTCGGTGAGCGCCCCCACGGGGATGCGGCCCAGCGAGCCGACGATGACCGGCACGGCCACGAGCAGGGCCTGCTGCCCGCCGGAGAGCCCCAGCTGCTCCTTGTAGCGCGGCGCCAGCGGGCTCAGCAGCGCCCAGGCCCAGAAGTTGAGGGCGAACCCGGTCGTCGCGAGCACGAGCATGAGGTTCCGGGTGCCCCCGGTCGGGCTCGGCTGCGAGGACGCGGCCGGTCCGGTCGGGACCTGGCGCCGGTGGATGTCGGTCATGGCATTCCCATCGCTGTCTCCAGGTGGACAAAAGTGAAGAACGCGCTCTCCCGCGTTCCTACCTCACCTTGGTGGCACCTGTCATCAGGGAACAGGGACCAAAGGCCCTCGCTTTGGCCTCCATCCACGCCATCCACCCCGGATTGGGGCGTGCACCTTTCTCGGGTCACCCGATGAAGGCGCGCTTCCCCCCACGTGCGAACCGGGGGAAAGCGGACGTTTCTCGGGTCACCCGATAAAGGTGGCCGGCCGGGGCGACGTCATTCGCGGGGGCGTCAGTCGAGGGGGCCGCCCGCAACGTAGATCACCTGGCCGGACACGAAGCCGGCCTCCTCCCTGCACAGGAACGAGATCGTGGCCGCGATGTCCTCCGGCTGGCCGACCCGCTGCACCGGGATCTGGGCGGCCGAGTGTGTGATGAAGTCCTCGAACGACACGCCCAGGCGCTCGGCCGTCGCCTTTGTCATGTCGGTCTGGATGAACCCCGGGGCAACCGCGTTGGCGGTGACGCCGAACCGGCCCAGCTCGATCGCCATCGTCTTGGTGAAGCCCTGCAGACCCGCCTTCGCCGCCGAGTAGTTGGCCTGGCCGCGGTTGCCCTGGGCCGAGGACGAGGAGAGGTTGACGATCCGGCCGAACTTCTCCTGGGTCATGTAGGCCTGGCAGGCGCGGGTCATCAGGAACGCGCCGCGCAGGTGCACCGCTATGACGGCGTCCCAGTCCTCCTCGGTCATCTTGTGAATGAGGTTGTCGCGGATGATCCCGGCGTTGTTGACGAGGACCACCGGAGCGCCCAGCTCCTCGGCCACCCGGCGGACGGCACTCTCGACCTGGTCGGCCTTGCTCACGTCGACGCCAACCCCGATCGCGCGGCCGCCGGCAGCACCGATGGCGTCCACGGTCCCGGCGCAGGAAGCCTCGTCGAGGTCGAGCACTCCCACCGCGAAGCCGTCCGCCGCCAGGCGCCTGGCCGTGGCGGCCCCGATGCCACGCGCGGCCCCGGTCACAATCGCAGTGCGCTGTGTGCTCACGGAATCCTCCAGAGTTTCGATAGGTTCTACTGTCGCCGCGGGCACTCTACTAAGCGCACGCTTAGGGCGGGAGCCCCCGGGGGCACGACCGGCGCGACCTGCCAGCAGGGCCGGCACCACACCCACGCACGACCAGCACCACGCACGCATGACCGACACCACACGGGGCCATGGACGTCCTCGCACCATCGGCGGCTCGCCGCCACGAACCTCTGTGAGAGAGGGCGGGCAACAGGTATGCACACCTGGCCAGGCAAGGCCTACCCCCTGGGCGCCACCTACGACGGAACGGGCGTCAACTTCGCGGTCTTCTCCGAGGCGGCCCAGAAGGTCGAGCTCTGCCTCATCGACGATGCGGGCGCTGAGCAGCGCGTCCGCCTGCCCGAGATCGACGGCTTCGTCTGGCATGCCTACCTCCCGGGCATCCAGCCGGGCCAGCGCTACGGCTTCCGGGTCTACGGGCCGTTCGACCCCATCAACGGCTACCGCTGCGACCCCAGCAAGCTCCTGCTCGACCCCTACGCCAAGGCCATCGACGGCTCGATGACCTACCACCCCTCGCTGTTCAGCTACCGGGAAGACGACCCTGCCGCGGGTGCCACCGGCAAGCTCAACCGGCTCGACAGCCTGGGACACACCCTGCTGTCAGTCGTCACCAACCCCTTCTTCGACTGGGGTCAGGACCGCCACCCGCGCCACGAGTACCACGACACGGTGGTCTACGAGGCCCACGTGAAGGGCCTGAGCAAGCTGCACCCGGAGGTCCCGGACGAGATCCGGGGGACGTATGCCGGCGTCGCCCACCCCGCGGTCATCGACCACCTGCGAGAGCTGGGCGTGACGGCGATCGAGCTGATGCCGGTGCACCAGTTCGTCCACGACTTCCACCTGCTCGACCGCGGCCTGCGCAACTACTGGGGCTACAACACGATCGGGTTCATGGCGCCGCACAACGGCTATGCGGCCTACGGCACCCGGGGCGAGCAGGTCACCGAGTTCAAGGGCATGGTCAAGGCGCTCCACGAGGCCGACATCGAGGTCATCCTCGACGTCGTCTACAACCACACCGCGGAGGGCAACCACTTCGGGCCGACCCTCGCCTTCCGCGGCATCGACAACAACGCCTACTACCGCCTCGTCGACGAGGACCGGGCCCACTACTACGACACCACCGGCACCGGCAACTCGCTGCTGATGCGCCACCCGCACGTGCTGCAGCTGATCATGGACTCGCTGCGCTACTGGGTGACCGAGATGCACGTCGACGGCTTCCGGTTCGACCTCGCCGCCACCCTGGCCCGGCAGTTCCATGAGGTCGACCGCCTGTCGGCGTTCTTCGACCTGGTCCAGCAGGACCCCGTGGTCAGCCAGGTCAAGCTGATCGCCGAGCCGTGGGACGTCGGCGACGGGGGCTACCAGGTGGGCAACTTCCCGCCCCTCTGGACCGAGTGGAACGGCAAGTATCGCGACACGGTGCGCGACTTCTGGCGCGGGGAGCCGGCGACGCTCGGCGAGTTCGCGTCGCGGCTCACCGGCTCGTCGGACCTGTACGAGCACAGCGGGCGCAAGCCCATCGCCTCGATCAACTTCGTGACGGCGCACGACGGCTTCACCCTCCGTGACCTGGTCTCCTACAACGAGAAGCACAACGAGGCCAACGGCGAGGACAACCGTGACGGCGAGAGCCACAACCGCTCCTGGAACTGCGGTGCCGAGGGGCCGACCGACGACGCCGAGGTCAACGCCCTGCGCCTGCAGCAGCAGCGCAACCTGTTGACCACTCTTCTGCTCTCCCAGGGCGTGCCGATGCTCGCCCACGGAGACGAGATCGGACGCACCCAGCACGGCAACAACAACGCCTACTGCCAGGACACCGAGATCTCGTGGGTCGACTGGGGCCTCGACGGCGACCAGCGCGAGCTGCTCGCCTTCACCCAGCGGCTGATGGAGCTGCGCCGGGACCACCCGGTCTTCCGGCGCCGCAGGTTCTTCGCCGGCAGCGCCGACCACGGCGGCGAGAGCGAGATCGGCGACATCGCCTGGTTCAAGCCGGACGGCCAGCACATGGACGAGGAGAGCTGGGCTGCGGGCGCCAGGTGCCTGATGGTCTTCCTCAACGGCGAGGCTATCCCCGAGCCGGACACCCGGGGCAACCCCATCTATGACGACCACTTCCTCATGGTGATCAACGGCGACGCCGCCCCGAAGTCCTTCACGCTCCCTCCTGCCGAGTACGGCCGCCTCTGGGAGCCGGAGATCGACACCGGGGTGCAGCTGGTCGAGCCGGCGACGTACAAGCCGGCCTCGGAGATCACCGCGGAGGGCCGCAGCGTCATGGTCCTGCGGTGCCCGCGGGAGCTGCCGGTGACGACGGCGGCCGGACTCGCCTCCCGGGCCCGCCGATAACAGGGTGAGTCGTATGCCGGACGGCCGAGCCGCCCACCGCCCCCCAGCTGGGCGGGTGGTCCCCTCCTCGACCTACCGGCTCCAGCTGCAGCCCGGCTTCACCTTCGCGGACGCCATGGGGCAGGCGGACTACCTTGCGGCGCTGGGAGTTTCGCACGTCTACCTCTCGCCGATCCTGCAGAGCGCCGTCGGCAGCACGCACGGCTACGACGTCGTCGACCACCAGCAGGTCAGTGCCGAGCTGGGGGGACGGGAGGGCTTCGAGGCTCTGGCGGAAGCACTGCGGGCCCGCGGCCTCGGTGTGGTCGTCGACGTCGTCCCCAACCACATGACCGTGCCTGTGCCCGAGTGGCGCAACGCCGCCCTGTGGTCGATGCTGCGCGAGGGTCGGGACTCGCCGCACGCGTCATGGTTCGACGTCGACTGGGAGTCGCTGGACGGCCAGGTCCTCATGCCGGTGCTGGGCGGGCGGTTGGAGGACGTCCTCGCCGCGGGCGAGCTGCTGCTGGCTTCGGACGGCGGCGCGAACGGCTCGGAGACGGTCCTGCGCTACCACGACCACGAGTTCCCGGTACGGCCCGGCACCGAAAAGCTGCCGCTAACCGATCTCGTTGCGCGCCAGGCCTACCGCCTGTCCTCGTGGCGCGAGACGGAGGCGCTCAACTACCGGCGCTTCTTCGACGTCACGTCGCTGATCGCCGTGCGCGTGGAGGACCCCGAGGTATTCGACGCGACGCACGGCCTCCTGCTCGAGCTGGTCGGTGCCGGACAGGTCGATGGCCTGCGGATCGACCACCCCGACGGGCTCGCCGACCCGCAGGGATACCTCGCCCACCTGGCCGACGCCACGGGCGACGCCTGGGTGGTGGCGGAGAAGATCCTCGAGGGGGACGAGGAGCTCCAGGACTCGTGGCGATGCGCCGGCACCACGGGCTACGACACGCTCCTGCGCGTCCAGCACGTGTTCGTCGACCCGGATGGAGCCGACGAGCTGAGCGGGCTGTATGCCGGCCTGCTCGGGGATGCCGCAAGCCTCGCCGAGGAGGTGGTCGCCGCCAAGCAGCAGGTCGTCGACACAGTACTGGTCCCCGAGGTCGAGCGGCTGCTGAGGCTGCTGGGCGCGCTCGCCCCGGACTTCCCGGGTCCCTCACTGCGGCGGGCCCTCGCCGCGCTGCTGGTCTCCATGGACCGTTACCGCGCCTACTCGCCCGCCACCACCCCGGCTGCCTGCGCGGTCGTCGATGATGCCGTGGAGCGCGCGGGCGCCCGCGTCCCCGACCACGACCACCCTGCACTGGCGCAGCTGCGCGACCTGGTCATCGGGCGCCCGGCTGCCCCTCCCGCGCGCGAGTGCCCGGAGGCGGTCTCCGAGCTCGGGACTCGCTTCGAGCAGACCTGCGGCCCAGTGATGGCCAAGGGCGTCGAGGACACCGCCTTCTACCGGTACACCCGGCTGACCGCCCTCAACGAGGTCGGCGGCGACCCGGCCATCGCCGGAATCCCACCGGAGGAGCTCCACGCCTTCGCCGCGCGCACGCTCGCCGCCTGGCCCACGACGATGACCACCCTCTCCACCCACGACACCAAGCGCTCGGAGGACGTGCGAGCCCGGCTGGCTGCCCTGGCCGAGCGGCCGGCCGAGTGGGCGGCGTGGGTCGCGACCGCGAGGGACCTGGCAGCGCCGTTCCGGCGCCCCGAGCTGGACGCGGCGACGGAGTACCTCGTGTGGCAGACGATGGTGGGCGCCTGGCCAGTCTCAGAGGAGCGACTGCGGGCGTATGCCGTGAAGGCCGTGCGGGAGGCCAAGCGGCACACCACGTGGACCGACCCCGATCCGGGGTACGAGTCGGCCGTGGCCGCCTTCGTCTCTGGTCTCTCCAACCACCCGGGCATCGCCCCCCACGTCGAGCGTTGGGTCGAGTCCACGGCGCCCTCGTGGCGGGCGACCCTGCTGGGCCAGAAGCTGCTCCAGCTCGTGCTGCCCGGCGTCCCGGACGTCTACCAGGGGAGCGAGCTCGTCGACCTGTCCCTCGTCGACCCCGACAACCGGCGCCTCGTCGACTTCGCCGCTCGAAGCGAGCGCCTGTCCGGGCTGCGGGCAGGCCGCCCACCGGAGGACCTGTCGGACGAGAAGCTACTGGTCACCTCGCTGGCGCTCGAGCTCCGGCGGGCGCACCCCGAGTGGTTCATCGGCACGAGCGCCACCTACGAGGCGGTCCCCACGTCCAGCCAGCACGCCCTGGCTCTCGCCCGGGGCGACGGCTCCGGGCCGGCAGTCGTGGCGGTCGCGACGCGCTTCCCACACCGCCTCGAGCAGAGCGGCGGATGGGCCGACCACACCCTGGATCTTCCTTCTGGCCAATGGCGAGATCTATTCTCGCGCAACGGTTCCCGCTTTGCTGGAGGGGTGCGGCTCGCCGACGTGTTCGCCGACCTGCCCGTCGCCCTCCTGGTGAGGATCACTTCGTGACTCGACCCGAGATCACTGTCTGGGCGCCGGCGGCCAGACGGGTCGACATCGTCCTGTTCCCGTCGATGGGCCACGAAGACCTGCGCGGCCCGGCGGTCGCCGACGGCACCCGCCACCCCATGCAGCCCCGACCCGACGGATGGTGGGCCTGGCAGGGAGGGGAGCACACGGCATACGGCCTGGAGCTCGACTATGCCTTCAGCCTCGACGGCGGCGACCCGCTCCCAGACCCCCGCAGTGCCTTGCAGCCCTACGGGGTGGACGGGCCGAGCCGGTGGTTCGACCCCGGCGCGCACCAGTGGGCCGACGCCTCGTGGCCAGGACCGTGCGGAGGCGGGGGCACACTCGGTGCCGTGTTCTACGAGCTCCACGTGGGCACGTTCACGGCTGAGGGAACCTTTGCCGCAGCGATCGAGCGCCTCGGTCACCTGGTCGACCTCGGCGTCGACGTCGTGCAGGTTATGCCGGTGGCGGCCTTTCCGGGTCGGTGGGGGTGGGGCTACGACGCCGTGGACCTGTATGCCGTGCACGACGCCTACGGGGGACCGGCTGCCTTCCAGGCGTTTGTCGACGCCTGCCACGGCCGCGGTCTGGGCGTGTGCCTGGACGTGGTGTACAACCACCTCGGGCCGAGCGGCAACTACCTGGCGGAGTTCGGCCCGTACTTCACCGAGTGCTACCGGACGCCCTGGGGCCCGGCGGTGAACCTGGACGGCGCCGGGAGCCGTGAGGTGCGGCGTTTCGTGGTCGGCAACGCGCTGCGGTGGCTGCGCGACTTCCACGTCGACGCCCTGCGGCTGGATGCGGTCCACGCCCTGCACGACGACTCGCCCCGCCACATCCTGGCCGAGCTGTCGGATGCTGTGTCCGAGCTCTCGGCGGAGCTCGGACGGCCGCTCGACCTGGTCGCCGAGTCGGACCTCAACGACCCCGCGATGGTGGCGCCAGTGAGCGAGGGCGGGCGGGGCATGACCCAGCAGTGGGACGACGACGTCCACCACGGCCTGCACGTGGCGCTCACCGGTGAGACCCAGGCGTACTACGCGGACTTCGCCGCGCCAGGCGCTCTGGCGAAGGTCCTGACGTCCGCCTTCTTCCATGACGGCTGCTGGTCGAGCTTCCGCGGGCAGGTGTGGGGGCGCCCGGTCGACCGCCGGTCCGTCGACGGGCGGCGCTTCGTGGTCGCCCTGCAGACCCATGACCAGGTGGGCAACCGCGCGATGGGGGATCGGATCACCGCCTCGGTGACGCCCGGGCAGCAGGCCATCGGCGCGGCACTCTACCTCCTGTCGGCCTACACGCCCATGGTCTTCATGGGGGAGGAGTGGGCGGCCGCCACGCCGTTCCAGTTCTTCACCGACTTCCAGGAGCCGGCGCTTCAGGCGGCCGTGGTCGCCGGCCGGCGGGCCGAGTTCGCCAGTCACGACTGGGGGGCGGCTGTGGTCCCGAACCCGCAGGACCCTGCGACACGAGAGCGGTCAGTGCTGCGGTGGGAGGAGCTTGGGGAACCGGAGCACCGGCCGATGCTGGAGTGGTACCGCGAGCTGGTCCGGCAGCGCAGGAAGAACCCAGAGCTGGCCTCTGGCGACCTGGGCGCGGTGGCTGTCAGCGGGTCGGTGGAGCAGGGATGGCTGGTGATGGCCCGGGGCGCGTTCCGCGTGGTCGTCACCCTGGCCGACCGCACCCAGCTCATCGCCTTGGATGCCCCGCCGGAGGAGCTCGTGCTCGTGTGGGGCGAGGCGACCCGACTGTGCCAGCCGGACGGCATACGTCTGACCGGTCACTCGGTCGCGGTGGTGCGGATCGCGCAGGGGCCGGTCGGTGCGGCCTGACA
>DASSJT010000229.1:0-36951 GCA_035691065.1 Dermatophilaceae bacterium
CGGCTGAGGTGGGACTGGGACATGGGCCTGGTGGGACCGATGCGGGTGCTGTCCCCGGTGCTGGCCGTCATCGGCCCCGGCTGGGAGCGCCGGAACTGGGTGGGCCTCAAGCAGTACATGGAGTCCGGCCGCCGCTGAGCCCTTCCCACCAGCACACAGGGACGCCTCTCGGCTTCGAGCTCGGGCTCGCCGGTGACCGGGCCATCCGGCGCAGGTCCGCCTCCCTGTCCATCGAGCCTCGCCGACTGCCACCTTTGTCCATCTGGCCGGGACCGCCGTACCAACTCGTTGGCCTGCAACGGCATCCGCATATGCCCTCGTCGTCACGGCACGCGGGGACGCCCCGACAGCGTCCCGCTGGGTGGTGGGCTTTCAAGGGTGACTTCTTGGTGCCCTTACTTGCCGCTGGTGATCGCGGCGGTGGTGTCAGTATCGCTGGTCCTGTTCAGTGCCGCCATGGAGGATTCGGACAGGTAGCGGCGGTCGGTGACCTGCCATTCGTCGTGGGCGTCGGCCAGGACGGCGCCGACGAGGCGAATGACGGCGGCGTCGTTGGGGAAGATGCCCACGACGCGGGCGCGTCGTTTGATCTCCTTGTTGAGCCGTTCGATGGGGTTGTTGGACCAGATCTTGACCCAGTGTGGGCGGGGGTAGGCGGTGAAGGCGAGGACCTCGGTCCTGGCCTCGTCCATGAGTGGGCCGACCTTGGGGAAGGCGCCGGCGAGCTGGTCGCGGACCTCCTCCCACGCGGCGCGGACGGCGGCGGCGTCGGGTTGGGCGAAGACGGTGCGGAACACGGCGGCGGCCATGTCCTTGTGGGTCTTGGGGATCGGGGCGAGCAGGTTGCGGGCGAAGTGGACCCGGCAGCGTTGGTGCGCCGCGCCGGCGAAGCAGCGGCCCAGGGCCTTGACCAGGCCGGCGTGCTGGTCGGAGATCACCAGGCGGACTCCGCCCAGGCCGCGGTCGCGCAGCCCGGTCAGGAAGGCCCGCCAGAACGTCTCGTCCTCGCTGTCGCCGACATCGACGCCGAGGATCTCCCGGCCGCCGTCGGCGGTGACCCCGGTGGCCACGACGACGGCCTTGGAGACCACCTGCCCGCGGGCGGTCTCGCGCACGTGCAGGTAGGTCGCGTCCAGGAAGACGTACGGGAAGGTGGTGTGGCCCAGGGTGCGGGTCCGGAACGCGGTGACGGCCTCATCGAGGCCGGCGCAGATGCGGGAGACCTCGCTCTGGAGATCCCGGTGCCGCCGAGGGCGGCGACCAGGTCATCGACCGCGCGGGTCGACACGCCGTGGACGTAGGCCTCCATCACCACCGCGTGCAGCGCCTGGTCGATCCGCCGCCGCGGGGCGAGGATCTCGGGGAAGAACGACCCCGAGCGCAGCTTGGGGATCGCCAGCCGCACGTCACCGGCCTTGGTCGTCAGCACCCGAGGCCGGGCGCCGTTGCGTTCGGCCCTGCGGGTCTCGACCCGCTCATACCGGCCGGCGCCGATGACCTCGGTCGCCTCGGCCTCGATCAGGTCCTGCAGGGCGACCCGGACCGCCTCGCGGATCAGGTCCACGCCCTCGCCGGCGCGGAACACCTCCAACAACTCCGACAGTGCAGACTGGGACAAGGCCATCGGTGAGATCTCCTTCGGTGAGTGCTTGGCCGTACACACCAAGAATCTCGCCGATGGCCCTCACATCCTCAGAACCACTCCGCTACCCCGAAACCCCACCACTCCCGGGGACTCTCATATACGGCGGGCCCTTGGCCTCTGTCGGGGCTCGGCACACCGTGGTGAGGTGGGTCCGACCCCAGGGGGTGGTGCGTGTGAGCCCTTCATCCGGAACCGCTGCACGGAGGCGAACGAGCCTCGGCGTCAACCCGGTTCGCAGCGTGTCCGCGAGCGCCGGCGCCGTGGACGTACGCCCTGTGAGCGCCGCTGTCTCCCGACTGCGACCCACTGACGTCGTCCGGTCGTTCGATGGTCCGGCCGGCGCATACGTCCACGTGCCCTTCTGCGAGCGGATCTGCCCCTTCTGCCCGTACAACAAGGTGCTTGCCGAGGCTTCGCTGGCTCGCCGCTACTTCGCCGCGCTCCACCGCGAGATCGACTGGTACACAACCGCATATGCCGAGGCCGGACGAGGACCGTTCACCTCGCTCTACATCGGGGGCGGGACGCCGACCCTCTACCCCGACGAGCTCGGCGAGATGATCCGGAGGATCCCGGTGTCGGGTGAGCGCGCGGTCGAAGTGCTGCCGACCCACGCGACGCCGGAACGGCTGAGCCGCCTTGCCGACCTCGGGATCACAGCGGTCAGTGTCGGCGCACAGTCGTTCCACGACGGCGTGCTGCGCGAGCTGCACCGGCCGCACGACGCAGCTGCCGCCCGCACCGGCGTGGAGAACGCCCTCGGCCGGTTCGGCTGCGTTGACGTCGACCTGATCGTCGACGTCGAGTGGGAGGACGACGAGGCCCACCGAGGCGCCTTCCTGGACGACTTCCGGACCTGCCTCGCGCTGGGCGTGGACCAGGTGTCGACGTACCCGCTGATGCGGTTCGGCTACACGCCGTTCGGCACCGCGAAGCACGACCGGCGACGCGAACATGCGGTTCTCGCCCGGGCGACCGAGATCGCCGGATCCATGGGCTACGAGCGGCAGTCGGTGTGGACCTTCAACAAGTGTGGGTCGGCGCCCTACACCTCGATCACCCGGCGCCGCTTCCTGGGAATGGGTGCCGGCAGCTCCTCTTTCACGGGTCAGGACTTCTACGTCAACCACTTCGGGGTAGGCGTCTACGCGTGTGCGGTCGAGGACGGTCGCCCGCCGGTGGCGCGATGGCTGCACCTGGGCCGCTGGGGTGGCGCGGCGTACGACGCGTTCTGGCAGGCCTACGCGGGAGGGATCGGCCCTGACGCCCTGGCCGAGACGTACGGCCGGGTCGTCGGCGCCGGCGCGCGGGCCGGGCTGCTCCCACTTCGGCTGGCGGGGCTGGTGCGAAGGGCGCCGGGGGGCTGCCGGCTCACCCCGCGAGGCTTCGACGCCTACCACGACCTGGAGCGCTGGGTGACCTATCGGTTCATCGAGCCGCTGTGGGCCGAGATGCTGACCGAGCACTCTCCTGCGCGCACCCGGGCCGAGGGACGTGCGCGCTGGGCCACTCCCGAGCGAGCACGCACCGGCCTCGCGTGGGCCCTGGCCCGGCGCGTCTTCGAGCGGTAGCCGTGGCCGGGCGCACCCCGAAGGCCGCCGACCGGACAGCCCCGTACCGGACCCGCGCGGACCGGACTGACCCGGACGGGACTGATCTGCATCCGACTGACCGGCATCGCTGGTCCGACCGCTGGTCCGACCGCTGGTGGACGCTGGTCTCGCGCGTCTACGACCCCGCGGTCGGCCTCGTCGGCTGGCACGGCGGTCTGCGCGACCTCGTGGACGACATCGTCACGGGGACCGTCCTCGACGCGGGGTGCGGCCCGGCATACCTCGCCCAGGTCCTGACGGCACGGGGCGTCGCCTACGTGGGCGTGGACTGCAATGCGGCCATGCTCTCGCGCGCCCGCGGGCGCCCTCTATCCGGCCAGCGCCCCGACGCGGCGGTCCGCGACGCGGCGGTCCGGGGCGCGGCCGCCCGGAGTGACTTCGTCCAGGCGGATCTGGCCGCGCTGCCCTTTGCCGACAGCACTTTCGACGTCGTCCTGGCAACCGGCGTCCTGGGCCTGCTAGAGCTCGGCCACCGCGGGACTGCCTTGCGCGAGATGGCCCGCGTCTCGAAGCGCGGGGTCAGGCTGCTGGAGCCGGTCCATCGTCCGGGCGCGCCGGCACGCCTCGCACGCGCACGGCTCATCGGCCTGGTACGAGACCGTCCCCTTGACCTGGGCGAGCTCGCTGCAGCCGGGCTTCACGTGGAGTCCGTCGGTGCCCCGCTGCTCGCCGGGGTCTACACCCCCGTCCGGGCCGGGCGTGTCTGAGCAAACCTGAAGCCCCCGTCGGTATGCCGTGGAGCCGGCTCCACTGGTCTGGGTGGGTCCCCTGCCCAGAGGGCGGGACGGTGCGGGTCGGTCGGCGAGGCGCAGCCGCGCAACGGCTACGCTCGATCCGAGCCCTCCGCGGGCCTCGTCACTGAACAACACCCGTGAACAGCATCCATGAACAACATCGTTGAACAAGATCGTCGAACAACGTCCATGAACAACCACGCAGGAGACTTCTGTGGCCAACATTGAGGCAGTCGGCGCTCGCGAGATCCTCGACTCGCGCGGCAACCCCACGGTGGAGGTCGAGGTCGCCCTCGACGACGGCACGATCGCCCGGGCCGCGGTGCCCTCGGGCGCGTCCACGGGGGCCTTCGAGGCGGTGGAGCGGCGCGACGGCGACAAGGGGCGCTACCTCGGCAAGGGGGTCGAGAAGGCGGTCGACGCCGTGCTTGAGGACATCGGCCCTCGTCTGTTGGGCTTCGAGGCGAGCGAGCAGCGCCTGATCGACGCGGAGATGCTCGATCTCGACGGCACCGACAACAAGGGGAGCCTGGGTGCCAACGCGATCCTGGGCGTCTCGCTGGCCGTGGCCAAGGCGGCCGCGGACTCCGCCGGACTGCCGCTGTTCCGCTACGTCGGCGGCCCCAACGCCCACGTCCTGCCCGTGCCGATGATGAACATCCTCAACGGCGGCTCCCACGCCGACTCCAACGTCGACATCCAGGAGTTCATGATCGCGCCGATCGGGGCCGACTCCTTCCGCGAGGCGCTGCGCTGGGGTGCGGAGGTCTACCACTCGCTGAAGGGAGTCCTGAAGGACAAGGCTCTCGCCACCGGGCTGGGCGACGAGGGCGGGTTCGCCCCCAACCTGGGCTCCAACCGCGAAGCCCTGGACCTCATCCTCGAGGCGATCCGGGCTGCGGGGTACGAGCCGGGCACCCAGGTTGCGCTTGCCCTGGACGTGGCTGCGAGCGAGTTCTACACCGAGGACGGCACCTACACCTTCGAGGGCGCTCAGAAGACCGCCGACGAGATGGTCGACTACTACGCCGACCTCGTCGACTCCTACCCGCTGGTCTCGCTGGAGGACCCGCTCAACGAAGACGACTGGGACGGCTGGAAGGCGCTCACCGAGCGACTGGGCGAGCGCATCCAGATCGTCGGTGACGACCTGTTCGTCACCAACCCCGAGCGGCTCCAGCGCGGCATCGATGCCAAGACCGCCAACGCGCTCCTGGTCAAGGTCAACCAGATCGGCTCGCTCAGCGAGACCCTCGACGCCGTCGACCTGGCCCACCGCAACGGCTACCGCTGCATGATGAGCCACCGCTCGGGCGAGACCGAGGACGTCACGATCGCCGACCTGGCGGTTGCCACCAACTGTGGCCAGATCAAGACCGGCGCCCCTGCGCGCTCCGAGCGCGTCGCCAAGTACAACCAGCTGCTGCGCATCGAGGAGGAGCTCGACGACGCAGCCGTCTACGCCGGAGCCAGCGCCTTCCCGCGGTTCTCGCCCACCGCCGGCTGATCCTCGCATGAGCCGTCCGCCTGCTCGCAACCCCGCGCCGCGCAGCCCGCGGCGGGGCCCGGGCGCAGGCGGTCGACCCAGCGGCTCGGCCAGGCCTCGGCGCACCACCGAGCGGTCACGACCGGCGGGCGCGGCGCGGGGGGCTGCGCTGGCCGGTCGGCACGCCTCGCGCACCGTCCGCCGCTGGGCGATCCTGGCCTCGATCATGGTCATCCTGGCCATCCTGCTCATGCCCACGCTCCGCAACTACCTGCACCAGCGTGGGGAGATCGCCGCGCTGCGCGACCACGTCGCGCAGCAGAAGGCCGACGTCGCTGAGCTTCAGCGCGAGCAGGCGCGGTGGAGCGACAACGCCTACATCGAGCAGCAGGCGCGCGAGCGGCTGAAGTTCGTCATGCCCGGTGACAAGGCCTACACGGTCATCGACGCCGCACCCCAGGCCGACGACCAGCCGGGCATCGCCCACGTCCCCCAGGGCACCCGCAGCCACCCCTGGTACGGCCAGCTCTGGGAGTCGGCCAAAGTGGCCGACCATGGTGTGAGCGCGACGAGCGCAGCGGACGCTGCGGGCGCCGCGAGCGCCCCATGAGCGACGTCACCGGGGCCGACATCGAGGCGGTGTGCCGCCAGCTCGGCCGGGAGGCCCGCGGGGTCGCCGGGGTGGCCCATCGCTGCCCGTGTGGTGAGCCTGACGTCCTCCGCACGAGTCCTCGCCTTCCCGACGGAACCCCCTTCCCCACCACCTACTATGCGACCTGTCCGCGGCTGACCCGTGCGATCAGCACGCTGGAGACCTCTGGCCTCATGCGCGAGATGAGCGACCGCCTCGCCACCGACTCGGCCCTTGCGAGCGCCTACGCCGCCGCCCACTCCGACTACCTCCAGCGGCGGGCGGAGCTCGGCTCGGTGCCCGAGATCGACGGCGTGTCCGCCGGCGGCATGCCCAGGCGGGTCAAGTGCCTCCACGCCCTGGTGGCCCACTCGCTGGCCGCAGGCCCGGGCGTGAACCCGCTCGGCGACGAGGCCCTCGCGGTGCTCGGCGACTGGTGGAGCCCAGTGTCCTGCGCCGACCAGCATGCAGCCGAAGACGCGAGCGCCCGCGTCCATGAGGGCGTCCGGGATGGCGAGCAGGAGCCAGCCAGCCGCTCCGACCACGAGGCACCCCCATGACCAACCACCCGCACCGCGTCGGCGCCGTCGACTGCGGCACCAACTCGATCCGTCTCCTGATCGCCGACCCGGACCCGGCGACCGGGATGCTGACCGACATCGTGCGCCGGATGGAGGTCGTGCGGCTCGGCTATGGCGTCGACCGCGCCGGGGTCATCGACCCAGGCGCCATGCGGCGCACGCTGGACATGTGCAGGGAGTATGCCGGCCAGTGCCGGGACGCCGGTGCCGCTGCAGTGAGGTTCGTGGCCACCTCGGCCAGTCGTGACGCCCGGAACGCCCACGAGTTCGTCGCGGGCGTCAAGGACGCGTTCGCCGACTTCCGCACCGCACCGGAGGTCATCTCCGGTGACGAGGAGGCCGAGCTGTCGTTCACGGGGGCAACCGGCGGGCTCCGGGCCGCTGGAGTGGAGGGCCCCTACCTCGTCGTCGACCTCGGGGGAGGGTCCACCGAGTTCGTCCGGGGCACCGACCACGTCGAGGCGGCGCGGTCGGTCGACATCGGGTGTGTCCGCATGACCGAGCGCCACCTGCATTCCGACCCGCCCACCCACACCGAGATCGCCCGAGCGACTGCCGACATCGAGGCGGCCATCGACGCGGCCCAGGCTGACGTCGGCTTCGGGGGAGTGCGCACCCTCGTCGGACTGGCGGGCACCATCACCACCATCACGGCGCACGCGCTGGACCTGCCGGCATACGACGCGGAGCGCATCCACCTGACCCAGCTGACGCCTGACGCGGCCCGGGAGGCCGCGCTCTCCCTGCTCCACCAGACGCACGCGCAGCGGGCGGCACTGGGCTTCATGCACCCCGGGCGGGTGGACGTGATCGGCGCCGGTGCGCTGATCTGGGAGCGGATCGTCGCGCGACTCGCCGCGGTCGCGGGGGTGGACCGGGTGGTGACCAGCGAGCACGACATCCTCGACGGGATCGCGCTGAGCCTCCTCCCGGTGACTGAGGCGGTGGCGCCGCCGGTCAGGCGGTCGGGGCGAAGAACTGGCCCAGGCCGCCCCAGATGCCGCCCATGACCACCTCGGTGGCCTGGGCCGCAGAGATCTCCGGGTGCCGGGTGCGCCACACCGCGACCCGCTCGGCGGCCCCGACCACGACCTCGGCGTAGCCGCTGAGCAGGGTCCGGGGCACCCCGTCGAAGCGCTCGAGCCGGCGCAGGGTCTCCGCCACGACCTCCGACTGCTGCGCCCGGATGCCCTCCAGGTCGTTGCGCGCGCTGGCCGCGAAGGCGCCCTCCTGCTGGATCAGGATGAACGCGGACTCGTGCTGGTCGATGAAGTCGAAGAAGGCCCGCACCCCGCTGCGGAAGAAGTCCTCCATGGGCGTGCCAGGCGGCTGGGCCGACCAGACGGACACCGTCGAGGCGCGCAGCTGCTCGCGGGCGCGCGCGATCGTGGCGGACAACAGCCCCTCCTTGGAGCCGAAGTAGTCGTAGATGACCGGTTTGGTGATGCCGGCCCGGTCGGCGACGTCCTCCATCGTGGTGAGCTGGTAGCCGCGCTCGGCGAACACCTCCTCCGCGATGGCGAGAATCTGCTCCTCCCGCTCGGCGCGGGTCAGCCTCGGCGCGCGAGGCGTCCCGGGCGCGGGACCACGGCGTCGGGTCCGGGTGGCGGTGGCGCTCTGCGGGGCGGGGTTTCGAGCCACCGGCTCATCGTAGGTCCTGGGCCGCGCCCAGCCGGGGAAGCAGATCGCCAGGCGGACAGCGGGCTGTGCCGCGTGACTCCCCGCGCGGCTCCCCGCGCGGCTGTGCCCGTGACTCCCCGCGCGCGCTGCGCGGCTCCCTGTGCCCTGCTGCCCCTGCCTCCCCGGCCCACGACGGCTGAGCGGACCCCCTAGTCTGGCCGTGCCCCCGTAGCCCAACTGGCAGAGGCGGGCGACTTAAAATCGCCGAAGTGCGGGTTCGAGCCCCGTCGGGGGCACCACGTGTTCGCACCCGCGGTGCTCAGCCGCCCCTGGGAACCTTTTCGCCCGCTTGGACACTAGGGTTGGTGTAGCGACAGCCGCCGGTGGCTGTCCATGTTCCTGGGAGGGGACGAGTCATGTCGAGTAACCCGGTGTTCAGCCGGATCGATCGGGAGGCCGAGCGCGGGTACGCCGGCTTCCGCGACCGCAACCTGACCGCGGCGACAACGGGCTATGCCGCGCAGGACCAGCTCAGCGCGCAGCAGTTGGAGGAGATGTACCGGCAGGCGCCGGCGGGCCCGGTCCAGACCGGGCGCATCACGATGGACGACGTCGTCATGAAGACCCTCGGGCTCTTCTCCATCGTGCTGGTCCTCAGCGCTGTCGGCTGGATGCTGGCACCGACGACAGGCCCGGCCCTGCTCCTGGGCGGCATCGCGGTGACGCTGGTCCTCGGCCTGGTGATCGCGTTCAAGAAGACGATCAGCGTCCCGCTCATCGTCACGTACGCCGCTGCCGAAGGCCTGCTGGTCGGCTCGGTGAGCAACATCTACTCGAGGATCTTCGATCAGCCGAACACCCCGGTCTTCGAGGGGATCGTCGCCCAGGCGGTGCTCGCGACGCTGTCGGTGTTCGCCGGCATGTTCCTGGCCTACCGGTTCGGCTTCATCAGGGTGACCGACAAGTTCCGGCGGTTCATGGGGATGGCGCTCATCGGCTACCTCATCTTCGCGGTGGTCAACTTCGCCTACGCCTGGTTCGGCGGCGGCAGCCCGTTCGGCTTCGGCGGCACCGGAATGCTGGGCATCGGCATCTCGCTGTTCGCGTGTGGCCTGGCGGCTTTCTCGCTGGCGCTCGACTTCGACTCGATCGACCGGGCCATCGCAGCCGGGGCACCCCAGAAGTACTCCTGGCTGCTCGCCCACGGACTCATCGTGACCCTCGTGTGGCTGTACCTCGAGATCCTGCGGCTTCTGGCCCGACTTCGCAGCGACTAATGACAGTTGCGAAATCGCCTGTGCCTCAGGAGGTTTCGGACGAACTTGCCCGCGTGGTCCAGCGGTGGCGTCAGCTTCCGCTGGACCACGCGCAGTCGTGTATGCCGTCCGTGCGGCTTCTCGTCGAGTCGCTGGCGGGGGAGCCCGTCCCGGACCTCGGTCCGGGTGTCGTGATGGACCAGCTGACGGTGATGGTCTTCGACACGTGTGCGGCGGGCCGTTGCGAGGAGCTCACCGAACGCCTCGCCGACCTGCGCCGCTCGCTCTAGTCCCACATCGGAGCAGCGTGGCCGCCGCGCCGGCGAGCTCAGACGCGCAGGTGCCGCACGCGTTCCCAGCCCGGGTCGCGAGCCTGCCGGATCGTGGCCGTTCCCTCGCCCCAGCCTTCGGCCAGTTCGCCAACCTGGCGAAGGGCGTCAGTCCTGCTGTCGACGTAGACGTGCAGGACGCGGACGCCGTTGTGTGACTCGTGGGCGACGACCCTTCCGCGCTCGCCCAGTCGGGAGCTGAGCGCGCCCTCCAGGGCCTGGAGTGCCTGCAGCGACCTCGGCCCTGGAAACGCGTGCTCGGTCTGGTCGGAGTAGGGAAGCTCGACGGTGATGTGCGTGTCCAGGAGCGGGGCGGTCAGCGGCGACAGGGGCACCTGCGCTGCAGCCTGGATCGGGCCACCATGACCCTGCGCCTCCATCACCACCCAGGCCGGACGTCCCTCGGCGTCGGTGAAATCCTGACGCAGGTCGCGCACGGCTGCCCGGAGCCCGGTGAGTGGCACCGGGTCGAGGGGCGGCAGGGCGATCGCCTCGACGTGGCCGATCCACAGCTCGTGATCGGCCTCGCCGAGCACTGAGTCAAGGGCGAGGAGGGCGACCTGCGTGCGGGTGTGCTGCTGAAGGCGTTCGAAGGCAGGGTGGTACACCGAGACGTCGAGGTGGGCACCCTCACGCCGGGCAGCGAGCACGACATCGGCGAGGGCGATGGGGACTCGGTCGACCTCGATCCGAAACCCCTCGAGGTGGGCCGCCGGCGGTCGCGTGTCCGCATAGGACCACACCTCGTCCGGCTCCGGCCCTGCCAGCAGCCAGCGGCGTGCCGTGGTCCGCAGTGCCGGATTGCCCTCGGGGCCTACGACGAGCAGGTGTCGAGACGAGGACCCTGCGGTCAGCTCCCAGGCGAGACCGGGGTCGATGGCGGCGACGCGCTGGCCTAAGGGGTCGACGAGGCGCTCCGGCCGCAGGTCGGCGATCGCCGCAGCAGCTTCCGCCGCACCCTCCTGGGTCCACCACCGCCAGAACGCCTCGATGGCAGCGCTCTGACGGGCCACTTCCGCCGCCCGGGCGCCGTCCACCTCACGGCGGCCCTTTCCGAAAAGGCCCATGGGGCATCAAACCGCACGGAGCCGCAGTCGCGCGCACCCGGCATACCCCAATGCCTCAGGGTCAGGCGGTCCCTCAGGGGGTCAGGCCGTCGGTGCTCGCGAGGTTGCGCGCGGTGTCAGCTCAGGCGCTCGTAGATGATCGCCATGCCCTGGCCTCCGCCGACGCACATCGTCTCGAGGCCGAACTGGCCATCGCGTGTCTCGAGGCCGTTGAGCAGGGTCGTGGTGATGCGGGCCCCGGTGGAGCCGAACGGGTGCCCCAGGGCGATGGCGCCGCCGTGGACGTTGAGCTTGTCGAAGTCCATGCCCAGGTCGTCGGCGGAGGGGAGCACCTGGGCGGCGAACGCCTCGTTGATCTCATAGAGGTCCATGTCGCCGATCGACATGCGCGCTCGGGCGAGCGCCTGGCGCGAGGCCTCGACCGGGCCAAGGCCCATGATCTCGGGCGACAGGCCCGTCACCCCCGTGGAGACGATGCGCGCGAGGGGGGTGAGGCCGAGCTCGTTGGCCTTCGTGTCGCTCATGACGACGACGGCAGCCGCACCGTCGTTGAGCGGGCAGCAGTTGCCGGCCGTGATGGTGCCCTTCTCGCGGAACACCGGCTGGAGCTGCGAAACGCCCTCCATCGTCACGCCTGGACGCGGACCGTCGTCCTTGGAGATGACGGTCCCGTCCGGGAGCGTGACCGGGGCGATCTCGCGCTCGAAGAAGCCGTCGGCAATGGCCTTCTCCGCACGGTTCTGGCTCGTGACGCCCCACTCGTCCTGGCGCTCGCGCGAGATCCCGCGCAGGGTCGCGACGTTCTCCGCCGTCTGGCCCATGGCGAGGTAGACGTCTGGGACGATGCCCTGCTCGCGTGGGTCGGTCCACGTCTCGTTGGTCTTGGCCAGCTCGGCGCTGCGAGCTGTGGCCGGCGCGAACTTGGGGTTGCGGTCGCCTTCAGCGGAGCCACCCGCGCCGGCCCAGTTGGTGTACTGCGACACGCACTCGACGCCCCCGGAGATGAAGATCTCGCCCTCGCCGGCCTTGATGGCGTGGTAGGCCATGCGGGTGGTCTGGACCGACGAGGCGCAGAAGCGGTTGATCGTCGCTGCAGGGAGGTGGTCGTAGCCCGAGAGCACGGCGACCACGCGGGCCAGGTTGGAGCCCTGGCGGCCGGAGGGCTCGGCGCATCCCCAGTAGAGGTCGTCGATGAGCCTCGGGTCGAGTCCAGGGATCTTGTCCAGCACCGCGGCGATCACCCCGACGGAGAGGTCGTCGGGCCGCACGTCCTTGAGCGATCCCTTGAACGCCCGCCCGATCGGGGTGCGGGCAGTGGCGACGATGACGGCTTCGGTCACGGTTTCCTCCTGGGCGGGGAGCGCCACTGTGAGCGCTTGCTTAGTCGCCCCCGATGCTATGCCTCCCGCCGGGGCGGGTGCGATGTGGCCTTCGTCTCGACGACGGCCGGGCCCGTCTCGGGTGAGCGGCCGGTCGGCGACGACGGGCTCGACGGTGCCTGCTCGGGTGGCTCCGAGTCGGCATCCTCGCGCGCGCCCGCCGAGCGCGAGCCGCCGGCCTCCATCGTCTCCTTGGGAAGGGGGCTGTGGCGTCGGCGCCGGAGCACCGCCCAGCGTCCGCGTGGCCCGCGCATCTGGCCGGCGATCTCGGTGGCGCTCACCTCCGCCCCGGGTTCGCGCACGGCCTGGCCGGCAGCCACCGCGACCGGGCCGAACCCCTCGCCTCGGCGCGGCTCCGGCGGCCGGTCCTGGCTGTCCAGGGTCCAGACACCGAGCGCGGCGCACACCGTAGGAAGGAGCGCGGCCGCAGCCCGGGCATATCCGGCCGGTGACGGGTGGAACCGGTCCTGGCTGAACATCACATGCGGGCTGGCGGAGAACTCGGGCCCCAGCAGGTCGCCCAGCGACACCGTGCGGCCGCCGGCCTCCACGACCGCCACCGTCTGGGCCGCCGCGAGGTCGCGGCTCCATCGGCGCATGATGAGGCGGAGCGGCTGGGGGACCGGCTCGATCGTTCCGAGGTCGGGACACGTGCCCACGACGACCTCGCACGGGAGGGTCCTCAGGCGCTGGACGACCTGCTCCAGGTGCCGAACTGCGGTGGACCGCTCGATCCGGTGGGTGACGTCGTTGGCGCCGATCATGATCACTGCGGCATCAGGGCGTGGAACCTTGTCGAGTGCGTTGGCCAGCTGTACGTCGAGCCCGCTCGACTCGGCACCGATCACCGCCTCGTTGGTGAGCCGGACGGGGCGCCCGGTAAAGGCGGAGACACCGCCGGCGATGATGGCGCCGACCGTCTGGTAGCGGCTGTCGGCGCCCATGCCGGCCGCGGAGGAGTCGCCCAGCATGACCAGCTCGATCGGGTGGCCCACACCGTGCCCGTAGCTGCCGTTGTCGTCGGGTGCCCCGTCG
Source organism: Dermatophilaceae bacterium (assembly GCA_035691065.1). Lineage (GTDB taxonomy): Bacteria > Actinomycetota > Actinomycetes > Actinomycetales > Dermatophilaceae > DASSJT01. The sequence goes on from DASSJT010000229.1 coordinate 13,377, forward strand.
AAGGGTCGACCCACGATCTTGCGGGCGATCGCTGCCTCAGCCTTGATGACGCCGTAGCCCACGGCACCGAGAGCTCCTGCAGCTGCCGCCGCACCGCCGCCGCCGTAGGCCGCGGCCGCCGCGATCCGGCGGGCTCGGCGGGCTCGTCCCATGACCGACTCCTTGTCCTCGCGTTGGCACAGTCTTACCCCGTGTCACCACGGTAGCGACGCCTGCGAGCGGTTTTGTGCCCACCTTTCGCCCTGCCCGCACGTCCGGTTGGGGTGTGCAGGTCTGACAGGATGGCGGCGTGAAGTACGCCGAACACATCCTTGACCTTGTCGGGAACACCCCCCTCGTCAAGCTCACCTCCGTCACCCGTGGAGCGACCGCCGCGACGGTCCTGGCCAAAGTCGAGTACATGAACCCGGGCGGTTCCGTGAAGGACCGCATCGCCCTGAAGATGGTCGAGGCCGCTGAGGCCTCGGGCGAGCTGAAGCCGGGCGGCACCATCGTCGAGCCGACGTCAGGGAACACCGGGGTCGGGCTTGCCCTGGTGGCGCAGCGCAAGGGCTACAAGTGCGTCTTCGTGTGCCCTGACAAGGTCTCCCAGGACAAGCGCGACGTGCTCAAGGCCTATGGCGCCGAGGTCGTCGTCTGCCCGACCGCCGTGCCACCCGACCACCCCGATTCCTACTACTCGGTCTCTGACCGGCTGGTCACCGAGATCGAGGGCGCCTGGAAGCCCAACCAGTACGCCAACCCGAACGGCCCGGCCTCCCACTACGAGACGACCGGGCCCGAGATCTGGAACGACACCGACGGCCGGGTCACCCACTTCATCGCCGGCATCGGCACCGGCGGGACCATCACCGGCACCGGCCGTTACCTTCGCGACGTCTCCGAGCACCGCGAGGGCGGCCGGGTCCAGATCATCGGCGCCGACCCGGAGGGCTCGGTCTACTCCGGCGGATCCGGTCGTCCCTACCTCGTGGAGGGGGTGGGCGAGGACTTCTGGCCGGCCGCCTACGACCCCAGCGTGGTCGACAGGGTCATCGCGGTCAGCGACGCCGATTCGTTCGAGATGACCCGCCGGCTGGCTCGCGAGGAGGGCCTTCTCGTGGGCGGCTCCTGCGGCATGGCTGTGGTCGCCGCCCTCCGCGTTGCCAGGGACCTGTCCGAGGACGCCATCGTGGTCGTGCTCCTGCCGGACAGCGGCCGGGGCTACATGTCGAAGATCTTCAACGACGAGTGGATGAGCTCCTACGGATTCCTCCACGAGGAGGGTGAGCGAACCGTCGGCGAGGTGCTGCGGTCCAAGAGCGGCGAGATGCCCGCGCTGGTGCACACCCACCCGACTGAGACCATCCGCGACGCGATCGACATCCTCCGCGAGTACGGCGTCTCCCAGATGCCCGTGGTCAAGGCTGAGCCGCCGGTCATGTCGGGCGAGGTCGCCGGAGCGGTGAGCGAGCGACACCTGCTCGAGCTGCTGTTCACGGGCAAGGCCCACCTGGCCGACTCGGTCGAGCGGCACCTGGAGCCCGGGCTCCCGCTCGTCGGCTCCGGCGAGCCGGTGGCTACCGCGCGCCACGAGCTCGAGGGGTCGGACGCCGTGCTGGTGGTCGAAGACGGCAAGCCCGTGGGGGTCCTCACCCGGGCGGATCTGCTCGCCTTCCTCGCGGACTGAACTGCGGGCGCCGTGGACCCGCGCCGACCCAGCCCGGAGGCCTCGCCCGGAGGCGCTCGTGGACGTGCGACCAAGGTGCTGGACGGAGCGGCGAAGGCGGCTCGGGCCGCGGGCCGCGGCTCGCGCCGCGCAGCCCGGGCCTCGGCACGTGCGTCCAAGGTCGTCGCCGGCCGGCTGGTCCAGGCCAGCCAAGCCCAAGGTGCCGGTGAGTCGGGCCTCGCCCGCGTCATCCAGATGCACGGCGTCGCCGGGGCGGGAGACGCCCTGGTCCTGCTCTCGCTCGCCAACACGGTCTTCTTCTCGGTGCCCGTGGGGGAAGCTCGCAGCCGGGTGGCGCTCTACCTGCTGGTGACCATGGCACCTTTCTCGCTCCTGGCCCCGGTCATCGGCCCCCTCCTGGACCGCTTCCGCCGAGGGCGGCGCTACGCACTGGCCGCCACGCTGGTCGGTCGCGCCTTCCTCGCCTGGGTCATGGCCGGGGCGGTGGCTGGCGGGAAGGAGGCCTTCGCCCTCTATCCGGCGGCGTTCGGATACCTCGTGCTGAACAAGGCGTATCACGTCACCCGAGCCGCGGCGACACCCCGGGTGTTGCCCCGCGAGCTCTCGCTGGTCACAGCCAACTCGCGGGTGATGCTCGGTGGCGCCCTCGGGATCGCTGTGGCCTCGCCCGTGGGTGGCGCGCTCCTTCACCTGTTCGGCTCCGAGTGGTCCCTGCGTCTGGCCTTCGTCGTGTTCGGCGCGGGGGTGGTCCTCGCGCTGCGCCTCCCGGCCAGGGTCGACTCGGCCGCAGGCGAGGTCCGTGCCCGGCTGACCGCCGTAGCCACCGAGGCCACCCAGCCCATCGAGCCCACCGATGATGCACCGGCCACTGGGGTCTTCCAGAAGCGCACCGGGCGCAGTCCGCGTCGACGCCGCGCGATCGGCCCCATGGTGGTGGTCGGCCTGCGTGCGACGTCAACCCTGCGGGCCTTCACAGGCTTCCTCACCCTCTTCCTGGCATTCGCCCTGCGCACGGATCCCATCTCCAGGTCGATGGGAACCATTGGGGTCATCGGTCTCGTCGTCGGTGGCGCCGCCACCGGGTCGACGATCGGGACCTTTCTGGGTGCTTTGCTCCGCCGGATCAGTCCCGAGGCAGTACTGGTCGTCATGCTGGCGATCGCAGCCCTCGCCGCCGCCGCCGGCAGCGTCTGGTACTCCCTCGTACCCGTGATCGGTGTGGGGTTCGCCGCGGGTTTCGCCTCGACACTCGGGAAGCTGTCCCTCGATGCCCTCGTCCAGCGCGACGTGCCCGACAACGCTCGCAGCTCGGCGTTCGCGCGGTCCGAAACCGTGCTCCAGCTGGCCTGGGTGCTCGGCGGTGCCCTTGGCATCAGCCTTCCGTTCCCCGGGGCCGCCGGGCTGGCCATCGCGGCCGGGGGGCTGGGCGTCATGTTCGTCCTCACCCTTCGCGGACTGGCCCTGGTCAGGAGAGGGCCTGGCCCACCGACCGGTCAGCGCAGGCGCGCAGCGAGGGCGGCGGATGGCCGCCGTGCCGGGCGGCCAGCCGCCTCTGGGTGAAGGATGCCGGCCAGGCGCTGGTGCACACCCACCCGGGTGAGACCATCGCGCGACGCGATCGAGATTCTCCGCAAGTACGGCGGCTCCCAGATGCCCGTGGTCAAGGCCGAGCCGCCGGTCATGTCGGGCGAGGTCGCCGGCGCGGTGAGCGAGCGTCAGTTGCTCGAGCCGGTGGGAGGTCCTCACCCGGGCGGATCTGCTCTCCTTCCTCGCGCACTGAGTGCGACCACCCTGCCGTATGCCGGGTGGTGCCGCCTGCGGTCAGGTCCGGTATGCCGGGTACCGCTGGACATGGACCCGCCAGCAGAGCGCCGGCTCTACCCGCTCCACGCCATGGCGATGGTGATGAAGGCCGCTGTGGCGACCGTGCCCGCTCGCTCGAGCACACGCGTGTGCCCGGCGAGGAAGGTCTGCCAGCCGTCGCGGCCCAGGGCCAGGAACTGCAGTACGGCGAGCGAGCGAGCGGCGCCGAACCACGCTCCCACCAGGCCGGATTGCCACCACGGCAGGTTCGCCGCGAGCAGGAAGACCGCAAGGACATAGGGAGCGGCCGAGGGGATGAGGGTGCGAAACCCCGTGCCGTACTCGAAACCGAACCTGGCAATGCCCCGCGACATCCCCTTGGCGAAGACCTCCTGAGGGATGAGCTCGGTCCGTTGCGGGAGCCGGAGCGGGCTCTGCAGGAGATCGGCGACGGTCAGGGCCGCTATCGCCGCGCCGGCGATCGCCCAGCGGACGACCTGCGGCACGGGCGAGAGCAGACCTGCGAGGACCGCGACCAACAGTCCGGTGGCCAGGCCACCCGCTGTGGTGCCCGCGGAGAAGGACAGCCACAGCCGGATCCGAGACATCTGGCCCCGAACCGAGGCCGTCAGCGCCCACGCGCTGTTCATGCCTCAAGTGGAGCCCGACAGCGCCAGCCCTGCTGTCGTGGCGGCCGCCAGCGCAGGCAGGAGCGTCACCATGGGGACGACGGCACGCTCGGCCAGCAGGGCCAGGCCGGCCCAGACCAGCATCACCACCAGCAGAAGAGCGAGTGGATCCGCCGCCCATCGACGGGCGGCAGTGGCCCTCACACCGCCCACGCGCAGATGGACTTGTAGCACGAGCCTGAGGAGCTGCAGGTGTAGCCGTCTGAGCAGCGGTAGGTGTTTCCGTCACTGAACTTCCAGCGCCAGGCGTCGTAGGTGCTGGCCCAGCACTCGTCGGGCCGGTGCAGGAAATACACGCCGCCAGGCCCCGGAGCATGCTTGTGCCAGCCGACCCGGTTGCCCGCGCCACTGCGGTAGCGCCAGCAGCACGAGCCGTCGCCGCACACGGTGGACGGGCCGCACTTGATGCCGCTCTCGGTGTGGTTGCTCGCGTAGCTGGTGCACGGGCCGCTGGAGGTGTCGGCGTAGTCGTCGAAGTACGCGGCAGCGGCACGCCCGGTGGCCATGTTGATCGCGGCGAAAGCGCCGAGGGCAAGCCCGGTGCCGGCCCCGAGGACGCCGCCGAGGAACCGCCGCCGGGTCGTGGGTGTGGGGCGGAGCAGGGTTCGCAGGCGGGACTCGTCGCCCACCGGCAGCTGGTCGAACCGGATTGTCATGACCACTCCTCTCGGGTCCCGACAGCGCCCGAACCGAGAACCGCCTCTGCGAACGCCCGGAGGTCCGAGGGATCGGTGGGGACAAGGGTCGCGGTGATGACACCCTCGCCATCGAGCGCCATGAGGTAGGGCGTCGCCGGCACCGCGAGGCGGTCGAGCACTCCGCGGGCATCGGCAATGCAGGTGAGCGAGGGAGCAGCCTCCGCCCCCGAGCACGTGCCGGACGACACGACTGTGACGCGAGGGTCGAGACCGAGAGCCGCGACATCGCCGATGACCGCGTGGCAGGACGCGCAGCCCGGCGAGACGAAGAGCACCAAGGGTCGTCCGGGCTGGCGGAGGGGGCCGAGGTCGCCATGGTTGGGCACGGCGAGTCCTACCAGGTCGGATGTCGTCCGGACCACCCGGCCGGACACGGCGGTCGAGCCGGCGCTCGTCGCCGAGCCGTGCGCACCGGCACCGCCAGTGTCGGCGGCGGCTCCGGTCCCGGTGCGGCGGGACAGCACAGACACCTGCCGGGTGAGGCCGGCGAAGCCGAGCGCGAGCAGCGCGATGGCCAGCCATGAGACAACCAGCGCGGCGGACGTGAAGCTCATAAGACTCCTTCCACGGAGGTCGCGCGGGAGATCGCGGGCTGAGCAGTCGCGCGGAGAGAGGCCGCTGGCCGGGAGGCTGCTGGCGGGGAGGCTGCTGGCGGGGAGGCCGCTGGTGGGGAGGCCGCTGGCAGGGAGTTCGAGGGCCGAGAGCGAGCGTCGGGGAGCGCACCGGCCGCGCAGGCAAGGGTCAGCGCCGCTGCCGCGATGATGACGACCTGCTCCACCGGGCGTGCCCCGATCGGCCGCTCCCCGCCGCCCAACGCTCCCGCAGCCGCCAGGCAAGCGAGCAGGAGTGCCCTCAGGACCGCCCAAGCGCCAACCGTGGCCCTGCCGACCCCGCAGCCGCACGGCACCATGCCGTCCGGATGGCGCCGCCACACGGCATACAAGTAGGTGGTGAAGAGGCCGAACACCAGGGCCGCGGCGGCTCCGAAGGCGGGGGCTGCGGGCCGCAGGCCCAGCAGGCTCGCAACGGCGAGTCCGGTCGCCAGCACCAGCTCAACGGCTGGAAGCGACCACGCGACTGCCGCCGAGAGCCGCGGGGGGAGGAGCTGGTGCTGAGCCACGGCGAGGGCCGTCGCCCCGGTGTGGCGCAGGTGCGTCGTCGCGCTTGCCCCGAGGAGGAGGGCGCAGGCCAGGAGCAGGGCATCGCTCATCGCAGCACCGTGGTCGCCGAGGCCATGGAGGTGGCGATGCGGTCGAGGCTTGCCGCCCCGATGGGTATGCCGTAGCTCACGAAGGCGGCACTTTCCAGGACCACGTGTGGCTGCTCCTCCGAGGGAGCGCTGCGGGTGAGGAGTCCGCCGCGCACCCTGAGCCCGCCACCCTCTTTGCGCGGTGGGCGGTCTGCCCGGATGCGGCGCAGGTCGAGGAGGTAGCCCGAGCCATCCGCGAGATCCACCTGCTGGGCGACGGAGAAGGTGCGGTAGGGCGACCAGCTGACGTGGCCGCCGGGGCGAACCTGGATGCCCGAACCAAGGGCCTGGGCATCGACGCTCGACAGCCAGCCGGCGAGGGTCTCGACGGAGGTGGAGGGCGTCGCCCACCCGAACAGGTGGCTCTTGCCGACAGCGATGCTGAAGCAGCGGCCGGCGCCCGCGTCGCCGCCTCGGGATCCCATCCGAAGGGCGGCCCCACCGCGCAGCGTGAGGGTGCTGGTGAATGCGGTCTCGGTCGTGTCGAGGAAGAACGCCAGCGCAGCCTCTCCGCCCGCGTTGACCTCGAGCTCGCTGCCATCGGCGAAGAGCACTCCGGTGGCGACCGCACTTGGCAGTGCCGATGCGTCGGGAATGGTGACGACCGCGCGGTCGCCGTTGACAAGGATGCGCTCGGCCTCCACTGGGTCAGTCTCCTAGGGTGCGGGGAGGGTGCGGCCGTACTTGTCGCGAACGATCGACGCGACCGCCCCGCCATCGCCGAGGACGTAGCCCTTGGTGTCACTGATCGCCCGGAGGCGGCTGTCGACCGGCGAAGGAAGGGTGTAGCGCTGCGTCAGGAGCAGGGGAACATCCCAGCTGCCGGCCAGGGCGGCCCCAGCCAGCGCGTCGGGGAAGTCCTCCCCTGAGGCGAGGAACGTCGTGGCCACCGTGCTGGGGAAGGCGGCCGCCACATCGGCCGACGTGGCATAGCGGTTGGCGCCGCTGATCCGGGTCACCCGAGGCGTGGGGCCGGTCGCGTAGGCAGCGAGGGCGGTCATCACGCTGTCGCTCACCACGCCGGAGCCGCCCAGCACGGTGATGTGCGCTGGGTCCAGGCGGTCGAGCACCTGGCGGATGGTGTCGGGAAGGCTCGTCGGGTCGGTGAGCAGGATCGGGGCGTCGTTGGTGGCGGCAAGGCTGGCGCCGGAGAGGGCGTCGGGATAGTTGCGCCCCGAGGCGACGTAGACATCGGCCAGCCCGGCCGGGTATCCCGCCGCGACCGCCGCCGAGACCGCGAACCGGTCGGCCCCGCCGATGCGCACGACGTCCGAGGTCCAGGCCCTCAGCTGGGCCAGGACCGAGTCGGAGACGGCAGACGCACCGCCGAGGACGACGATGTGCTGGGGCTGGAGCCGGGTCAGTGCGTCGGCGACGACAGGCGGTATGCCGGTGGGCTGGACCAGCAGGACGGGCGAGGAGCTCTTGCCCGCGAGGGCTGCGCCGGACAGGGCGTCGGGGTAGAGGTCGCCGCGCGCGACGTAGACCGTGTCGGTGGGCGCTGGGAACTCCTGCGACACGGCTGCCGCAGTGGCATAGCGGTCGACCCCGTGCAGGCGGAGCGTCGACGCAGCTCGACACGTGAAGATCTGCACGTTGTCGAGGTCCCAGGTAGTCGCCGTGCCCGTGGTCACCCGGTGCTCGAACCACGTGCTCAGCCAGCCGCCCTCGTCATCGGTGGCCGCGGTGACGTCGACGTTGCGGCCGGTCCAGCTGGAGGACCCGCCGACCGCGATGCCCACCGAGTTCAAGGACACGGTGGCCTTGGTGGAGGCCATGGAGCCACGCGTCGCGAAGGCGAGACGGGTGTGCACGCCCGGCGCTGCCTTGACGTAGGGCAGGAACATGTAGTCCTTCGGGTCGGATGTGCTCCCCGTCAGGGTGCTGCGAGCGAAGTAGGAGCCTTCGGGCGCGGCCGAGCTCGACACCCTGGACCAGCCGTTGTTGAACCGCGGCTCGGTGATGCTGCTTTCGTACCCGTGTCGCTGGACGGTGCTGCTGCGCGCCATGCCCTCGGGGCAGGCGGCCTCGCCGAGAGGCCGGGTCAGGAAGCTGTCGTCGTTGACGGCAGCGACCGCGGACGGCACGGCGGACGGTGTGGCGACGAAGGCGCCGGCGAGAACTCCACCGGCCATGGCAGCGGCAGCCAGCCGCGCTGCCGAGCGCCGTCCGGTCACCGTGGATACCCCCATCCGCGTCGATTCGGCAGACCCTAGCGCAAGGGACCGTCGTGCACCCCTCGGATGGCTCGGGCAACGGACATTTGCGGTGCGAGCACCCATGCACTCAGCGAACGCGGCGGGCGATCGCGGGGTGCGGCGCGGCTGCGGCGCCCGGGTGAAGGATGCCGGCCAGGGCCTCCACGCCGTCGACGAGCCTCGGTCCTGGCCGCGCGAAAGACGCGTTCGCGTCGACGGCCCAGACGGGTATGCCGGGTGGCAGCCTCCCAGCGTCGATCGCCTTCTGGGCCAGGCAGATCGAGTCGTCGAGACCGTAGCCGCACGGCGCCACCACGACCACCTCGGGCTCGGCAGCGGACACCTCCGCCCACGTGGTGCGCTCCGACCTCGCGCCTGCCCGGCCGAGAGCGCTGGTGCCGCCGGCAGCCTCGACCATCTCGGGCACCCAGTGGCCGGGCGCGAAGGGCGGATCGCTCCACTCCAACACCAGGGCTCGGGGTGGGGTGCGACCCGCGACAGCCAGCCGGACGGCATACAGCCGCTTGCGTAGGTCCTCGACAGCCGCGGCCGCCTCTGGTCGATGACCTGTGGCCTCGCCGAGCCGCAGCACGGACTGGAGTACCTCCTCCAGGCTGTGTGGGTCGATCGTGAGGACCTCCGCCCGGCAGCCGAGGTAGGCGAGGGCGTCGTCGACGACCGAGACGTCCACCGCGCAGACCGCGCACAGGTCCTGGGTGACGACGAGGTCGGCGTCGAGGTCGGCGAGCGCTCCGGCGTCGAGGTGGTAGAGATCCTCGCCCGCAGCCACGGCCCGGGTGACGTGCGCGTCGATCTCGCGAGGGGAAAGCCCTTCGGGAATCGCCGAGGTCGAGACGATGCGTCGGGTGCGCGCTTGGGGCGGGTAGTCGCACTCGAACGTCACGCCGACGACGTCCGCCCCCGCGCCGATGCCGAAGAGGATCTCGGTCGTCGACGGCAGGAGCGACACGATTCGCATGGCTCGACCATAGGCGCACAATCGGGGCATGGAGCGCTACGAGTCGCCGGTGGAGCGCCAGATCCGCGAGGCCCAGGAGCGGGGGGAGTTCGACAACCTCCCGGGAGCAGGGAAGCCGCTGACCAACCTGGGCAGCGCCGACGACCCGGACTGGTGGGTGCGCGGCCTGATCAAGCGCGAGGGGCTGGACATGACCGGGGCCCTGCCGCCGGCGCTCGCGCTGCGCAAGGAGGCGGCGGGATTCCCCGAGTCGCTGCTGGAGCTGCGCAGCGAGAAGGCCGTGCGCGAGGTCCTCGACAACTACAACCACCGGGTGCGCATGGACCGTCTGCGCCCTGCTGAGGGGAAGCTGCCCCCGCTGCTGGCCAGGACCGTCGACGTCGACCAGCTGGTGGCCCAGTGGCGCGAGCTGCGTGGTGCCCGGTCGGCCGAGGCTGCGGCCGAGACCGCCGCCAAGGCTGCGGCCAAGGCTGCGGCGGCGCCCGCGGAAGCCGAGGCTGAAACCTCCGGCTCGGGGCAGCGTGACGCGCGCATCCGTCAAGGCCTCTGGTCGCGTCTGCTGGCCCGGTTCGGCAGGAGGACCTGACCGGCCCCGGCGGCAGCCAGGGCGCCGCGAAACCCGCGTGCACGCGGTGACCACCCGGCATACCGTCGCGGGGTGACCATCCGACCCGCCACCGACGCCGACTGGCCTGCGATCTGGCCGTTCTTCCAGGAGATCGTGCGCGCCGGCGAGACCTACGCCTACCCCGAGGACCTCGACAGCAACGGTGCGCGAGCGCTGTGGATGGAGCCGCCGCCGGGCCGGACGTTCGTGCTCGAGGAGGACGGTCGCGTGCTGGGGAGCGCCAAGGTGGGACCGAACCGACCCGGCCGCGGCGCGCACATCGCCACCGCGAGCTTCATGGTGAGCCCGGACGCGCAGGGTCAGGGGGTCGGGCGAAGGCTGGGAGGGTATGCCGTCCAGTGGGCTCGCGAAGCCGGCTACGCGGGCATGCAGTTCAATGCGGTCGTCGAGACCAACGTCGTGGCCGTGGCGCTGTGGAAGTCGTTAGGGTTCGAGGTGGTGGGGACCGTCCCGGAGGCGTTCGAGAGCGCCAGCCACGGGCGGGTCGGCCTGCACGTGATGTACCGACGCCTCTGACTCATCTGGACAGAGAAGCCCCGCCGGACGTCATGGGGAGCCGACCCAGAGGGCGGCGACGAACAGCGTTCCCAGCGTTGCCAGTGCGGCGAACGGCACCGGCCACCAGCCACCTCTCGCACACACCAGGCGCCGGCGCAGCTCGCGCCGCAGGCGAAGCAGCGCTGGGAGCGTCGCCAGCGCGACGACTGCCAGCACGACGTGCCCGCTGGCGAGGCTGACGGCGGCAGCCACGGTCTGACCCACGGCGGTCAGCACCAGCCCGGCGTTGAGGGCACGGAGCACGCGCGGGTGGCCTGGCCCGCCGGGGCGTCGGCTGCCGGGCGCCGAGCCCAGGGCACTGTCAGTGGTCTCCTCGACAATGTCTTGTGTCAGTACAGCGATGCTCACACCACCCAGCGTCGGCCCGGTGCATGGGAGCCGGCCATCGGGGACTACCCCGATCCAACCCTCAATGTCTCTTGCCTCAGGGGGCAGGTGGCGCGGCGGTATGCCGGGAGGCTGGGTGGATGTGCGTCGTCACCGGGGATCGGGAGCAGAGGAAATGGCTCAATTGAAGTGGGCAGACTTGGATCTACTGCCATGCCAATCGGGTTCCTAGCGTGGCAGTCATGACGACGACTGCATGTAGCAGCCCCCTGGCCGCAGACTCCAGCACCATCCCGCAGGGCGCGGCGGTGACCGGCATGTCCGTGTTGCAGGGTGCGGCCCTGACCACGGGCGCCGTGCTGGGCACGGGCGTGATCTCGCTCCCCGCGATGGCAGCCGGCATTGCCGGACCTGCCTCGCTCGTCGCGTGGTTGGCCCTGGTGCTCCTCTCGGTGCCGCTCGCCGCCACGTTCGCGGCCCTGGGGTCACGGTTCCCTGACGCTGGAGGGGTTTCCACCTACGCCCGCCGGGCGTTCGGGCCGCGCGTCGCCGCGATGGTCGGTTGGTGTTTCTACTTCGCCATCCCCGTCGGAGCGACGCCCGCCGCTGCGTTCGCCGGCGGTTACGTGGCCGACACCTTCGGCGGAGGCCGCACAACCCAGGTGTCGACCGCGGGGGCCCTCATGCTCCTCGTCGGCGCCATGAACGCCTTCGGCGTGCGCGTCTCCGGCCGAGTCCAGCTGGGCTTCGCGGGCGTGCTCGCGGCGCTGCTGACGGTGGCAACTCTGGCGGCTCTGCCCCACGCCCGGTTCGACAACCTGACGCCCTTTGCCCCGCATGGATGGATGGCTGTGGGCTCAGCGGCCGCGGTGCTCGTGTGGGCCTTTGCGGGCTGGGAAGCCGTCACCTCGCTGACCTCCGAGTACCGCAGGCCGCGCCACGACATCCCTCGGGCCACCACGATCGCCGTTGTCGTGATAGGCGCGCTCTACCTCGGTGTGGCCGCCGCCAGCATCGCGGTCCTCGGCCCAGCGGCCGGCAGCAGCAACGCACCTCTCGCGGACCTGCTGGTGATCGGCCTGGGCGAGCCGGCGCGGCCGGCCACGACGTTGGTGGCCGTGCTGCTGACCGTGGGCGCCATGAACGCCTACTTCGCCGGCGCCGCGAAGCTGGGGGCGGCCCTGGGCCGCGACCAGGCCCTGCCGACCTGGTTTGCCCAGGGCAGTCTGCGTGGCGAGGTGCCGCGCCGGTCCTTGTGCGTGGTCGTCATCCTGTCCCTGGCCGGGCTGGCGCTCATCACAGCCCTGGGCTCCGACCTCGAGGTCTCCGTGCTGCTCACCACGGGTTCGTTCACCCTGGTCTACGTGATCGGCACGGCGGCGGCGGTCCGGCTGCTGCCAAGGCGGTCCTGGTCGTGGTGGGGCGCCGTCCTGTCGCTCGCGAGTGTCCTGGCGCTTCTGCGGATGATCGGGCTCCACGCACTGTGGGGGCTGGGTGTCGCGGGCGCCGCCCTGGCCTACGGCTTCGTCGCCGCCCGGCGCAGGAGGGCCGACAGCCTGGCCAGTCCCTCGCCGATCGAGTCGGCCACGACGGCGCCGTAGCCGAATACCAGCCCCTCCTGCGCGGCTCCGGCGCAGTATCCGGGGAGGGCATCCAGGGCGATGCCCTCCCCGCCCGCTTGCCGAACTGCTCCGGTGGTGTCGATGTCCATACCGTCGCGCAGGCGCGCCGCGACATGGAGCCCGGCCGCCGATGGCACCGGCTCGACGAGGTCTCCCAACCGCTCCGCGAGCCCGCGCACGAGCAGTTCGTGCCGGACGGCATACGCCTTGGAGGCCCTGCGGATGTGGCGCGCGAGCAGTCCCTCGTCCATGAACCGGGCAAGGGCCGCCTGCGGGGCCATCGGGCCGTGGCTGTCGCTCAGCTGGCGGGCCGCTCGGAGGGCGCTGCGCAGGGAGGGCGGCGCCACGAGGTAGCCGATGCGCAGGGAGGGCAAGAGCGTCTTGGAGAAGGTTCCGGCGTAGATGACCCGCCCGGTCTGGTCCAGGGAGTGCAGTGGCTCGAGCGGCCTCTCGGTGAACCGGAACTCGCTGTCGTAGTCGTCCTCGATGATCGCCGCGCCGCGCTCGGACGCCCAGGCGAGCAGGGCCCTGCGGCGGGCGAGCGACATCGCGATCCCGAGCGGGAACTGGTGGGACGGCGTGGTGTAGACCAGCCGGGCGCGCTCGGGCAGCTGGGCGATGTCGAGGCCCTCGGCGTCGACCGGAACCCCGACGACTCGCGCGCCGAGGGAGGCGAAGAGCAGGCGGGCGGGCGGATACCCCGGCTCCTCCACGGCGACGACATCTCCGGGCGCGAGCATGACCCGCCCCACCAGGTCGAGCCCCTGCTGCGTGCCGTTCGTGACGATCACATCGTCGACCTCGGCATGGACCGAGCGGGAGTAGCCGACGTACCGGGCGATGGCCTCGCGCAGGCCGAGGTGGCCGCTCGGCTCGGCGTAGGAGCCCGGGCTGTTGGCCCGCAGCCGCAGCTCGGCCGTCATCAGACGCCGCCAGGTGTCGAACGGGAACAGCTCCGCATCAGGGATCCCGACGCGGAAGTCGTACCGAGGCCTCTCGTCGGCGCTGCTCGTGCGCGCGGGGCTGTAGGTCCAGTCCGCGCGGGGCCGCAGGGTGGCCGGCTTGCGCCGCCCGCGCGCGGCCGTTGGGCTGGCGGCGGCCGAGGTCACGAACGTGCCGGCGCCGACCCTGCCCTCCAGATATCCCTCGGCCGTCAACCGGTCGTATGCCGTGGCCACCGTGTTGCGGGAGACGCCCAGGTCACCCGCGAGCGCGCGCGTGGGTGGCAGCCGGTCGCCCGGGCGCAGCCGCCCGTCGCGAAGCGCCGACAGCAGCGCCCGGTAGATGGCCGCGGCGCGGTCGCCCCGGGTATCGACGCTGACGGCCAGGTCCACGGGACGAGTGTGCCATTGGATCTCTTGATTTGATCGGAATTGGCACTTCGAGCAGAGCCAATCTGCGCCTAGGTTGGGAGCATCCAAGGGGTCGGAGCGCCGACCCACCCATGGACGACCCACCCATGGACGACCCAACCGAGCACGACCCCACCCATAGACGACCCGCCCGAAGATGAGGAGACACCATGTCCGCACCTGTCCAGCGCCTCGACGTCAGCACGCTCAGCGCATCCGCGTACAGGACACTGACTGCGCTCGACTCCCGGTCGGCAGAGGGCACGCTGCCGGCACCGCTGCTCGACCTGCTTCGCCTGCGGGTCAGCCAGCTGAACGGGTGCGCGTACTGCGTCGACAGCCACACGGCGGACGCCCTCGCCGGGGGCGAGTCCGTGGCCCGGGTCGCGGCAGTCGCCGCCTGGTCCGAGGGACCGTGGTTCGATGCTCGGGAGCGTTCCGCCCTGGCGCTGGCGGAGTCGATGACCAGGCTCACCGACGCCGCTGACCGGGTGCCGCAGGCGCTGTGGGACGAGGTCGCCTCCCATTTCGACGAGCAGGAGCTGTCCCAGCTGGTCATGGTCATCACCGTGATCAATGCCTGGAACCGCCTTGGCGTGGCGCTGCGCATGGTCCCCGAGAGCTACGCAGCAGCGGGCAGCGCCGCCTGAGCCCTTCCTACCCGTATTGCCTTGTCGCTAGAGCGCGTCGTCCGCATCCCGTTGGCTGGCTCCCGTGGCTTCTGGCCACGGGTTTTCGAGCAGGCCCTCTCGGATTGCCTCGCGGGACTGCGCGTCGTTGCGGTAGCGCATCGGGATGACGGAAAGCGGTAGGGGTTGGCCGGTTCGACGTGATCGTGCCCCAACGGGGCGTACGAACGGTCGTGGTCCGGGTCCAGTCGCGATCCAGACGGCCAGTGGTACTTCGACCTCACCGAAGGGGTGGCCGATCACCACGATGATGTCCTCAGGGTCATACGCACCGCCCGGGGTGGTGCTCACCGGGCGAGAATACGCGCACGGCTCGCTTGTCGGCCGAGGGTAGGTTGAGCTCGGAGGCTCCATGATCGGACGACTGCACCACCTCGCCGTCGACTGCCCGGACCCGCGCTCGCTGGCCGGGTTCTGGTCGGCCGTCCTGGGCTGGCCGATCACGTACGAAAGCGACGGCTGGGTAGTGGTCTCGGTCAATGACCACACCAGCGGCATGGCCTTCCAGCTGGCAGCCGACCACCGGCCGCCGGTCTGGCGCGACCCAGCTCGGCCACAGCAGATGCACCTCGACGTGATGGTCGAGGACCCCGCTGCTGCGGGCGAGCAGGTCATGGCACTGGGGGGCGCGCCGGCTGGAGGGCGACGTCTATGCCGACCCAGCCGGTCATCCCTTCTGCTTGATCACCCGGCCGCGCTGGGCCCCGCCGATCGGCTAGGTGGGCTGCCGCTGAGTGGTGGCGCCTACTGTCCAGCCGGGGGTGCGATGTCCTGCTGCGCGGGCAGCTGGTCCTGGCGCACGAGGCCGACCGGGCAGGTCATGCCGTTCGGGCCGTGGTTGCAGTAGCCGCCGGGGTTCTTGTGGAGGTACTGCTGGTGGTAGTCCTCGGCGTACCAGAACGTGCCGGCCTCATCTGCCGGGCGCAGCTCGGTGGTGATGGTGCCGTGGCCGTGGTCGTGCAGGACGCGCTGGAAGGCGTCGCGCGTACCGTAGGCCGCGGCCTCCTGCTCCGGCGTGGTCCAGTAGATCGCCGAGCGGTACTGCGTCCCGATGTCGTTGCCCTGCCGGTTGGGCGTCGTCGAGTCGTGGTTCTCCCAGAAGGCCTTCAGCAGGTGCTCGGCGTCAGTGACCTTGGGGTCATACGCGACGAGCACGGCCTCGGTGTGCCCCGTCCGGCCGGTGCAGGTCTCCTCGTAGGTGGGGTTGGCCGTGTAGCCGCCCATGTAGCCCACCGCGGTGGTCACGACACCAGGGAGCCGCCAGAAGATCCGCTCGGCGCCCCAGAAGCACCCCATCGCGATGTAGAGCACCTGCGTGCCCTCGGGCCAGGGCCCCTCGAGCGGTGTCCCGAGCACCTCGTGGGTCGTCGGGACCCGGAAGACCCGGGAGTCGCGACCCCGCAGGGCCTCCTCGGGCGTCACCATCGTCGACTTCAGGCGCGAACCGAACATCATCACTCCAGTCTTGTTCTTGGGTCCGAGTCAACACCACCGGAGCACCTCTCGTTCCCGACCGCCAACCGCCGCAGGTGCTCGTAAGGACGCCGTAATCCGTTTGCCTGCGTCTGCTGGCTGCGGTTCTCTCGGTCCATGGATGTCCAGCTCGTCCCCGTCGATCCGCTCAGCCCAGCCCACGGCCAGGTCTTCGCCGACTGGCTGGGGGTGCACAGCGCCGCGTCGCGGCACACCTTCGGGGAGGGGGCCTCCATCTGGGCGGCCGAGGAAGTCCGGGCAATGCACGGGTCCGACGCCGTGCGCCGGCTGGCCACAGCGGCCAGGGAGCCGGGTGGCGCAGTCGTGGGGGCCCTCGAGGTGATGTTGCCGTTGCGCGACAACCTCTCGGTTGCGGAGGTCTGGCTGTCGGTCCTGCCAGCGCGTCGGCGCCACGGAGTTGGGTCCACACTCCTGCATGCCGCGGAGCAGCAGGCCCGCGAGCACCACCGCACCGTGCTGCGGGCCACCACGGAGTGGCGGGCGGGTGCGGACGACACCAGTGGGGAGGGCTTTGCCAGGACTAAGGGGTATGCCGTCGC
This sequence comes from Dermatophilaceae bacterium, assembly GCA_035691065.1. Classification (GTDB taxonomy): domain Bacteria; phylum Actinomycetota; class Actinomycetes; order Actinomycetales; family Dermatophilaceae; genus DASSJT01. The sequence goes on from DASSJT010000229.1 coordinate 29,871, forward strand.
GCAGACTGCCCTGCGCAGTCGGCTGCCGCTGCCCGCACCTCGGGAGGCTCTTGAGTCCATGCTGGCCCGGAACCCGGGTGACTACGCGATCGAGACCAGCTGGGACGGCATACCGGATGCCTGGCTCGAGGACAGGGCGCACCTCTCCCGGCGGATGAGCACCGACATTCCGCTCGACGAGCTCGTGGCCGAGGAAGAGGACTGGGACGCCGAGCGGCTGCGAGCGAAGCTCGAGCGAGAGCGCGAAGCGGGCAGGCTGCTGTTGGAGGCGGTCGTGCGGCATCTGCCGACGGGTCGCCTGGTCGGCCACACCGACCTCGCGGTGACGCCGCCTGACCGCGAGCTGGCCTATCAGCTGGACACCTTCGTGCTCGATGAGCACCGGGGACACGGGCTCGGGCTGCGGCTCAAGGCCGCCAACCTGCTCGCCCTGATGGACGGGCTGCCGGAGGTGGCCGCGGTCCGGACCTGGAACGCCCAGGAGAACGAGCACATGCTGGCGGTCAACCGGCGGCTCGGGTTCGAGGTCGACGGCTACGAGCGTGCGTGGCAGAAGATCGTGGCGGTGCCCGGATAGGCGACCCGCGCGGGCGACCCGCGCGACCCGCTCCGGCGACCCACTGGCATACCTCTAGCCTGAGGGGATGACCGACCAGCACAGCCGCCAGCACGGCTTCCCGACCCGCGCGATCCACGCCGGCCAGGAGCCCGACCCGACCACCGGCGCGGTGGTCACCCCGATCTACCAGGTGTCGACGTACAAGCAGGACGGCATCGGGGGGTTCCGCGGCGGCTACGAGTACTCCCGCTCGGCCAACCCCACCCGCACCGCGCTCGAGGAGTGCATCGCCGCACTGGAGGGTGGCTCGCAGGGTTTTGCCTTCGCCTCGGGCCTCGCGGGTCAGGACACGCTGCTGCGCGCTCTGCTCGCCCCGGGCGACCATGTCGTGGTGCCCTCGGACGCCTACGGCGGCACCTACCGGCTGTTCAACAAGGTGCTGGTGCCGTGGGGTGTCGACCACTCGATCGCCCGCGTCGCCGACGTCGACTCCGTGCGCGCGGCGATCCAGCCGGGACGCACCAAGATCGTGTGGGTCGAGACGCCGACCAACCCGCTGCTCGGCATCGCCGACATAGAGGCGCTGGCCGCACTCGCGCACAGCGTGGGCGCGCTCTTGGTGGTCGACAACACCTTCGCCTCGCCCTACCTCCAGCAGCCGCTCGCGCTCGGCGCCGACATCGTGTGCCACAGTGCGACGAAGTATGCCGGTGGGCACAGTGACGTCGTCGGCGGCCTGGTGGTCACCGCCAGTTCAATTGAGGTGGAAGGGTTTTCGGATGCCGCTGACCGAATCCAGTTCCACCAGAACGCCATGGGAGCGGTGGCCGGGCCGTTCGACGCGTGGCTCGTGCTCCGTGGCCTCAAGACGCTCGCCGTGCGCATGGAGCAGCATTCCGACAACGCCGAGAAGGTCGTCGACTTCCTCATGCGGCACCACGGGGTCTCGAAGGTCCACTACCCGGGGCTGCCCGACCACCCCAACCACGAGGTGGCCGCGCGCCAGATGAAGCGGTTCGGCGGGATGGTCTCCTTCCAGCTCACCGCAGGAGAGGACACCGCGGTCAAGGTCTGCGGCGAGACCGAGCTGTGGACGCTCGGGGAGTCCCTCGGCGGGGTCGAGTCGCTCATCGAGCACCCGGCTCGGATGACCCACGCATCGGTGCGGGGCACTGAGCTCGAGGTGCCGGCCGACCTGATCCGGCTCTCGGTCGGCATCGAGGACGTCGATGACCTGATCGCCGACCTCGCCCAGGCCCTCGACCGCCTCACGTGACCCCGCCGCAACCCCCGGCGCCGCCTCACGTGACCCCGCCGCAGCGTCCGGCGCCGCGTCGATGACCGAGCCCTTCCGGGTGCTGTGCGTGGACTTCGGCTCCACATTCACCAAGGCAGCCCTCGTCGACGTCGCCACCGGCACCCTCGTCGCGACCGCCTCCACCCAGACGACGATCGACACCGACGTCCTGGACGGCCTGGCGACGATCCGGCGCAGGCTTGCCGAACACGGGGATCCGGGCGAGGTGCTTGCCTGCTCGTCGGCCGGCGGGGGCCTGCGGCTGGCGGTGGTCGGGTACGAGCGCGAGGTCACCGCCGAGGCCGGCTACCGGGTCGGCCTGAGCGCCGGTGCCAAGGTCGTACACGTCGCCGCAGGCCCGCTGACCGGCCAGGGTGTGCGCGACCTGCGCGCCGCACGGCCCGACATCATCCTGCTCGTGGGTGGCACCGACGGCGGCAACGCCGAGGTCCTGCTCCACAACGCCCGACGACTCGCCCGGGCGCGCATCCGACCGCCCATCGTCGTCGCGGGCAACGCAGAGGCGGTGTCCGACGCGGCTGCGCTCCTGTCCTCGACCGGGCGGCACTTCACCGTCGCCGACAACGTCCTGCCCCAGATCGGGGTGATCGCCCCCGACGGCGCCCGTTCAGCCATCCGACAGGCCTTCCTTGCCCACGTGATCGGCGGCAAGGGCCTCTCCAAGGGAGCGGCGTTCGCCCAGATGGTCCAGGCGCCCACGCCCGACGCCATGCTGCGGGGGGTTGAGGTCCTCGCCGACGCCCTCGCCGGCGACGTGCTCGTCATCGACATCGGCGGCGCCACGACCGACGTCTACTCCGCGATCACCCCTCAGGGCGAGGACGCCACCCTCCACCGCGACGTCGTCGCACCCCTCTGGCAGGCCCGCACGGTGGAGGCCGACCTCGGCATGCGTTGGAACGCCGAAGGCATCGTCGAGGCGGCGGCGCGCGAGCACCTGCACCTGCCCGCCACGGCCATCCGGTATGCCGGTCGCATGGCTTCCGACCCAGGTCACCTTCCACAGTCGGCGGCTGAGTGGGGCAGCGAACGCGACCTGGCCCGGGCGGCGGCGGTGGTGGCGGTGCGGCGACACGCCCGGCCGGCGGCGCCTTCAGAAGGCCCGCGACCGCTGCAGGACGTGCGGCACGTCATCGGCTCCGGGGGTGTGCTCCGCCATGCGTCGGTCGAGGCCGGCCGCCAGGTGCTGGGCGCCGTGATCCACGACTACCCGGGCGGCTGGAAGGTGCCCACCTCCGCGTCACTGGCTGTCGACACGGCATACCTCCTGTTCGCGGTGGGTCTTCTGGCGGACCCGCATCCCGAAGCGGCGCGCAGCCTGGCCCGGCAGCTGTGCGAGCAGGCCGTGGCCTAGCAGTCAGCCCAGTCGCAGCACGGTCTCCTCGACCGCCTTGCGGCGCCCTGCGGCATACGCCCGCCCGCTGCCCACGGGGGTGAAGCCGGCCTTCTGCAGCACTCGCAGGGATGCGGTGTTGTCGCTCGCCGCGCGGCCGAAGACCGGCCGCGTCGGCACTTGGAGGAGGAAGACGTCGAGCGCTCGGGAGGCGACGCCCTGCCCCCAGGCGTCCCGGTCGATCCAGTACGTCACCTCGGTGTCGCCCTCGAGGACGAAGCTGCCGATGGTGCCGACGAGGCGTCCGTCGAGGAGGACGGCGCGCTGGACCACGGAGGGATCGGCAGCCAGCGTCGCCTGGTGGGCGTCGAAGGCCGCGCGGTCGTCCGGATCCGGTGGTGTGAACGCTGCCATCCACACCGCGTCCGGGTCGCGCATCATGGCGAAGACGGCGTCGAGGTCGTCGGGCGTCAGCTCGCGCAGGGTCACCGAGGGCATGAGCGGCATCCTGCCGCGTGGCGCTGTCAGAGGCTCGTCGTACGGTCTCTGGATGACTGAGACAACTGCTTCCGCTCCCACCCGGGCCATCGGCGCCATCAGCCTTGACATGGTCGTGCTCGACTGCCCCGACCCGGCCGCGCTGTCCGACTTCTACGCCAAGCTGCTGGGCTGGGAGGTCGAGTCGGCCGACGACGAGTGGGTGACCCTGCGCAGTCCCGAAGGCGGCATCGGCGTGGCCTTCCAGAAGGCCGAGGGCTTCGTCGCGCCCACCTGGCCGGAGGGCCCGGTTCCACAGCAGTTCCACCTGGACCTCAACGTGCCGGACATCGACGCCGCCGAGCCGGGAGTGCTGGCGCTCGGAGCAGCCAAGACCGGGCGGCCCGAGCCCGACGCCAAAGGGTTCCGGGTCTACCTCGACCCGGCCGGACACCCCTTCTGCCTGTGCCGCGAGGGGTGATGGTTCCCGTGGCCTGACGGCGCTGGTCAGGGGCCGGGCGGCGCCGCAGTAGCGTGTGCACCATGGCATCACCGCTGCTGTCTGTCTCCCTCGATGACATCCGGGCTGCGCAGGACCTGCTGGCCGGCGTCGTCCGCCCCACCCCGCTCGAGTACTCCAGGGCACTGACCGACCGCATCGGCGCCGAGGCGTTCCTCAAGTGCGAGAACCTCCAGAGAGCAGGCTCCTTCAAGGTGCGGGGTGCCTATACGCGCATGGCGCGGCTCAGCGACGAGGAGAAGGCCAGGGGTGTGGTCGCCGCGAGCGCCGGTAACCACGCGCAGGGGGTGGCTCTGGCCGCGCAGATGCTGGGCATCAAGGCCAAGGTCTACATGCCGGTCGGAGCGCCGATCCCCAAGCTCCAGGCGACGCGTGCCTATGGCGCCACGGTCGAGCAGGTCGGCAGCACGGTGGACATGTGCCTGAAGGCCGCTCGCGAGTGGCAGGACAGCACCGGGGCAGTACTGATCCACCCCTTCGACCACCCCGACATCGTGGCGGGGCAGGGCACGGTCGGCCTGGAGATCCTCGACCAGTGTCCTGACGTCGGCACCATCGTGGTGAGCACAGGTGGCGGGGGACTGCTGGCCGGCGTGGCTGCGGCCGTCCGCGCCCTCAAAACCGATGTGCGACTGGTCGGCGTACAGGCGGAGGGCGCCGCCGCCTATCCCGCGTCGCTCGCCGCTGGGCACCCGGTTGAGCTGCGCGAGATGTCGACCATGGCAGACGGAATCGCCGTGGGCCTACCCGGCGAAGTGCCGTTCGCGATCATCCGTGACCTGGTCGACGCGGTAGAGACGGTCTCGGAGGAGGACCTGTCGCGCGCCCTGCTGTTCATCCTGGAGCGGGCCAAGCTGGTCGTGGAGCCGGCCGGAGCCGCGGCTGTGGCCCGGCTGCTGGACTACAGCCGTGAGCCCTGGCGCGGCCCGGTCGTCGCGATCCTGTCGGGCGGCAACATCGACCCGCTACTGCTCCTGCGCATCATTCGCCACGGCATGGCCGCTGCGGGGCGCTACCTCCAGGTCCGGGTGCGCCTTCCGGACAAGCCGGGAACCCTCGCCCGGCTGTTGTCGGACTGTGCCGCCGTGGATGCGAACGTCCTCGAGGTGGAGCACGTGCGCACCGGCCTCTCGCTCAGCGTCGACGAGGTCGAGATCGGGCTCCAGCTCGAGACGAAGGGCCCCGACCACTGCCAGGAGGTCATCAAGACCCTGACCGGACACGGATACCGCCTCCAGTTCCGCTGACCCGAGGAAGGATGCCGGCTGGCCAGGGCACCCGGCCGGCGCTGCCGGCACCGCCGACCTCGACGGCATACGACGGCATACGACCGCACGGCGAAGGGGCGCCCCCAGCGGGGCGCCCCCTCACGGCTGGTGTGGCGGTCAGCCCGTGTAGGGCTTGGCCCGCTTGATGCTGACCTCGATGCTCTTGCCGTTGGGGGCCTCGTAGGAGGCCTTGTCGCCAACCTTCTTGCCGTTGATGGCCGATCCCAGCGGGGACTTCTCGCTGTAGACCTCGAGGTCGGACTCGGCAATCTCGCGAGAGCCGAGAAGGAACGTCAGGTCGTCGCCGAGCAGGTCGACGGTCACGACCATGCCGGGCTCGACGACGCCGTCATCGGCCGGCTGGGCGCCGACCTTTGCGTTGTGAAGCAGCTGCGTGAGCTGGCGGATGCGGGCCTCAATCTTGCCCTGCTCCTCCTTGGCCGCGTGGTAGCCGCCGTTCTCTCGGAGGTCGCCCTCTTCGCGCGCCGCCTCGATCTTCTTCGCGATCTCGGCGCGGCCCTCGCCAGAGAGCTGTGCCAGCTCAGCCTTCAGACGGTCGAAGGCCTCCTGGGTCAGGTAGCTCGCCGTCGGGGTAGCGATGTCGCTCACGTGGTACTCCTTGGTCATTGCTGTGTCGCGCGGGCCTGGCTGGTGGAGCCGCTGGGTGCGCTACAGAAGAGGGTCCGGACCGTTTCTCACCAAACGTTCTCCGGGTGAGATGGGGTCCAGACCCGAGGTGTCGAAGGGATCAGTCTAACAAATGGTTGGCGATCGTCGCTTCTCGAGGACACCTGGGGTGGCGTCCCGATGGCGCCCGGGGGCTGGCGAAGGACCGCCCCCAGGCCGCTCAGGACGTCCTCGGCGAACGCTCAGCGCTGGCACAGGGCCCGGGCTCAGCGAAGGCCCGGCGCAGGCACGGCCAGGGCTCAGCGAAGGGCTCAGGGGACCGTCGCACAGGTCTTGACCTGCCCCGTGACGGCCCGGGTGGTGGTGCGGAGCATGACCACCATGCCCACGGCCCGCTGGTCGTTGGCCGGCACCGTGACCTCGATGGTCCCGACCGTTCCGAAGCCCCGGTTCAGCGCCCGCACCGTGCAGGTCACCCGCTGTCCAGGCGGCCGGTGCACGTCGAAACGGACCTCGACGGTGCGGTCATCGACCACCCGGTAGCCGGTGTCCACCCAGGAGACCTGGCCCCAGGTGGCGGCCAGGCCGAACCACACGGCCACGGCGGCGCCGGCCAGGCAGCCCACGATGCCGATGACCCACCACTTCCCGGTACCGGGTGCGGGTCTGGGAAGTGGCATGGGCGTTCCTTCGGGGAAATATCGCTGGCCGGGGTGTCAGGCGGCAGTGAGAAGATGGTCAGGTTGCCATTCTCGGGGATTGACGAAAGAGGTTGTTCACGTGGCTGACCGGTGGCGGCTGATGGCGGTGCACGCGCATCCCGACGACGAGTCCAGCAAGGGTGCGGCAACGATGGCGAAGTACGTCGCCGAGGGAGCCGAAGTGCTCGTCGTCTCCTGCACCGGGGGCGAGCGCGGCGACATCCTCAACCCCAAGCTCGAGAACGACCCCCACATCCTTCGCGACATGGCCCAGGTCC
>DASSJT010000230.1:0-16144 GCA_035691065.1 Dermatophilaceae bacterium
CGGCTGACCGGCATACCCCTTCGGTGTCTTGATTCGCCGGAAGCCGACATCACGGGCACGGGCCCCGACTGCAGGAGGGCCCGCCAGCATGCTGGCGGGCCCTCCTGCAGTCGGGGCGCGGTCACCCGCTCTTGCGGCGGAACATCTGCTGCACCTTGGCGGGACCGTGGGCATCGTGCACCTTGGACGACTCGCCCTCGGAGGCAGTGGCCCGCCCGGCCTGTGCCTGCTTGCGCTCCAGTGCCTCGCGGAACTTCTGCTTGACGTCCTCTCCTGGCGAGGGGTGGGAGCTGTTGCTCTTGGCTGACATCTCGGTCCTCCTTCAGGGTGTCCGACACCACTCTCGCAGCACCGCCCGGACGGCACCAGCGCTTGTCCCCGTGGCCCGCCGTCAGCCTCTTCGCCGCTGGCGGGCGTTCCACTCGCGCATGCGCTGTGGGTAGCCGGTCTGGTTGACGTCGTAGACCGGGACGTCGAGCGAGCGGGCCAGGTCGAAGGCGCGCTGCCGCGAGACCACAGCCCGACGAGTCCACTCGCCGTCATGCGCGATCAGGATCACCGTCGTCGACGTCACGGAGGTGGGCGGCTCGACGTAGGCCTCGACGCCCCGGCGAGAGGAGGCGAAGCTGCGCAGGTGGGCGCGCACGGCCTTCTCGTCGATGGACATGCCAGGACCGTCGGTGCGCGCCGCGATCCGGCCCCGAACCTTGCCACCTGTGCGGCGACGACTCCACCAGGCCATGGGCTCACTTTAAGGCCAGCCGCTGGGCGATCTCTGGGAGTTGCCTGACTGCGGCCTGTTCGCGCCGCGGTGTGTCGCGCGGATTCGGCGAGGCCGTGGCCCAGCCGTCACGCGCCCGCCAGCGGGGCTGTCGCGGGCCAAGAATCGGCCGTTCCACGGACGCGCCCTGCTTGCACCCGACGTCCCCAACAGTGACAAGATGCTCTGTGAGGTGCCCGGCCCCAGCACGACCTGCTGCGGAGATGGCCCTCGCGAGAGCCCTGTCCGGTGCGCAACACGCAAGGGAGCGACCAGATGTCGGCAGATGCCGAGCAGACCTTCGACCTTGTCATTCTGGGTGGCGGAAGCGGTGGCTATGCCTGCGCCCTGCGCGCCGCCGAGCTCGGCCTGAGCGTCGCCATGGTTGAGAAGGACCTGCTCGGGGGGACCTGCCTGCACGTCGGGTGCATTCCGACCAAGGCCCTCCTGCACGCCGCGGAGGTTGCCGACTCGGCACGCGACGGTGCCACCTTCGGGGTCAAGACGACCTTCGAGTCGGTCGACATGAGCGGGGTCAACGCCTACAAGTCCGGGGTGGTGGACCGCCTCTACAAGGGCCTTCAAGGGCTCGTGAAGGCGAAGAAGGTCGTGTACGTCGAGGGCGTTGGGCGGCTGGTCGCCAAGGACACGGTCGAGGTTGCCGGCCGGCGGTTGCGCGGCAGCAACGTGGTGCTGGCGACGGGCTCGACCCCCAAGACCCTTCCCGGCCTCGAGATCGGCGGCCGGGTCATGACCAGCGAGCAGGCCCTCCAGCTCGATTTCGTCCCTCCCCGTGTGGTGGTCCTCGGTGGTGGCGTCATCGGCGTGGAGTTCGCGTCGGTGTTCCGCTCTTTCGGGTCCGACGTGACGATCGTCGAGGCGTTGCCCCGGCTGGTGGCCGCAGAGGACGAGGCCGTCTCGAAGCAGCTGGAGCGGGCGTTCCGACGGCGCAAGATCGCCTTCAAGACCGGCGCCACCTTCAGCGGGGTGTCCCAGAGTGGAGACACCGTCACGGTGTCGCTCGAGGGTGGGGAGACGATCGAGGCGGACCTGCTGCTCGTGGCGGTCGGCCGCGGACCGGTGACGGACGGCCTGGGTTACGAGGAGGCCGGGGTGGCGATGGACCGGGGCTACGTCCTGGCCGACGAGCGCTGCCGCACCAACATCGAGGGGATCTACGCCGTCGGCGACATCGTGCCCGGCCTGCAGCTGGCCCACCGCGGGTTTGCACAGGGCATCTTCGTCGCCGAGGACATCGCCGGGCTGGCCCCGGCGCCGATCGACGAGCTGGGCATCCCTCGGGTCACCTATTGCGACCCCGAGATCGCCTCGGTCGGGTTGACCGAGGCGCAGGCGCGCGAGAAGTACGCCGACGTCGAGACCGCGGAGTACAACCTGGGCGGCAACGGCAAGTCCCAGATCCTCAAGACCCAGGGCTTCGTGAAGCTGGTCCGCGAGAAGGACGGGCCCGTGGTCGGCGTCCACATGATCGGCGCGCGCATGGGCGAGCAGGTCGGCGAGGCTCAGCTCATCTACAACTGGGAGGCCCTGCCCTCCGACGTAGCAGGTCTGGTCCATGCGCACCCGACCCAGAACGAAGCGTTGGGCGAGGCGCACCTCGCCCTGGCGGGCAAACCCCTCCACGCTCACACCTGAGCGACCAGACTGAGCACCACCCCGACCCGACGACACCGCACCACCAGCGCGACACAGGAAAAAGGAGAGCACCGCTCATGTCAGAACGCGTGACCATGCCGGCTCTGGGCGAGTCCGTCACCGAGGGTACTGTGACCCGCTGGCTGAAGAACGTCGGCGACACCGTGGCGGTTGACGAGCCGTTGCTGGAGGTGTCGACCGACAAGGTGGACACCGAGATCCCGTCACCCGTGGCCGGCGTGCTCCAGGAGATCCTCGTCCAGGAGGACGACACCGTGCCGGTGGGCGCTGACCTGGCGGTGATCGGCGACGGTGAGGCGAGCGAGGGTGGCGGTGGCGCCGCCCAGCCGGCGGCCGAAGCGGCCCCCGAGCCCCAGCAGCAGCCTGCGCCGGCTCCCCAGGAGTCGGCCCCTCAGCCTGAGGCGGCCGAGCCCGAGGCGGCCCCGGCACAGGCTGCCGCCCCCGCACCGGCTGCACCCTCGACCGAGCAGCCCGAGACCCCAGCGACCTCGGAGCCCGAGCACGCGGGCGAGCAGGGCGCCGAGACGAGCGCCGAGACGAGCGCCGAGTCGGGCGCCGAGTCAGGCGCCGAGTCGGCCGCCCAGTCGCAGGGTGCCCCGGCGGCCCCGGCCGCCTCGAGCGGCTCGGGGGGCGAGACGGTCAAGATGCCGGCGCTGGGCGAGTCGGTCACCGAGGGCACGGTCACCCGCTGGCTGAAGAAGGAGGGCGACGAGGTCGCGGTCGACGAGCCGCTCCTCGAGGTATCCACGGACAAGGTCGACACCGAGATCCCGTCGCCGGTGGCGGGGACGCTGACCAAGATCCTGGTCCAGGAAGACGACACGGTTCCCGTCGGCGCCGACCTCGCGATCGTGGGCGGCACCGCTGCGGCTCCGGCCCCGAGCGCGGAGGCGCCCGCCCCCAGCGCGGAGGCGCCCACTCCCAGCGCGGAGGCGCCCACTCCCAGCGCGGAGGCCCCGGCTCCCAGCGCCGAGGCAGCGGCTCCCAGCGCCGAGGCAGCGCCGCCGGCAGCGCCAGAGCCCCAAGGCGCCCCCGCCGCTCCGGCGCCTGCGCCCGCAGCCCCCGCTGCCCCCGCTGCCCCGGCGGCCCAGGCACCCGCAGCGGCACCCGCGGCGGCCGCCCCAGGAGGCGACGCGGCGGCATACGTCACACCTCTTGTCCGCAAGCTGGCGGCAGACAACAACGTCGACCTGGCCACCCTGACCGGCACCGGCGTGGGCGGGCGGATCCGCAAGCAGGACGTCCTGGACGCGGCCAAGGCAGCCGAGGAGGCCAAGGCCGCGCCGGCGCCCGCACCGGCACCGGCAGCCGCGGCCCCGCAGGCGCCCTCGCGCCCGACCGCTGCGGCGTCGGTCGACAGCTCCAAGCGCGGCACGACCGAGAAGATGTCGCGACTGCGGCGGACCATCGCGAAGCGCATGGTCGAGTCGCTCCAGGTCTCGGCCCAGCTGACGACCGTGGTCGAGGTGGACGTCACCAAGATCGCCCGCCTCCGGGCTCGGGCCAAGGTCGACTTCGAGCGTCGTGAGGGCACCAAGCTGAGTTTCCTGCCGTTCTTCGCCCTTGCCGCCGTCGAAGCGCTCAAGACCCATCCCAATGTCAACGCGAGCGTCGACGGAGACGAGGTGACCTACCACGGCGCCGAGAACCTCGGGATCGCGGTCGACACCGAGAAGGGCCTCATCGTCCCGGTCATCAAGAACGCGGGCGACCTCAACATCGCCGGCCTCGCGCGGGCAATCGCCGACCTGGCCGACCGCACCCGCTCCAACAAGATCATGCCGGACGACCTGTCCGGCGGGACGTTCACGCTGACCAACACCGGCAGCCGCGGCGCCCTGTTCGACACGCCGATCATCAACCAGCCCCAGGTGGGCGTCCTCGGCACCGGGGCCGTGGTGAAGCGGCCGGTCGTCGTCACCGACAAGGATGGCGGCGAGACGATCGCGATCCGCTCGATGGCCTACCTGGCTCTGACGTACGACCACCGCATCGTCGACGGCGCGGACGCAGCGCGCTTCCTCACCACGATGAAGACTCGGCTCGAGGAGGGTGCCTTCGAGGCCTCACTCGGTCTCGGGGCGAGCTGAGGTCGGGCTCCATGGGACAGCGCGTCGCCATCACCGGCGCCTCCGGCATGATCGGCGGCGCGCTCTCGTCCTACCTCACGGGGCGCGGCGACGACGTCGTGCACCTGGTGCGCCGCGAGGAACGCACGCCGGCGGAGATCCGGTGGGACCCCGCCACCCGCACCCTTGACCCCTCTCGGCTGCGCGGTCTCGACGCCGTCGTCAACCTGGCGGGCGCCAACGTGGGAGCCAAGCGCTGGAGCGACGCCTTCCGGCACGAGATCTTCGCCTCCCGGGTCGACAGCACGGCCACCCTGGCCGCCGCCCTGGCGGAGTCCGGCGCGCCGGTGCGCCTGGTCAACGCTTCGGCCGTCGGCTTCTACGGAGATCGCGGCGAGGAGATCCTGACCGAGGCGAGCCCTGCGGGGCAGGGGTTTCTCTCGGAGGTCGTGCGAGGTTGGGAGGCGGCCGCCGAGCCGGCCCGGCAGGCGGGCCTGTCCGTCGCCCTCGCACGCAGCGGCCTGGTGTTCGGTCCGCATGACGGCGCCCTCCCACCGCTGCTGCGACTCGCGCGACTTGGACTTGGTGGCCCGCTCGGCAGCGGTCGCCAATGGTGGCCGTGGATCAGTCTGGTCGATGAGGTGCGGGCCTTGGCCCACCTGATCGACCACCCCGACGTCGTCGGCCCGGTCAACGTCGTCGGCCCCACGCCGACCCCTCAGAAGGACGTGGCCGCGGAGCTCGGACGCCAGCTCCACCGCCCCGCCATCCTCCCCGCCCCCGGGCTGGCGCTCCGCCTGGTGGCGGGCGGCATAGCCGAGGACATCCTCGCCAGCCAGCGGGTCGAGCCGGTCCGCTTGCGGGAGAGCGGCTTCGAGTACGAACACGACACCCTGGCCAAGGCGATCAGCTGGGTTCTGTCACAGCCCTGACCTCCTCGACCATCCACTGGCGTCCTGCCCAGCGGAGCTGGAACTCGACGGGCGGTGAAGCGCGCGCCGGGACGTGGGTGACCCGCCCGTGCACTGCGAGTTCATATGCCGTCGGGTCGACACGCGCGACGAGCCTGGCCCTCGTGTCGGTCACCTCTTCCAACGTCGCCGACACCACCCGAAAACCCACGCCGGTGTAGGTGGCTCCGCCGCGACGGGCCTGCGCCAGGAGCTCGCGGTCGTGGGCCAGCGCCGGGGAACCGGGAGCGTCGCACGCTGCCAGCAGCCCCTCCTCTCCGGCAGTCCATGCCCGGGCCCTCAGCTCCGACAGGGCGCGGATGACGCCGACCGGATCTGCGGTGAGGCGGGCCTGGTCAGCCAGGATCCCCTGTGGCGTCGGCGACCTGACCGCGGACGCCCCCGCGGACGCGCCCGCGGTCTTAGGGCTGGGCGCGACCGACTGAGCCGAGGCGAGCCGGTGCCAGCCGAGGGCAGCGGTGAGCCCGATGAGGAGCGCCGCAACCGCGGCCCACCGCCCGAGCGCCGCTGGGGCACGGGGCCACCAGACCGCTTGCGGCCCGACTCCTGGCCGCCAGACTCCTGGCCGCCAGGCTCCTCGCGGCCAGACTCCTCGCGGCCAGACACGTCGTCGCCGCTCAGGGGCGGCCGCCCCCTGCTCGTCCGCGACTGCCGCAGCCCGGATCCGCCGCGTGAGCAAGGCGAGGTCGTCGTGGGCCGTGACCAGCCGGATCGGCTCGGCCGCGGCGGCGTCGAAGAAGCCGAGCGCCGCCCCGAGGGCGCTCGGCCGGCCGCCGGGGTCGCCCGCCAGACAGGCGACCACCAGCTCCCGCGCGGCCGCCGGCAGGCCGGGCGCTTGCGTCTCGAGGCGGGGCCTGAGGGCTGCCACAGCCGGAGGTGCGCCCGTCAGGCAGGTCCAGGCGACGGCGCCGAGAGAGTAGACGTCGCTCGACGGTGTTGCCGGTGATCCCAGCTCGAGCTCGGGTGCCGCGAAACCAGGAGTGCCGTAGACACCCCCGCCTCGGTCACCCACCGCCCGGGCAACGCCCAGGTCGGACAACGACGGGCGGCCCGACCGGTCGAACAACACGTTGCCCGGGCTGACATCACCATGGACGACTCCCGATGCGTGGAGCGTGGCCAAGGCTCGGGCGATGGGCGAGACCACGGTGACCGTCTCGCCCATGCTGAGGTGGCCTCGGGCAGCCAGCACGTCGGCGAGCGAGCCGCCCTCCATGAAGTCCATCGCCAGGGCGACCGCAGGGGTGGGCGTCCTCAACGCGATGGCCTCGTGACAGCGGACGATGTGGTCTGACGCGTGTGCCTGCATCAGACCGAGCTCCGCCGCAACCTGGTCAGCGCCGCCTACGAGGGACTCAGCGCCGGTAGGCAGGCCCACAACCTTCAGGGCGACCTGACGGCCGTCGGAATCCCGGCGCGCGCGCCAGACGACGCCACTCGCGCCGGCCCCGACCTGCTCGATCAGCACATAACCCGGCACTGTCGGCTCGTCCACGGCCACCAGCGTGCCTGGAACCGACGCGTCGGCCGGCCGGTTGTCCACAGGCCACCGGCCGGCGCGCAGGTGCTCAGCTAGTGGCCGCCCCGGGGCTGAGCCTCCCGGGGCCCAGACCCCTGTCCGGGAGTCACCACGTCCACGACCCGGCCCTCGGCCGCGCTCACCCGGGCGGCGTCGATCACGGCGAGCGTGTGGACCGCGTCCCTGGGGTCGACAGGCATGGCCCGCTGCGGATCGGCCGCGCCGAGCGCCGCTGCGACTGCCCGGTAGAAGTCGGCCTGGCTGCTGGCCGCGCGCCGCGCGGGCACCCGCTCGTCGCCACGGTAGATCCAGCCGGCATCGCCCGGGTCGGCGTTGACGAGGTCGGGGAAGATGTTGGGCTCGTGGTCGAAGGCACTCAGCAGGAACGCGCCCCGGCTGCCCAGCACCCGCAGGCGTGGACCTGGCGCGGCCGCCACGGACGAGGTGATCAGGTGGGAGGTGGCCCCTGAGACGTGCTGACAGGCGAGAAAGGCGTCGTCCTCCGCAACCGTCGTCCTCGTCGCGACCTCCGCGAACACCGAACCGACCTCACCGAGCAGGTCGACGGCACCGTCGACCAGGTGACTCTGCAGGTCGAGCATGATGCCGCCGCCTTCGCTAGCGGGCACCTGCTCGCGCCACCGCTCCTTGGGCACCGGGCGCCAGCGCTCCCAGCGCAGCTCGGCCCGGTATACCTCGCCGATCTGACCCGACCGCGCGACCTCGACCATCGTCACGTGCTCCGCATCGAACCGCCGGTTCTGGAACACCGTCAGCGGCACACGGGCCCGCTCCGCAGCCTCGACCACGCGCTGCGCCTCGGCAGCGTCCACCGCGAGCGGCTTGTCGACGACGAGCGGTAGGCCGGCCTCGATCACCCGAAGGGCCTGTTCCCCGTGCACGCCGCTGGGGGACGCCAGCACGACCAGGTCCAGCCCTTCGACCCCCAGCAGCGACGCCAGGTCGTCGACGATCCTCGTGCCCGGGTGGTCAGCCGCGGCGTGCTCGCGCCGCTGCGGGTTGGCGGTCTGCACGGCGGCGATCTCGATGCCCGCCTCGCGCATCAGCGGTGCGTGGATGTCGCGGCCCGCGAAGCCGTACCCGACCAAGCCTGCTCGAACCATGGTCTGAACCTAGATGGCACCGAACGGCTTTCGCCACCTCCGGCGTAGGGTGTTGGCATGCGATTCGAGCACCTGGGGTTCGACCCCGACTTCGTCGACTACCTGGTCGCGTGGGACCGCCAGCGGGCCCTGCATGAGGCAGTCGCCAACGGGGACGAGCCCGACACCGTGCTCCTGCTCGAGCACCAGGCGGTCTACACCGCCGGCAAGCGCACCGAACCGCACGAGCGGCCCCTCGACGGCACGCCCGTCATCGACGTCGACCGCGGTGGCAAGATCACCTGGCACGGCCCGGGTCAGCTCGTGGGCTACCCGATCGTCCGACTGCACTCCCCGGTCGACGTCGTCGCCCACGTACGACGCCTCGAGGAGGTCATGATCCGCATCTGCCGGGAGTTCGGTGTCGAGGCCGGGCGCGTCGACGGGCGCAGCGGCATCTGGGTCACCGCCGACGAGCGTGGGGCGGACCGCAAGCTGGGGGCGATCGGCATCCGGGTCAGCCGCGACGTCACGATGCACGGTTTTGCGCTCAACTGCGACAACGACCTCGGCTGGGCGGAGGTCATCATCCCGTGCGGCATCGCCGATGCGGGCGTCTCCTCCATCTCCCGGGAGCTCGGCCAACGGGTCACGGTTTCCGACGTGCTTCCCTACGCCGAGAAACACCTCGCCGACATCCTCGGCTGACACGAAGGGCGCCGCCATGGCCGACCGGACCACCGTCACCATCGACGCACCCATCGGCGAGGTCTGGGCGGTGCTCGCCGACATCGCCTCGTGGCCGTCCTGGACCCCCACGGTCAGCAAGGTCCGCGCCCTGTCCGGCTCTCCCCAGCTCGGCGCCGACTTCGAGCTCGAGCAGCCTCGGCTGCCCACCGCGGTCTGGGAGATCGCGGCCTGGGAGCCCCCGACCAGGTTCGACTGGGTCAGCAAGAGCATGGGCATCGTCACCGAGGCGACCCACGACCTCACAGCAGACGGCAACCGCACCGTGGTCACCCTCGCCGTCTCCCAGTCCGGTGGCCTGGCGCCCCTCGTCAGGCTGTTCTACCGGCGCCTCACCCGCCGCTACATCGCCACCGAGGCGGCGAGCCTCAAGGCCCGGTGCGAGGCCCGCGGCTGAGCCCTCAGCCCTTGGCGTCGGCTGCCCTGACCCCGAGTGCCTCGCAGGTTCGAGGCTCGCCGGTTCAAGAAAGGGCTGATCAGGTATGCCGTGTGCCCGGCTACCCAAGCCCAGCCCGCCATGCGCGCCACACCGGGGCCTGCACGGAGCCGAGAGCAACGCAGGACGTACGCCTCTGGGCGGTCACGCGGCGGTCGAGTGCGATGAAAGTGGCTGCTCGAGAAGGAGGAAGCCATGACCACTCTCACCCCCTCGCCGAGGACCGCGGCTCCCCAGGCAGAGGAAGCCTCCCGGCTGACCCGATGGTCGCTCTGGATGCTCCCGACGTTCGCCCTGGTCTACTTCGCGACGTCGTTCATCGGTCTGTACCTGATCTTCCCGCTGCTCGGCCTCAAGGAGGGTGACATCCTCCTGTTCGACCGCAGCGTCGCCGGATGGGCCTGGGCGATCGGGCTCTGGCTGCTCCTCGTCGCGGCACCCGCCGCGGGTGTGGTGCTCGCGGTGAAGGCGCTGAGGCGGGGCGGCCGCAGGGTGGCTTGGGCTGGTTTCGCCCTCAATGGGGTCCTCGTGCTGCTCTCGGCGTACATGATCTTCGACGAGATCAGGATGACCTACTTCCCGGACATCACTTTCCCGTTCGGCAGCTGACCGGCCGACCGGCGTCGCCCCACGGTGAACGGGCCTTCGTGAACGGGCCATAGATGAACGGACCACAGGAATAGCCGGATGGTCACCGGGCGTAGTCTGGAAGAGCGCCCGGTGACCATCCGGGCGAACGCGTGCACCCGGCATACCGGCACGGGCTGTGCACCACACGTGAAGGCAAGGGAGTCCTCGTGACCGTCGCTCCGGAAGGCCGCAGACTGCTGCGCGTCGAGGCGCGCAACGCCGAGACACCGATCGAGCGGAAGCCGCCTTGGATCCGCACCACGGCGAAGATGGGCCCCGCGTACACCCAGCTGCACTCGATGGTGAAGTCCGAGGGGCTCCACACCGTCTGCCAGGAGGCCGGCTGCCCCAACATCTTCGAGTGCTGGGAGGACCGCGAGGCCACGTTCCTCATCGGTGGCGACATCTGCACCCGGCGGTGCGACTTCTGCGACATCGCGACCGGCCGCCCGCTCCCCCTCGACCGCGACGAGCCGCGGCGAGTCGCCGAGTCGGTCCGGCAGATGGGCCTGCGCTACTCGACAATCACCGGCGTGGCTCGTGACGACCAGCCTGACGGCGCGGCGTGGCTCTATGCCGAGACGATCCGCCAGATCCACGCCCACAACCCCAACACCGGCGTCGAGATCCTCCCGCCCGACTTCGGCGCCCGGCCCGAGCTCGTCGGCCAGGTGTTCGACGCCCGCCCCGAGGTGTTCGCCCACAACCTCGAGACCGTGCCCCGGATCTTCCGGCAGATCCGCCCCGCCTTCACCTACGAGAAGTCGCTCAGGGTCCTGTCCATGGCGCGCGAGGCCGGTCTGGTGACCAAGTCAAACCTGATCCTGGGCATGGGCGAGGAGGACCACGAGGTCGAGCAGGCCATCGCCGACCTGCACGACGCGGGCTGCGACATCCTCACGATCACGCAGTACCTCCGGCCCTCGAAGCTGCACCACCCCATCGACCGGTGGGTCAAGCCCGAGGAGTTCGTTCACTGGAGCCACGTCGCCGAGGACCTGGGCTTCAAGGGGGTCATGGCAGGTCCGCTCGTGCGCAGCTCGTACCGGGCTGGTCGCCTGTGGGCGACCGCGATGGCGAAGTGGGGCCGGGAGATCCCGCCCCACCTCCAGCACCTCGCCGAGGCTGCGCACTCACCGGCTCGGCAGGAGGCCGCCTCGCTCGTGGCCTCGATGGATGCGCCGGCCTGACGACCCGTATCCTGACCCCTATGGCCCGCAAGGAGAAGCAGCAGTCGACCGTGCCCTCGGGCACTCCCGAGAAGCAGGGCAGAGTCGCCCAGATGCGCCAGGTGTTCACCGCCTCGCGCCGGCTCGACCCGCTCATCGGCTGGTACATGCTGCTCGCGGCGGTGGCTACCCTCGCCGTCGTCATCAGCATCGGCGCACTGCTGGGCCACTGGCTCTACGCCACGATCTTCGGGGTGCCACTTGCCCTCATCGCGGCCCTTCTGGTCATGAGCCGCCGCGCCGAGCGGGCGGCATACGGATCCATCGAGGGCCAGCCGGGAGCCACGGGAGCCGCCCTCAGCGGCCTGCGCCGCGGCTGGTACTACTCGCAGGAGCCGGTCGCCGCCGACGCCCAGCGCGCCGGCGACATGTCCACGGCCTCCATGGTCTTCCGCGCGGTCGGCAGGCCCGGCGTCGTCCTCCTCGCGGAAGGCCCGGAGGCGCGGGCCCGCAAGCTGCTCGAGTCCGAGCGCAAGAAGGTCCTCCGAGTGGCACCGGGCGTGCCGGTCACGACTCTGCTGGTGGGCGAGGGCGACAACTACGTGCCCGTCCGCAAGGTGGCCAACAAGCTGACCCGCATGAAGCCGGTGCTGACCAAGGAGGAGCTCTCGGTCGTCAACAAGCGGCTCAAGTCGCTCGGCGGCATCCGGCTGGGCGTGCCCGCGGGCATGGACCCCACCAAGGCGAGGGTCGACCGGCGGGCCATGCGCGGTCGCTGACCCCTGTAGCCAAACCCGGCACGTAGTCAAGCCCGGCACGCCGGACCACCTGCGAGCTCCAGCGAATCGCGTTGCGCGGGTTGCCGATTCGCGTTTGGCGGGTTACCGATCCGCTTTGTCGGCCCCACGTGGTCGACCCCACCCCACTGCTCAGCCCTTGCGCTCCGACAAGTCGCGATATAACGTGATTCTGAACGCGATATAGCGTGAGTATGCCGGTCGGCGGGGATGCGAACCGGCTCGACACATGGAGGTGGCACGTGCCGGACGCACAGGAATGGAAGATCCGGGAGCCCCGCGTCCTCGACGTGGGCGGTGAGGCAGAGCGGGTACGCAAGCTGCTCGTGGCGGTTGTCGGGGGGCGGGTCGACGTCGTGACCCACAGCGACTCCCCTGCCGCACGCGTGGAGGTTTCAGGGATAGAAGGTGAGCCGCTGAAGGTGCGCTGGGATGGCACCAAGCTGTCGATCACCCACGGCAAGGACTCCGACAACGGCATCGTCGACAAAGTGGTCCGGATGGTCGGCACCCTCGACCGCAACAAGGTGGTGCTCAGTGTGTCGGTCCCCGAGGACGCCGAGTGCAGCATCAACAGCGTGACCGCGAGCGGGCTGGTCGCGGGCGTGCGCGCCCGGACGAGGGTGAACACCGTCTCCGGTGGCATGGCGCTCGACGACATCGAGGGCACCGTCGACGTCAACACCGTCAGCGGGGACGTCGAGTGCCGCGGCGTCCGAGGCCCCCTGCACGTCAACTCGGTCTCGGGTTCCGTGACAGCCCAGCAGAGCGATCTCCCAGAGGTGTCGATCCACACGGTGAGCGGCGACATCGCCCTCGACCTGGTCAACGGCCGGGCCAGCGTCACCTCCAACTCCGTCTCGGGTGAGGTGACCGTGCGCGCGCCGCACGACGGCTACGACGTCACCGCCAACACGGCATCGGGCCAGATCGTCGTCGACGGCCATGAGCTGCGGAAGACCTCCGGCCCTCCGCGCGGACGCCTGACCGAGGGGGACGGCGGCCTCAGGATGAAGGCCACGTCGGTCTCGGGCAGCATTGTCCTGCTGCGCTCCGACGCACGGCCGGCCGACCACGGCACTGAGGCGGTGTGACATGAGCCCTGTCTTCGCCCATGGGCAGCTGAGGCTCTACCTGTTGGCCCTGCTCAACGAAGGCCCGAGGCACGGCTACGAGGTGATCCAGGACCTCGAGCAGCGGTTCAACGGTCTGTACTCCCCCAGCGCCGGCACGGTGTACCCCCGACTCGCCAAGCTCGAGGAAGAGGGGCTCGTCGAGCGGGTCGACGACGGCCGGAAGGCGGTCTACCGCATCACCGAGGCCGGCCGCGAGGAGGTCAGCCGTCGCCAGGACGAGCTCGCGAGCCTCGAGAGCGACCTCGACCACTCCGTGCGCGAGCTCGCCGAGGATGTCCGGGCCCGGGTGCGCAACCAGGCCAAGGACCTGCGGACCGAGCTGAAGCAGGCTGCCCAGGAGGCACGCCGGACTGCCACGCCAGTGGGTGGCTTCGCCGGAACGCCGTGGTCGGACGGCCGCGGCGGCGGCTTGGCGCGCGACCTCGAGTCGGCCGCCAACGAGCTCCGTCAGGAGGCGCGCCAGGCCTGGAAGCGGCACGGCCTCAGCGCGGAGCAGACCCGCGAGGTCATCGACATCCTGACCGAGGCATCAGCCCGCATTCGGGACGTGGTCCGGCGGCGCTGAGCCTGCGGGACGTCCCACGACCGATTGACCGACACGCCGTCCCGTCACGGGTGCAGAGCACCGTCGTGACGTGACGGCGTGTCTGGCAATCAGTGGGCGGTGGCCCCATCGATCTCCTCGAGACCCATCAACTGCCAACCGACTGCCAATCGACTGCCCATCAGGTGCCCATCGACTGCCCATCAGGTGCCCATCGACTGCCTACATGCGGACGATGAGGGTCCCGGCGGCCTTGTCATGGAGGCCGCGTCCGTCGCTGTCCCAGAACATGGCCGGCAGGAAGAAGCACAGCAGCAGCGTCCGGATGAGCACCTGCACCGGGCTCAGCGGCCGCGGGGCGAGCGAGCGCACCCGCAGGCCGACCAGGCGGTGGCCGATGGTGTGGCCCAGGGTCGAGACCAGGAGCAGGTTCTCGAGCGCGAAGAGGCCGAGCGGCACGAACGAGTGGGGACCGCCTTGGCCGAACGGGATGTGGAACAGTCCATAGGCGATGAGCTGGCACAGGGTCCAGTCGACCACCGCGGCGACGAGGCGACGCCCGAACCGGCCGATCGACCCCCTGCCCTCCCGCGGCAGACCCAGCCGTTCCCCGGGGTAGCCGCTGGACGGCATACGCGATCCTGGGCCTTCGAGCCATGAGCCGATGTCCTGCCGATCCACCACGGACGACACTCTATGCGCCCGCTTTCCGGGCGGAGATCTCGGCTCCTGAGACGGGGCGTCCCACGTAACACGCAGGAAACATTTGGGTCACTGACGGGAAATGCGGGGCGACTAGCCTCGCAGCGACCCCACCGGGCGGCGATGCGTGCCCGGCCCCCCTATAGGAGGTTGGATTGTTCAGCACCGCTGACGACGTCCTGAGCTTCATCAAGGATGAGGACGTCAAGTTCGTCGACGTGCGCTTCTGCGACCTGCCCGGCATCATGCAGCACTTCAACGTGCCGGCCGCCAACGTCGACGCAGACTTCTTCAAGCACGGCGTGATGTTCGACGGCTCGTCGATTCGTGGGTTCCAGGCGATCCACGAATCGGACATGAAGCTGGTCCCGGACCCGACGAGCGCCTTCGTGGACCCGTTCCGCAAGGAGAAGACGCTCATCATGAACTTCTCGGTCGTCGATCCGTTCACCGGCGAGGAGTACAGCCGCGACCCGCGCAACATCGCCGCCAAGGCCGAGGCCTACCTCAAGTCCACCGGCATCGCCGACACGGCGTACTTCGGCCCTGAGGCCGAGTTCTACATCTTCGACGACGTGCGCTTCGAGACCAAGCAGAACGCAGGCTACTACTTCATCGACTCGGTCGAGGCGGCCTGGAACTCCGGCCGCGAGGAGGACGGCGGCAACCGCGGGTACAAGACGCGCTACAAGGGCGGTTACTTCCCCGTCCCTCCGGTCGACCACTTCGCCGACATGCGTGACGCGATGACCCTCGCGCTCAACGCGGCGGGCCTGCAGGTCGAGCGCGCCCACCACGAGGTCGGCACCGCAGGCCAGCAGGAGATCAACTACAAGTTCAACACCCTGAAGCAGGCGGGCGACGATGTGCTGAAGTTCAAGTACATCGTCAAGAACGTCGCCTGGGACCGCGGCAAGACGGTGACGTTCATGCCCAAGCCGATCTTCGGCGACAACGGGTCCGGAATGCACTCCCACCAGTCCCTGTGGAAGGACGGCGAGCCGCTCTTCTACGACGAGCGCGGCTACGGCGGCCTGTCGGACATCGCGCGGTGGTACATCGGCGGCCTGCTGCGGCATGCGCCGTCGGTGTTGGCTTTCACCAACCCGACGGTCAACTCCTACCACCGCCTGGTCCCGGGATACGAGGCGCCGGTCAACCTGGTCTACTCGGCCCGGAACCGCTCTGCCTGCGTCCGTATCCCGATCACCGGGGACAGCCCGAAGGCGAAGCGCATCGAGTTCCGTGTCCCCGACCCGTCGGCCAACCCCTACCTTGCGTTCTCCGCGATGCTCATGGCCGGTCTCGACGGCATCAAGAACCGCATCGAGCCGCCGGAGCCCGTGGACAAGGACCTCTACGAGCTGCCGCCGGAGGAGCACGAGGCGATCCCGCAGGTTCCCGGCTCGCTGCCCGAGGTGCTCGACGCGCTTGAGGCTGACCACGACTTCCTGCTCGAAGGTGACGTGTTCACCAAGGACCTGATCGAGACCTGGATCGACTGGAAGCGCAAGAACGAGGTCGACCCGATCCGGTTCCGTCCCCACCCTCACGAGTTCGAGATGTACTACGACATCTGAGCCGGCTATGCGGCCTGTCCTGCGGTTTCGTGTACAAGTGATGCTCCAAGTCCGCAGTCAGTCCGCAACCCGCGGAACCGTCGAGTCCGCTCGCACTGCCAAGACCCCTGCGAGGGCAGCGCGGGCGGACTCGTCCGCGTCCGGCCACATGTGCCCGTGCGCCCCGAGCAGGGTTCCCGTGCCTAGGTGCTCAGGCATCGCCTCGTTGGAGCGCCCACACACAACTGCTCCGTTGTGGCGACGTAGGGCCGCGGTGCCCTGGCCGGGTGATGTCCTGCGGCTGCACGGAGACCTTGGCCTGACG
>DASSJT010000231.1:0-3454 GCA_035691065.1 Dermatophilaceae bacterium
CGGCATCTTCAACCTCATGGAAGACGCCGCCACCGCCGAGATCTCCCGCTCGCAGGTGTGGCAGTGGCTCCACAACGACATCGAGCTCGACACCGGTGAGAAGGTCACCCGCGAGCTGATCGACCGGCTCGTCACCGAGGAGCTGGCCAAGCTGCCCGGCGACCCGGCCGACTACAAGGAGGCGAAGTCGACCTTCCTGGAGGTGGCGGTCGCCGACGACTTCGCCGAGTTCCTCACCCTCCCGGCCTACGAGCGGATGCCCTGAGGCATGTCCGGCCAGATGGACGCGCTTGCGCTCGCCGTGCAGCTCCGCCCCGTCTTCGGGGAGGATGCGGTCATCACCGACCACCAGCGCCTGCGCACGTACGAGTGCGACGGCCTGGCCCACTACAAGGTCACGCCCGCGTTGGTCGTGCTCGCCGAGAGCACCCACCAGGTCGCCACGGTCGTGCGGGCGTGCGCCGCCAACGGCATCCCCTTCGTGGCCCGGGGATCCGGCACCGGCCTCTCCGGGGGCGCGCTGCCCCACGCCGACGGCGTGCTCATCGTGATGTCGAAGATGCGAGAGATCCTCGAGATCGACCGCGACAACCAGCGGGCCGTGGTCCAGCCGGGGGTCATCAACCTCCAGCTCACCCGGGAGACGCAGCCGCTGGGCTACTACTACGCCCCGGACCCGTCCAGCCAGCAGGTGTGCTCCATCGGCGGGAACCTCGCCGAGAACTCCGGCGGGGCCCACTGCCTGAAGTACGGCTTCACCGCCAACCACGTCACCGGCGTCGAGTTCGTCACCCCGTCGGGCGAGGTCGTGCGGATCGGCGGCAAGGCCCCGGACGCGCCCGGCTACGACCTGCTCGGCGCCGTGGTCGGCTCGGAGGGCACGCTCGGCATCGCCACCGAGGTCACCGTCCGACTCACCCGCAACCCCGAGGACGTCCGCACGCTGCTCGCCGGCTTCCCGAACACCGACCAGGCCGGTGCCGCGGTCTCCGCCATCATCGGTGCCGGCGTGATCCCGGCGGCCATCGAGATGATGGACGCCCTGGCGATCGAGGCGGCCGAGGCTGCCGTCCAGTGCGGCTACCCCGACGGCGCCGGCGCGGTGCTCATCGTCGAGCTCGACGGTCCGGCTGCCGAGGTGCAGCACCAGTTCGACCAGGTCGAGGGCTTCTGCCGTGCCAACGGCGCCTTCGAGATCCGCATCGCCGCGGACGACGCCGAGCGGGCGCTGTTCTGGAAGGGGCGGAAGTCGGCCTTCGCAGCGGTGGGCCGGATCAGCCCGGACTACATCGTCCAGGACGGCGTGATCCCCCGGACCACGCTGCCCGAGGTCCTCCGGCGGATCGCCCAGCTCTCGGAGGAGGCGGGCGTCCGCGTGGCCAACGTGTTCCACGCCGGCGACGGGAACCTCCACCCGCTGGTGCTGTTCGACGACGCGGTTGAGGGCGAGGCCGAGCGCGCCGAGGAGGTCTCGGGAGCCATCCTCGACCTGTGCATCCAGAACGGCGGATCCATCACCGGCGAACACGGCGTGGGCTCCGACAAGGCCAGGTACATGCCGCGGATGTTCACCGACGACGACCTTGACACCATGCAGCTGGTCCGCTGCGCCTTCGACCCGGAGTCGATCTCCAACCCCGGCAAGGTCTTCCCCACCCCCCGCCTGTGTGGCGAGCGGCCGGGTCGCCACCAGGGCGCCCACCCCCTGGCCGAGGCTGGGATCGCGGAGGTCTTCTGATGGCTGACGTCCTCGGGGACCTGCGCGCGGCGGCTGGCGGACACGCCGGAGAGGCCACCGAGGCAGACGCCGTGGCAGGTATGCCGGCCCGCTGGGTCGCCCGCCCCGGCTCGACGGACGAGACCTCGGCCGTGCTCCGGGCCGCTGCCGCGCACGACCTGACCGTCGTCCCCCGCGGGTCCGGCACGAAGCTCGGGTGGGGAGCCCCGCCGGAGAGCGCCGACCTGGTCCTCGACACCACCGGACTCGACGCCCTCGTCGAGCACGCGGCCGGCGACCTCATCTGCGTGGTCGGTGCCGGACGCTCCCTGGACACCCTCGCCTCCGACCTGGCGCCGGCAGGCCAGCGCCTGGGCGTCGACCCCGCGCGACGCGGGACGGTCGGGGGTGCGGTCGCCACGGCCACCACCGGGCCGAACCGCCTGCACCATGGGGCGGTTCGCGACCAGGTCATCGGCATGACCCTGGTGCGGGCCGACGGCGTCGTCGCCCACGCGGGCGGGAAGGTGGTCAAGAACGTCGCCGGCTACGACCTGGGCAAGCTGCTCACCGGCTCGTTCGGCACCCTCGGCGTGATCACCCAGGTCGCGTTCCGGCTGCACCCGGTTCCCGAGGCACAGCGCTGGGTGAGCGTGCCCGTCTCCTCAGCGGACGGCATACAGGAGCTGGTCCTGGCGCTCGTCCACTCCCAGGTCGTTCCGTCGGCGCTGGAGCTGGACTGGCACGGCGGCGAGGGCACCCTCAGCCTGCTCCTCGAGGGGATCCCACCGGGTGTCGAGGGGCGTACCGCGCAGGTGTTGGGCCTGCTCGGCAGCGGCGCCGGCGAGAGCGTGGAGCCGCCGGCGTGGTGGGGGAGCGAGCCTGAGAGCGCCACCGGTGCCCTGCTCAAGGTCAGCCACGAGATCGCCGGCCTGTCGAGGCTGCTGGCGGCGCTGGAGTCGGTCGCGGCGGCGGTGGGTATCACCCCCCGGTTCCGGGGCAGCCCAGGGGTCGGCACCGCTCTGGTCGGGCTCGACGGCGAAGGCACTCCCGAGGCGCTGGCGCAGTTCGTGGACGAGCTCCGCCGGTCCTCGCCCGCCTTCGGTGGCTCGGTCGTCCTGCTCGAGGCCCCGGCGGGCCTGAGGGATGGCGTCGACCCGTGGGGCCCGGTAACCGCGCTGAGCCTGATGCGCTCGGTCAAGCAGCAGTTCGACCCAGAGCGGCGCCTCGCGCCGGGCCGTTTCGTCGGAGGGATCTAGATGACTGTCCAGGACCGAGCCGGCAAGGACCGTGATCGCGGCCAGGTGTCCAGCCCGACGGGCACCCTGGGCTCCGACCACCGCCTGTCGCTCACGCCGATCCAGGGCGGCGAGCCCGCCTTCGACGACCACCACCCGCCGTCCGCAGAGCTGGTTGCCGACTGCGTGCACTGCGGGTTCTGCCTGCCGACCTGCCCCACGTACGCGCTCTGGGGCGAGGAGATGGACTCCCCACGCGGGCGGATCTACCTGATGAACGAGGGTCTCCAGGGCGAGCCGATGACCCCGTCGATGGTCCAGCACTACGACCGCTGCCTGGGCTGCATGGCCTGCGTGACGGCCTGCCCGTCAGGAGTCCAGTACGACAAGCTCATCGAGGCCACCCGCGCCCAGGTGGAGCGCCGGTTCGACCGCCCGCGCCGCGACCGGGCGCTGCGCGCCGCGATCTTCGCGCTCTTCCCCTACCCGAAGCGCCTGC
>DASSJT010000232.1:0-19155 GCA_035691065.1 Dermatophilaceae bacterium
CCTCGAGTCGGACCCTGACATCCGACGGGTGGAACCGATCGCGCGGTACGACGTCACGCTCAGCTTCGAGGGCCGGTCGATGCAGACCCTCATGGCGGGGATGGAACCGCAGACGGCCATGCACCGCTTCACCGCGGAGGACGGCTCTGCCTCAACCCTCCCGTCGCGCGGCGTCCTCCTGGGCGGTGGCGTGGGTGCGACACTGGGTGTCGACGTCGGGAACGTTGTCTCCGTCACCGTGGCGCAGACCGGCCAGCGGCTCTCCGAGCCCGTTGTCGGGTTCGTGGAGGAGCCGATGAACCCGGTCGTGTACGTATCGCTCGACCACCTGTCCCGGCGGACCGGCTGGGCCGGCCCCACGGGCCTCTTGCTCCGGCTGCGCCCAGGCGCCGACCCGGATGCCGTCTACTCGCGGGTGACGACTCTGCCCGGGGTCATGGCCTACCTGTCGACGGACACGGTCGAGACGACCATGCGCGAAGCGTTCGCCCTCTACGACACGCTCACGGGACTCATGCTGGCCTTCGCAGCGCTCATGGCGGCGGCGCTGCTGTACAGCGCGATGTCGGCCAACGTGGCCGAGCGCTCGGTCGAGCTTGGAACGCTGCAGGCCGCCGGCGTGTCGACCGGCATGCTCAGCCGGCTGGTCGCGGCCGAGAACCTCGCCCTGGTGGTCGTCGGGCTGCCCGGTGGACTGGCACTGGGAGCGCTCCTGGCGACCTGGTTCATGTCCACCTTCGAGACCCAGGGGCACCGCTGGAGCCTGGACATGCAGGCGCCGACACCGCTCGTGGTGGCTGCCGGTGTTCTCGCCGCAGCCCTCGCCGCGCAGCTGCCGGCCCTGAGGGCCACCCGCCGACTCGACGTCGCGCGCATCGTCCGGGAGCGGTCGCTGTGACCATGGCTGGACCCTTGACCGGGCTCATGACCGGGCTCACGGCCGACGTGGCAGCCGACCGGCTCGCTGCCGAAGGCCCCAACGAGCTGCCCTCGGCCAAGCCGCGCACGCTCCTGCGACAGGCGTGGGAGTCGATCCGCCAGCCGATGCTGCTCCTGCTCCTGGGCGCAGGCACCGTGAACTTCCTGATCGCCGAGCCGCTCGACGGAGCGATCCTGATGTCGTTCGTTGTCGTCGTGATCGGGATCTCGATCTACCAGGAGCACAAGACCGAGAACGCGCTGGCGGCGCTTCGGGAGCTCTCCTCGCCGCGGGCCCTGGTCATCCGTGACGGGGTGCAGGTGCGCGTCCCCGGCCGGGACGTCGTGCGGGGCGACCTGGCGGTCCTCAGCGAGGGCGACCGGGTGCCTGCTGACGCCGTGCTGGTCGAGTGCGTGAACTTCTCGGTCGACGAGTCCGCGCTGACCGGCGAGTCGGTGCCCGTGCGCAAGATCCCGATCGCGGGCGCTCCGGAAACCACCCGCATGGGCCGTCCGGGGGGCGATGCCACCCCGTGGGTGTTCTCCGGAACCCTGGTCGTCAAGGGCCGGGGCCTGGCCCTGGTGAAGGGGACGGGGGCTGGCACCGAGCTCGGTCGGATCGGCACCGCTCTCAGCACCATCGAGCCGCAGCGCACCCCGCTCCAGCGGGAGGTCGACCGACTGGTCCGCGTCATCGCGGCACTGGGTCTGGGGGCGGCGGCTCTGGTCGTCACCGTCTACGGCCTCACCCGGGGTGGGTGGCTGGAGGGTCTCCTCGCGGGGATTGCGGCCGCCATGGCGATGCTGCCCGAGGAGTTCCCCGTGGTCCTCACGGTGTTCCTTGCCCTGGGCGCTTGGCGCATGTCCCAGAAGCACGTCCTGACCCGACGCGCGCCGGTCATCGAGGCGCTCGGCTCGGCCACCGTCGTCTGCGTCGACAAGACCGGCACGCTCACGATGAACAGCATGACGGTCCGGGAGCTGATCACCGACGACGCAACCTGGCGGGTGGGCGACGGGCCCCTGCCAGAGGCCTTCCATGCGCTTGCCGAGTTCGCGGTCCTGGCGTCACCCGTCGACCCGTTCGACCCGATGGACAAGGCCTTCAGGGCGATTGGGGAGCAGTACCTGGCCGACACCGGGCATCTCCACGCGGACTGGCAGCTGGTCCGGGAGTACCCGCTCTCGGAGAGCCTGCTGGCTCTGTCCCACGTCTGGCGCTCACCGGGTGACCAGCGGTACGTCATCGCGGCGAAGGGCGCTCCCGAGGCCATCGCGGACCTGTGCCACCTCGGGCCCGGCGCGGCGGACGCCCTGACCGCACAGATCGAGCGGGCCACCTCCAGCGGCCAGCGGGTCCTGGCCGTGGCGCGGGCCACCTTCGACGCCGGCGAGGTGCTCCCGGAGCAGCAGCACGACTTCACGTTCGAGTACCTCGGTCTGGCAGGGCTGCAGGATCCCGTGCGACCGGGTGTCGCCGGGGCCGTAGCGGACTGCGCTCGCGCGGGCGTGCGCACCGTGATGATCACCGGCGACTACCCCGGAACGGCCCTCGCGATCGCCCGGGAGATCGGGCTCGACCACGGCGCCGGCGCCATCACCGGCCCCGAGCTGGAGACCATGTCGGACGAGCTGCTTGCGGAGCGCATCCGCACGGTCAGCGTGTTCGCGCGCATGGTTCCCGAGCAGAAGCTGCGGCTCATCCGGGCGCTCAAGGCCGACGGCGAGATCGTGGGCATGACCGGCGACGGCGTCAACGACGCACCCGCCCTACGTGCGGCGGACATCGGCATCGCGATGGGAGCCCGCGGCACGGACGTCGCACGTGAGGCCGCCGCCCTGGTGATCACGGACGACAACTTCACGTCGATCGCCGCCGGGGTGCGCCAGGGACGCGGGATCTTCGACAACCTCCGCAAGGCGATGGCCTACATCATCGCGGTGCACGTCCCGATCATCGGGATGTCCCTGCTCCCCCTCTTCGTCGCCCACTGGCCACTGGTGCTGCTGCCGGTACAGATCGCCTTCCTCGAGCTGATCATCGACCCGGCCTGCTCGGTGGTCTTCGAGGCGGAGCAGATCGACCCCAGGATCATGGAGCAGCCGCCCAGGAAGGTGGGCGAGCCGATGTTCGGGACGCGCGTGCTGGCGATCGCCGTGCTGCAGGGCATCTCGGTGCTGGCCGCCGTCGTCGGCGTCTACCTCTGGACCCTGCTCAGCGGGCGTCCCGACGACGTGGTCCGCTCGGTCACCTTCGCCACGCTGGTGCTCGGCAACCTCGCGCTCATCCTCGTCAACCGGTCGTGGCGGCTCCCGGTCTATCGAGCCCTTCGCGACCGGAGGAACCCAGCCCTGCCGTGGGTCCTCGGGGGCGCCATCGTCCTGCTCGTCGCGCTTCTCGGCCTCCCATGGACGCGTGAGGCGTTCGACCTCGGGGCCATCCGCGTCCTCGACTGGCTCGTCGCCGTCGTCGCCGGATTCCTCGGGGTCCTGTGGTTCGAGGCGTACAAGGGGATCGCGGCCCGACAGACGTCACGGCGCTCGAGCCGCGCCCCCTGACGGCGCGCGATGCGCGCCTGCTGCGGGCCCGGCATACCCCTCTCCAGGTGTGCGGGAAGCAATGACAGGCACGGTGGCCGGGATGGCTCAGATCTGGGTATGCCGGCCGGAACCGGCCGCCGGGCCGGCGGCAGGCCCGTGGTCAGGCAGCTCCAGGAGGTGTGCACCGCGTTCGGCCTTGGCCGCGAGGTACCTCGCGTTCGCCGTTGAGAGGTGCACGGCCGTCGGCACGCGAGCCGTCACCGTGACGCCCAGGCGCAGGAGCTGGGCCAGCTTGTCCGGGTTGTTGCTCAGCAGGGCCACGCGCCGCAGGCCCAGAGCCCGGATCATCTGGGCTGCAACCGTGTAGTCGCGGCCGTCCTCGGTGTACCCCAGGGCAAGGTTCGCCTCGTAGGTGTCCAGTCCCGCGTCCTGGAGGGCGTAGGCGTCGAGCTTGGCGTAGAGACCGATGCCACGACCCTCCTGGCGCAGGTACAGGAGGTAGCCACCCGCCTGGGCGATCCGCTCCGCCGCCTCGCGCAGCTGCGGGCCGCAGTCACAGCGCTCGCTGCCCAGGACGTCGCCGGTGAGGCACTCGCTGTGCAGCCGGACCAGCGTCGTGCCTGCGTCGCCCTCGGGTGGGTGCGTCGCCGCCCGGTCGCCGAGCCCGAGGGCGAGGTGCTCGCGACCGTCGACCAGGCCGTGGAAGGTGAAGACCCGGGCCGTGGTGGCGAAGCCGTCGGGAAAGCGCAGCGGCACCAGCACCTGGGTTCGGATCGTCGCCTCCGGCAGGGCCTGCGCCATGGTTCCCGGTTTCCCCGTCAGTCCAGGCTGAACCGTGGCGACAGCGCATAGCGCAGCAGGACCACGTCGTCGATCTGCCGGACCTCGGCCAGGGGCGCCCGCCGGTCGGCGTTCCAGGGAAAGCGTCCGTCGCCCACGAACCGCCGGGCGCGCGAGTCGCCGACGAAGAACGGCGCAACGACCAGCTGCAGCTCGTCAGCGAGGTCCTCGGTCAGGAACTGGGTGTGCATCGTGCCGCCACCCTCGACCATCAGCCGCCGCACCCCCCGGTCGAACAGGTCAGCCCCGATCCAGGACAGGTCGACGGGCTCGCCCGCGTCCACCACGGTGGCGACCGACGCGAGGCGCTCATGGGCGGCTGCCGCAGCAGAGGTGGCGCAGTAGACGACCTTTGCCGACTTGCCGGCGGCGAAGAAGTCCGCGTCGGGGTCCAGCTGCGCATGGCGGGTCAGGGTCACCTTCATGGGCGAGGGTGGCAGCCCACGGGCAACCCGTTCGTCCTGCCGAGACCGGTCGCGGACCAGGAGCCGCGGGTTGTCGCTGCGGATGGTCTCCGCCCCCACGAGGATCGCGTCGCAGCTCGCGCGCACGGCGTCGACCCGGTCGAGGTCCGCCTCGTTGGACAACAGCAGCCGGGAGCGGGAGGCGCTGTCGAGATAGCCGTCGATCGACATGCCACAGCTCAGCAGGGTGTAGGGGCGCTCAGCCACAAGACCCCCCCTCGTCGGACTCCATGACCTCCACTGTCCCACCGGCCCGGAGGTACCGCCGCCGGAGAGCGGTTACGCCCGGCGCCATGAGCGGCGTTCGGCTTGGCGCCGAGGAGCGGCTTCCGCACCCCGCCACCGCACCGACGCCAGCAGCAGGACCGCGCCCGGCAGGGTGGCGACCAGCACGAGGACGCCGTACGCCACAGAGGCGCCAAGCCCTTGGGCCGCGCCCAGCCCAGCCGCGCCAAAGGCCCAGGCAGCCGCCCCTTCGCGGGGGCCCCAGCCGGCAAGGTTCACCGGGATCGCCGACGCCATCTGCACGACCAGCGCGAGTGGCAGGAGCATGAGCGGGGACGCATCCGACCCGGTCGCCCGGGCGGCGATGAGGAAGGTCGCTGCGTGGCCGAGCGTCACGAGGCCGGAGGCGAGGAGGATCGCCGGAAGTGTGCGCCACGCGTTCCGGGAGCGAGGCCGGGCCGCTTCGAACGGCGGTGCCGGGGTGTGCTGGCGCCCGCCCTCGTGGGCGGCGTCCCTGTGGTGCCGCAGGAGTTGCCGGCCCCCGAGCACGGCCCCGACGGCCGCCATGACGCCCAAGGCTCCGGCGAGGGATGCCGACAGTGGTCGAGGCAGCGGGAGCGTCAGCAGCGCTCCCATGGTCAGCACGAGCAGCACGGCCTGGCCTGCGACCCGCTCCCACAGCACTGCTCGGGCGCTGCCCAGGAGGTCCCCCGCCCTGCGGCCCTGGCTGGCAGCACGGTGGACGTCGCCGACCACTCCGCCCGGGAGGGCGAGGTTGAGGAACTGCGACCGGTAGTAGGCGGGGATGGCGGCGCGCAGCGGAAGCTCGAGGCCGAGACCCCCGGCTACCAGGCTCCAGCGCCAGGCACAGCACACCGTCGTCATGGCGGCGATGGCGGTTGCGGCACCGAGGGAAAGGCCGTCCACCCCCCGCACGCCATCGAGGAACGGACCGGTGCCGACCCGCCAGACGAGAGCGCCAGCCACGGCCGCGCCGCCCAGGCGGCGCATCCAGGTCCAGCCGGCGCTGCTGATGCGCACGCGTCCTCCTCAAGATCGCTGGGCGGGGTCGCCCGGGCACTGCCGGGCGCGGCTGGTCCTCAGCAGGGACACGAGAGCGGTGCCGGACCGGTTCACCCCCGGTCGCGACGCCCCGGCCAGCCCAGGAGGTCCGCGTGGTGCACGACCACCGAGAGCTGGCCGTTCGCTGCCGCTGCGAGCCGGTCCTGGAGGTAGACCGCGGCGGGCCCTGTCAGGCCGGGCTCGTGCTCGCAGGCCGCATCGACCCACCCGGTGAGCCACTCGCTGGCCAGGGCGAAGTCGCCCGCACCGAGTCGCCACGGGGCGTCCTCGACCGTGACT
This sequence comes from Dermatophilaceae bacterium, assembly GCA_035691065.1. Lineage (GTDB taxonomy): Bacteria > Actinomycetota > Actinomycetes > Actinomycetales > Dermatophilaceae > DASSJT01. The sequence continues at coordinate 6,351 of DASSJT010000232.1, forward strand.
GCGTACCCCAGCCGCGTCAGCTCTCCGACCGCGGCCTCCGCGGCTTCGGGACCCAGGAGCGGCGAGTCGCCGCGGTGGCGCCGCTGGTGCGCGTTGAACGCCGCTGCGATGCTTCGGTCCAGTGGGTGCTCCGGGAGGATCTCGACCCGCCCGACGACGGTCAGGGTGAGCAGAACGGGGCAGCGCGGCACCACGCAGGTGGCGATGAATCGCTGCAGCTCCGCCAGGGTCAGGATGTCCAGCAACGCCGATGCGGTGACCAGCGATGCCCCGGCAAGCTCGTCGGCCGACAGTCTGGTGACGTCGCCGCGACGCACCTCGACCGTGAGCCCGGCACGCTCGGCCGCCCAGGGCACGGCCAGCGCGGCTGCCTCCTCGACGAGGTCGGGATCCCAGTCCTGCAGGACCCAGTGCTGCGGGCCGGGCAGCAGCGGTGCCAGCCAACGGGCCGTCGAGCCGGTCCCACAGGCCAGGTCGTGGACCACCAGCGGCCGGTCCGCATGCAGGAGCCCCTGGAGGGACTGGACGAGGTCGGGGGCCCGGGAGGCCGCATCGGCTGCCTCTCGCAGCGCCAGCCACTGGGGGCTCACCCGCACCGGTGCCTGCGTCATGCCGCCACTCCGTCCAGGACCCGGGAGACCCGCTCGGACGTCGACGCCCAGGCCGGCAAGGCGGCTCGGCGCTGCGCGGCAGACCGACGTAGCCGCCCGCGCGCAGTGGCGTCGTCGAGCCAGTGCCTCAGCGCGTCGGCGAGGGCCGGTGCGTCCTCGGACTGGACCAGAACGCCCGGCCGGCTCCCGTCCGGAGCTTGGCCGAGGGCCTCGCGGACGCCGCCGACGTCGGTCGCGACCACCGGGAGGCCATGGGCCAGGGCCTCGCTGACGACCATGCCGTACGTCTCGAAACGCGAGGCCAGCACAAGCAGGTCGGCCTCGGCGTACGCGGCTGCGAGATCGGCGGACGTCAGCGGTCCGCAGAGGTGCACACGGTCCCCCACCTCGAGCTGCCGGATCCTGTGGCCGAGCCCCTGGACGAAAGCCGGGTCGATGTCGAGCGCGCCCACGCAGTCGCACCGCCAGGGCAGGTCCAGCACCGCGGCCAGGGCGCTGACCAACAGGTCGTGTCCCTTGACGGGTGTGACCGCCCCGACGCAGAGCAGTCGACCACCCGAGGCCGTCCCCGGCGCAGGCTCAGCGGGATCCACGCCCGGCTCTGCGACGTGCAGCCGCCCTGGAGCGAGGGCGTAGTGCCGGATCAGCCAGTCCCGGGACCACCGACTGGTGGTCACGACCGACGCGGCGGCCGAGAGCACAGCGCCCTCCCGGGCCCGTGCGGCGACGACGTCCGGACTGGCCACAGGCTGGCCCAGCGGCATGTGGACGAGGACGACGAGCCGCAACCGGCCGGCTTGCGGCACCAGCAGCTCCGGTGCCGCTGAGGCGACCAGGCCGTCGACCACGACGGTCGAGCCGCGCTGCAGCCGGCCGAGCAGTGCTCCCAGCGCCGCACGGTCCCTCCGGTCCGGGCACGGCCACGACCCCGGCGCGTCCTCCTGGCTCACCTGCCATCCGAGGGCGGCCAGACCGGCGATCAGCCGGCGGTCGTAGGTGTTGCCGCCGCTCGGCCGTGCCGGGTCGTCGATGCCCTGGGGCACGACGACGTGCACCGCTTTCACACGGCGTTTCACGGCATGCTTCACAGCGTGCGCTCGTAGGAGGCCCACGCGACGTGCGACTCGCGCAGCGTGACCTCGAGTCCCTCTACCCCACGTGCCGCCTCGCCAAGTGCACCCGCCTGGATGCGCTCCGCGAGGCGGTCGGCCAGCACGCGTGCGAGCTCCTCGGTCGTCGTGTTCATGCCGCGGAAGGCTGGCTCCTCGTCGAGGTTGCGGTAGCTGAGCTCGCCGACGACCGCGTGCAGCTCCTCCGCGGCCCGCCCGATGTCGACCACGATGCCGTCGGGGTCGAGGGTGCCGCGCCGGAACGTGGCGTCGACGACATAGGTGGCGCCGTGCAGTCGCTGGGCCGGCCCGAACGCCTCGCCGCGCAGGCTGTGGGCAATCATCATGTGGTCGCGAACGGTCACACTGAACACTGGCCTAGCCCTCTCCGTAGGTGATCGTGTGGCAGAGCGCCGGCTGGCCCGCCCCGGACGTCCCCTGCGCCCTCTCGGAAGTCCCCTGGGCGCCTTCGGAAGTCCCCTGGGCCACTTCGGAAGTCCAGTGAGCCCCCTCGGAAGTGCCCTGGGCCAGCGCGGCCAGGACTGCGGGCAGCTCCTCGAACCGCGACGAGCCGGTCAGCAGCACGTCGAACCCCGGGTCCCTGAGCAGGTCGAGAGCCAGCTCCAGGCGCTCCCGGCTGCTGCGACGCCCGCGCCGGGCGGCGGCAACGGTGCCGACCTGGCTCGCCCGGATGCCCAGGCGACCCGAGTGGAAGGCCCCGCCGAGCGCCAGCCGGACCTCGGTGTCGCCGTACCAGCTCAGGTCCACCACGGTGCCCTCTGCGGCCAGCAGGTCCAGCGAGAGCTGGAGCCCGGCCGAGGTCGCGCTGGCGTGCACGACGAAGTCGCGCCCCCCAGCCGCCTCCTGAGGCTGGGCGAACCGGGCTCCCAGCGCCGCCACGACGTCCGCCTTGGCGCGGTCGACGTCCACGACTGTGACATCGACGCCGGGAATCCGGACGAGGAGCCGTGCGACGCAGCAGCCGATCATGCCCGCGCCCACCACGGTGACGCGGTCGCCCAGCAGCGGCGGCAGGTCCCAGAGGGCGTTGACGGCGGTCTCCACAGCGCCTGCGAGCACGGCCCGCGGGGCCGGAACCCCGTCCGGGACCACGGTGACAGACTCCGCTGGGACCACGTATGCCGTCTGGTGTGGGAAGAGGCAGAAGACCGTGCGGCCGGTGAGGGACGGCGGACCCGCCTCGACGACACCGACGTTGAGGTACCCGTACTTGACCGGCCCAGGGAACTCGCCCTCCTGGAACGGAGCCCGCATCACGGCATACTGGTCTGGCGGCACACCGCCCCTGAAGACCAGGGTCTCCGTACCTCGGCTCACCCCCGAGACCAGCGTGCGCACCAGCACCTCGCCCGGCTTCGGGTCCTCGAGCTCGCACTGCCGGATCTCCCCATGACCTGGCTCGCGAAGCCAGAACGCCAGCGCATTGTGCGGCACAGGCCCAGCCTCCTCGCGCCCAGGTGAACCGGGCCGTCGCCTCGTACGTACCACCTTTGTACCGGTAGAAACGTGTAACCGGAGAAACGGAGGCACCGTGCAAGCGGTTCACGCTGGCCCGCTGACTGGGCTCGTCGCGGTGCTGGCGGTCCTGCTCGCACTGGCCACGACCGGCGGGCTCGCCATGGGGGGCTGGCTGGTCGGCCTCGGCTGCGGGGTGGTCCTGGCCGTGGCGCTGGCGGGGGCTCTCACCCGCTCCGACTCCGACCGGCTGGGCCCGGCCGACTGGGTCACCTTGGGCCGCGCCACACTGGCCGCGGGTGTGGCAGCGCTCACCGCTGACGCGTTCGCGCGGCACATCAGTGTCCCGAGCCTCGTGGGACTCGCCACGGCGGCGCTGGTCCTCGACGCCGTAGACGGATGGGTCGCCCGTCGGACGGCCACCGCCTCGCTGCTGGGCGCCCGGCTCGACATGGAGGTGGACGCCTTCCTCATCCTCGTCCTCAGTGTCTTCGTCGCGCGGACCGCCGGCTGGTGGGTGCTTGCGATCGGGGCGGCCCGCTACGCCTTCCTCGCGGCCGGGTGGGCACTCCCCTGGCTGCCCGGACCGCTACCAGCTCGCTTCTGGCGCAAGGTGGTGGCTGCCACCCAGGGTGTGGCCCTCACCACTGCCGCGGCGGGAGTGCTCCCCACCACGCTGACGTATGCCGTCCTGGCGGCTTCCCTGGGGCTGCTCGCCGAGTCCTTCGGGCGCGACGTGCAGACCCGGTGGTGGCATCACCGAGCAGCGAGCACTGCCCGGGTCGTTCCCAGCCTTCCCTCTTCAGCCGTTGGCGGTGCCCACGATGCATGACGTCCGCAAGAAAGACCGGGCCGCCGTGTTGCGGTCCCGAGCGTCCGTGCTCGTGACGCTCCTCGCCGGCGCCCTGATGTGGGCCGCGCTCGTGGCCCCGGACCGGATCGACCACCTCGAGCCTGCGGCCTTCGTCCGGATCCCTTTGGAGGGCATCGTCCTCGCCGGCCTCGCCCTGGTCCTGCGGCCCCCTTGGCGACGAGTCGCCATCGCGGTCGCTGGGTTGGCCGTGGGAGTCCTCACGGTCCTCAAGGCACTCGACCTGGCTTCGTCGGCAGCGCTCTCCCGCCCGTTCGACCCCGTTGCCGACGGCTCCTATCTCGGCTCCGCCATCGGCCTGCTGGGGGACTCGATCGGGCGGCAGGGCGCTGTGCTCACCGTGGTGGGTGCCGGGCTGCTGCTCATCGCCATCCTCGTGCTCGTGCCGCTCTCGGCGCTGCGCCTGGAGCGGGTGGTCTCGCGGCACCGCGACCGGGCGGCCCGGGTGGTCGCCGCCCTCGGGGCAGCCTGGCTGCTCTTCGCCGTGGCCGGCGCGCAGGCCGGCTCCGCCGGAGGCGTCGCCGCCCTGGGTACCGCGAGCCTGGCCGAGGCCCACGTGCGCGACCTGCGTGCCGGCATACAGGATCGGCAGGCCTTCACTGCCGGCGTTGCCCACGACCCCTTCGACCGGGTGTCCGGGAGCGACCTCCTGACCGGTCTGCGGGGGAAGGACGTGGTCTTCGTCTTCGTCGAGAGCTACGGCCGGGTCGCGGTCGACGGCTCGGCGGTCGCACAACAGGTCGGGCCAACCCTCGCGAGCGGGACCGCCCGGCTCCGAGCGGCGGGCTTCGAAGCGCGCAGTGCGTTCCTCACCTCGCCGACTTTCGGTGGCATCAGCTGGCTGGCCCACTCGACCCTGCAGTCGGGCCTGTGGGTCGCGGACCAGCAGCGCTATGACGCTGCGGTCACCAGCAGCCGGCTCACGCTGAGCGCTGCGTTCGGGCGCGCCGGCTGGCGAACCGTGGGGGACGTGCCGTCGAACCGAAAGGCGTGGCCGCCCGGCACAGACTTCTACCACTACGACGCCATCTACGACGCACGCAACGTCGGGTATGCCGGCCCGATGTTCGGCTATGCGGCGATGCCCGACCAGTTCACCCTCGCGGCGTTCCAGCGAAGGGAGCTCGCAAGGCCTGGTCATCCGCCGGTCATGGCCGAGATCGACCTGGTGTCCAGCCACACGCCATGGGCTCCGCTGCCCCGGATCGTCCCGTGGAGCGAGGTCGGCAACGGCTCGGTGTTCTTGGGGATGCCGGCGCAGGGCGAGCCCGCGTCGTCGGTGTGGCAGAGCCCGCGCCGCGTGAGAGCGGCATACGGCCAGTCCATCGCCTACGCCCTGGAGGCCCTCGTCGGCTTCGTGGAGACCAGCCACGACGACAACCTGGTGCTCGTGGTCCTCGGCGACCACCAGCCCGCACCCATCGTGTCCGGGCCGGGGGCGAGCCACGACGTCCCGGTCAGCATCATCGCCCACGACCCTGCTGTCCTCGACCGGGTCTCGGCCTGGGGCTGGTCCGACGGCCTTCGTCCGGAGGCCAGCGCACCGGTCTGGCGGATGGACGCCTTCCGCGACCGCTTCCTACGCGCGTACGGTCCGGAGGGGACCACCATCGCATCTGAACCACTTGCCGCTCGGGCTCGTGGTCCCGAGTGACACTCCTTGGGGCGAACCGCCCCGTCCACGCGTCAACCCGAACGGAGATCGCCATGCGGATACGCATCCTGACGGCGGCGGCCGTCCTCGTCTCGGCCGCCGTCCACCTCAAGCTGTGGTTCGACGGGTTCCGGGACATCGACGTGATCGGCCCAGCCTTCATCTTCAACGCCGTCGCCGGCGTGGTCATCGCGGTGCTCCTGGTCACCTGGCGGCACTGGCTCCCCCTGTTCCTCGCGCTGGGGTTCGGAGCCTCCACATGGGGGGCCTACCTCATCTCGGCCACGGTCGGGCTCTTCGGGGCGCACGAGGTCTGGACCGGCTTTTACGTGATCACGGCAGAGGTCGCGGAGATCGTCGCCATCATCGCGGGCGCCATCGGCCTCTGGCGGGAGGCGCCGTTCCTGGGTCGGCGGCAGGCACAGGTCCACGCCAGCCGCGCCGGTCAGACCTCGTAGCCAAAACTGGGCACGCCGGGGTCAGTCGCCGCGGCGCTGCGGAGTCATGTCTGGAGTGGTGTGCGACGTCATGCGGGGAGTCATGCGCGGTGTCATGGTTTGGGGTGTGCCAGGAGGAAGTCGATGACCTCGGCGGTGAACCGGGGTGTGAGACCGGGGATGTGGCCACCGCCCCGGATGGTCCACAGCTCCACTGTCGTGGTCGCCGCGCACCGAGGGTAGGCAAGGACGCTGGTCTCGGCTCCTGACAAGGGCGGTGCGGAGGACCGGACGTCCGGCTGCTCGATGAGGTCGAGGGCCGGCTGCCGTATCGGATCCGTGGCGCAGCGGTCGAGCCGTGCCCAGTCCTTGACGGTCACGGTTGCAGCCGGGAACTGGTGGCCGCGGATCGATCCGCCGGTGTAGGCGATGAGGTCGTCGGCTGTGCCGTGCACCTCGAGCACCGAGACCGCCGTCGACGGCGTGCACCTGCGTGGATCGGCGATCGTGGCCCCGGCGAGGGAGACGATGGCGGCGATGCGGTCGGCGTGGTCGCAAGCCATGCGGTAGGCCATGAACCCGCCGTTGGAGTGGCCCACGAGGTAGACCCGCCGGGGGTCCACCGGGTAGCGGGCTTCGAGGTCGGCGATGAGCTGGGCGAGGTAGGCCGAGTCGTCGACCCCGGTTCCAGTCAGGTCGCAACACGCGTCCGTGGCATTCCAGAACTGGTCGCCTGAGCGGTCCTTGCTGCCGTTCGGACGGACGTAGATGAACCCGATTCGGGTCGCGGCCGGCTGCAGGTCGAAGTACCGCTCCACCTTGTCACTGCTCGACTGATAGCCATGGAGCAGGATCACCAGCGGCAGCGGTACCCGACTGTCATGGCCCGGGGGAACATAGACGTCCGGCGGCCGGCGGGCCGCGCCCGCGGAGGAGCCGGGCTGGCGTGACTGGTCGGCGTCCGAGCCGCCGGTGGACGGGCCAGGTCCGCCACAGGCCCCCGCGCAGACCAAGGCGACCAGCGCGACGGCGCCTAACGAGCGCACCGGACGCACGGCAAACCCTTCAATGGCGCCCAGTGAACGACACGGCCATTGGCTCAGGCTAGGCAACCGCGGGAGTCAGCCGCCACCGGCAGCTGGGCACACGACCGTTCGCTGGGCACACGACCGTTCTACGACACCAGCGGGAGGTGGTCGGCATACGAGTCCACCTTCCCCTGCCAGCCCTCCTCCAGCGGACCTTTGAGTGCGGTCACGTAGACCGTGCCCTCGGCGACCTTCTCGAGGCCCTTGGCCTGGAGCAGCTCGTCCATGATCGGGATGACGCGCTGCCACTTGTCCGTCTCCTCCTGCGTGGGCAGCTTTCCGGTCTTCTTGTCCGGTTGCGGCGCTGGAGCGGTGGTCAGGATGGCGTACTTGGTCCCGCGCGGCAGGGACAGCTTCTTGAGGAAGCGGCGCATCCCGCCGATGGGCTTGCCGAAGCGACCGGGCGAGCTGATGAGGTACAGGTCAGCCGGCGGCAGCTGCTCCGGCTGCAGCTCGCGGATGTGGTGGACGTCGACCGTGACGCCCTTCGCGCCCATGTGGTGCTTGAACTCCTCTGCGACCATGACACCGTTGCCGAACTTCGATGCGTGCAGGTACTCGATCTTCATCTCCTGGCCCCTTTCGGCGGTTACCGGGTCGGCCGGCCAGCCTTTGCCTGGCCCGACCAGCCAGGCTTGACCTGGGCCGGCCCACCCTCCTGACCTCCATCAAGCGACGCTGCCGGCCGAGGCGTCAGGGGCGAAGGGCCCGGTTCGGGAAGCGCCCGGCCGCTCCCGGCCGCTCCCGTGCGCAGCAGGTGGCGGTGGCTCAGGCGAGGACTGCCGCGGGGGCCGGGAACCGCGTGCCGTTTGCCACGTCGAGCTGCGCGGCCGTGTAGCGGTGCAGCGCCGACAGCCGGCGTCGGTCCAGCCGCTCACAGACCCAGTCCCAGTGCAACGAGCACCAGTCCCCCACCTCGACCGCCCCGGCCAGCCCCAGCCCGTCCATGCGAAGGACGACCTGCTCCTCCCGCGGCTGCCCGAGGTGCAGCCGGCGGCCGCTCCACAGCAGGGGGCGCGACCGGACCACCGCATGGGGACCCTTGAGGTCGACGACCTGGCCCCAGCGCACTCGGCACCGGTCGAGGACCTGCAGGGGCTCTTCGATGCGCCCCTCCCGCAGCAGGCCGAGCCACGGGTAGACGCCGAAGACATGGAACGAGTGGTGCGGCAGGGCTCCCGCCGGCACGGCGTCCACGAGGTGAGGCCAGACCCGCCCGGCCCGGCCCCGGAACCGGTTCTCCAGCGAGTCGCCCATGAGGCGTGGGCCGACCCGGTCCAGCAGCGCGTTGCCCACCCAGTAGGCCTCGACGACGCCCGGGTCCAGCGGGTCGGGGATCCGGTTGGCGGCCGCGATGAGCTCGAGATAGGGCCACGCCCCTTCGAAGCCCCGGGCGAGCCGTCGCAGGTCGGGGTTGTCGACTCCGGCGGCGACCTGCTGGAGCAGCTGGTGGGAGGCGTCCGGACCGCAGTACCCGAGCGCGTTGGGCGGGTACGCGTACGCCGCGAAGCGCAGGGCCCCGCTGATGCCCCCCGGCGCGTCGCTCATGGTGCTACCTCCGCGCCCCCGCGGTGGCGGGCGAGAGCTCGGGAGGCGCGGTCCGCCACCCGAGCCACACCGCGGCGACCCCGCCCGCCAGCAGTGCCGCCAGCCACGATGTCTGGGGCGCCAGGGCAGTGCCGTTGACCACCGCGTTGAGCCCAGCGGTGATCGGCGCCGCGAGCACGAGCACCGCCGTCACGTCGACCGCCTGCGCCCGAGCCAGGGCGGCGAACCATGTCCCCACGTACGCAGCCAGGAGCACGCCGGTGGCGAGTGCCCAGCCCAGCTGCGCCTGAGTGAGCGAGACCAGGCCGCCCAGCTCACCACGCACGCCGAGCCAGGCCAGGAGGGCCAGCGACCCCAGCCCCATTCGGGCGATGCCGACCGTCCACGAGGACACGTCGTGGAGGAGTCGCTTGGCGACGATGACCTCCACCGACCACAGGAGCGTCGCCGCGAGAATGAACAGGCCTGGCGTGCCGAACGACCCCGGTAACCCGCCCGCCAACCCCACCTGCCCGACCACCAGCAGGGCGATCGCCGCCCAGTGGCCCCACTGCAGCCGCTCCCCCAGAAGCGGCACGGCAAGGATCGCCACCCACAGGACGAGGGTCTTGTGGATGAACGCCGCCTGCGGCGAGGAGGCGCGCGCCAGGCCCTCGAAGAACAGCACGAACGGAAGGCTCCCGCCGATGACGCCGACGAGGCCCAGACCGAGCCGTTGGGCCGTTGTTGCCGGCCAGGTCGGCCGCACCCCGCCCCGCGCGCCTGCACGCACCAAAACCAGCGCGACGGCCAGGAGAACGGCGGCTGCCACGAGGTTCTTGGCCGTCGTGTAGAGCGTCGCGTCATGGAAGGCCTTGACGCCGTAGCCGTTCAGGAAGACCGAGAAGCCGCTGATCGCTGCGGTCACGAGTGCCAGGAGTATGCCGGTCCGTCGGGTGGTGTTCATGGGTCGACCTCCGTCGTGGTTGCGTGAGTGGCTGGCTCCGCCAGGTGCGTCGCTCGCAGGGCCGCGGCCTCGTGCGCGGCTTCAGGGGTGATCCGGCTGAGCGCGAAGCCGGAGTGGCAGACCACCCAGTCACCGGGCGCCACCGGGTCCTGCAGGGTCAGCAGGGACACGCGCGTGGTGCGTGCGCCGGTGTCGACGAGGGCCGACTCGCCCGGCTGCAGCTCCACGATCTGGCCCAGGTCACCGAGGCACATCGCCACTCCCCCACTCAGGGACCGTCCCCACCGCCGCCCGACCGGTCAGCTGGGTCACGGTGTCGACCGCGGAAGCCACCGCGGAGGCGACGGGCGGCGAGAGCGGGCTGCCGTGGTCGAACCGGCCGGCCTCGACCCCGACCACAAAGACCTCGCGCGGAAGACGCCCCAGCGCCCGTGCAAGATCGACGGCGGCCGGCAGGCCGAAGGCGTGGGTGCCGCCCTTGCCGGCCCACGCGGCGCTGGGCACGAGCCTCGCGCCGTTCGGGCCGGTCTTGAGGATGTGCAGGGTGCCCGGCTCGGCGCCGGAGCGGACCGCGTCGACGACGACGACGGTGTGGCGACCTGACCAGAGCTCGAGCAGGTCGGTCGGATCCTCGTGCTCGACGACCTCCACACCGGGCAGCTCCAGCGCTGCGATGGCGCGCACCACAACGGGCCCGACCGCGTCGTCACCTCGGTCGAGGCTCCCCAGACCCACCACGAGGATCGGCCGCTCCACGCCGATGCCGCTCGCGCCGGTCATGTCCGGCACACCCCTCACGTCCGGCCCATCGCTCATTCCCGGCCCATCGCTCATTCCCGGTCCCTCGTTCATGCCCGGTCCCCGTTCATGCCCGGTCCACCGTGAGGTCGAGGAAGTGAGTGGCGCACGAGATGCAGGGGTCGTAGTTGCGGATCGCCTGCTCGCAGCGGTGCAGGAGAGCGTGGTCGTCGAGGTCCGACCACGCCTGGACCATGGTCCGCAGGTCGGCCTCGACACTGCGCTGGTTCTGCGAGGTGGGCGGCACGATCTGGGCGTCCTCGATGATCCCCGCATCGTCGATCACGTAGCGGTGGAAGAGCACCCCGCGCGGCGCCTCGCTCGCGCCGAACCCCTCACCACTGCGCGGAGGGACGGCCACGCTGGGAGCGGCCCCGTCGGTCCACCCGTCGATGATCCGGAGGGCCTCGGTGTAGGCCTCCACCAGCTCGACCGCACGCACGATGATCGACCGGAAGGGGTTCCGGCAGATGGGTTCCAGCCCCGCATCCGTCGCCGCGTCCCGGGCCACCGGCGAGAGGCGGTCGAAGTTCAGCGAGTACCGCGCCAGCGGGCCGACGGCGTATGGCTCCTGCGCGCCGTCGAGCCGCGCGTGGAGCGCGTTGGAGTGGGCGACGTGGAACTCCGCGATGTGGTCGGTGAACTCGTGCACGGCGAACGCCCCGCCCGAGGACGTCACCACGCTTCCCGTCTCGATCGGGTAGCCCTCTTCGGCCCGCAGGGCGAGGTACTCGTACGGCTGCTCCATCTCGGGGAAGTCGAAACCGGCCACGAGCTGCACCGTCTGCAGGGCCTCGTCGCGGGCCCGCTCCAGGCGGGGTCGCAGCGCGCGCAGCTCCTGCCGGGACGGCATACGGTAGAAACCGCCAACTCGGACGTTGATCGGGTGCACCGACCGCCCTCCGACGGTATCCATGAGGTCGTTGCCCGCCTTCTTCATGCGCAGGCCTCGCTCAACGATGTCGGGATGGTCGGCCGCCATCTCGATGGCGCCGTCGTAGCCGAGGAAGTCGGGCGCGTGCAGCAGGAACACGTGCAGGGCGTGGCTCTCGATCCACTCCCCGCAGTAGAGCAGCCTGCGCAGCAGCCGGATCTCGTCGGTGACGGTCACGCCGCAGGCGTCCTCGATCGCCCAGCACGAGCTCATCTGGTAGGCGACCGGGCAGATGCCGCAGATCCGCGCGGTGATGTCCGGCGGCTCGGTGTGGGCTCGACCCCGCAGGAAGGCCTCGTAGAACCGAGGGGGTTCGTAGATCCGCAGCTGTACGTCCGTGACGACGCCGTCGCGGAACTCGATGTGCATCGCGCCCTCGCCCTCGACGCGCGCGAGCGTGCCCACGTGCATGACCTGGCCGCCGTCGGTCAGCTTGTGGCTCATGGCTTCATCTCCCCGGAGAGCTCGCCGCCGGGCGGTTGCTCGTGGCGTTCGCTCTCCTGTCGGAACGCCTCGGACGCGGCGTTGAACGTGCGGAAGATGCGCACCACCTGCGGCTCGCTCATGCCAAGACCGCTCAGGCGGTGCGCGATCGAGCGGGTGTTGGGCGTGTCCTGGGGACCGAAGCAGCCGTAGCACCCGCGGTCGAAGCTCGGGCAGAGCGCGCCACAGCCAGCCTGCGTCACTGGTCCGAGGCAGGGCGTCCCGTGGGCGACCGTGACGCAGACGTTCCCGCGGCGCTTGCACTCGACACACACGCTGTGCGAAGGGATGCGTGGCGCCCGGCCCTGGATCGAGGCGGCGAGGACTTCGAGCAGCTGGTGTTTGTTGATCGGGCAGCCGCGCAGCTCGAAGTCCACCGCCACGTGGGCCGAGATGGGCGTCGAGCGCGCGAGCGTGGAGATGTACTCGGGGTGGGCGTAGACGATCGAGCGGAACTCGGCCACGTCCGCGAAGTTGCGCAGGGCCTGCACTCCCCCTGCCGTGGCACAGGCCCCGATGGTGATGAGCCGATGGGAGACCGCTCGCACGTGCTGGATCCGCTCCACCTCCTCCGGTGTGGTCACCGAGCCCTCGACGAGGGACACGTCGTAGGGACCCTCCACCACGGCTCGGGTTGCCTCGGGGAAGTAGGCGACCTGGATCTCGCCGGCCAGTGGGATGAGCTCGTCCTCGCAGTTGAGGAGCGTGAGCTGGCAGCCGTCGCAGGAGGCGAACTTCCACACCGCCAGAGTGGGGCGGTGCCTGGCGCCGGCGCCCTGACCCGCCGCTGGACTGTCGGTCACGGTCATGGCTAGAGCTCCGCTCGCGACATCAGGGTCTCCAGGCGGTC
>DASSJT010000233.1:0-5959 GCA_035691065.1 Dermatophilaceae bacterium
CGAGCACGATCCGGGCCCGCTCGACGCGGCTGGCCCGGATCGCCCGCGACCGGGTCCACGACTCCAACACCGCACGGTCCTCGCTACTGACCACCAGCCCGGATGACGACATGCCCCATCATCCCAACATCCGCACCGTAAATCAATTAACGACGCGCAACACTAGCTCCCCCGGTAGGTGGCGTAGCCGAACGGGTTCAGGAGCAGCGGCACGTGGTAGTGCTCATCCGGGTCGGTGATCGTGAACGACACGACCACCTCGGGGTAGAAGCCGGTCACGCCGTTCTGGGCGAAGTAACCGCCGGTGTCGAACCGCAGCGCGTACTCGCCGGCATCGAGCCGTTCGGGACCCAGGTCGCCGATGCGGCCATCGCTGTCGGTGAGCCCCTCGTCCAGGACTGCCGGGGACGACGCCGACCGGAGCTGCACGAAAAGCCCGACGGCCGGCATACCCCTGCTGGTGTCGAGGACATGTGTCGTCAGGGTGCCCACGCTCACACCACCTGCCTCAGTCGCAGCATCGCGATCTCGCGCAGCTGCGTCACCGTCTCGCCACGCTCGGTCTCGTCGTCATTCTGGAGCCTGCGCTCGAGCTCTCCGAGGATCTCCGGGGCGGTGCGTCCCGCGGCTCGGATGAGGAAGACCCGGTCGAAGCGGTCCTCGTAGGCGTGGTTGCCCTCGCGCAGCCGTCGGGCAACGTCTGCGTCGGACCCGTCGACACCCGCCTGCTCCAGCTGTGAGAACGCGGCGTCGTGGCCCTTGTCGGACGGCCGCTCCCCGATGCGAGGGTGCCGCGCCAGGGCCGCGGCCAGCTCGGGGTCCGACAGCGCCCGCGCGGCCTGGTCGGCCCGGCCCCACAGCGACTCGAGGTCGCCGTAGGGCCGGCCGGCCAGGACGTCGTCCACCCAGCGAGGCACCGCGAGGCAGGAGGCCAGGCAGGCCCGCGCCTCCTCCTCGGGCAGGGCGTTGAAGGCCTCCAGGGCCATCAGTCGACCCCCAGGCTGCGCGTGCGCGCGGTGTGGATCGGGTTGGCCCCGGCCACCAGGTCGTCGAACCGGTGGCCGGCGATCTTGGCGATCTCGATCAGCGCGGCCGCCTTCTCCTGCGTGGGCGAGTTGTTGAGCCGGTCGGTGCCGTGGCGCAGGACCTGGTCGAAGGAGTCCTCGTCACGCACGCACGCGATCAGCGGGAAGCCGAACCGCTCCCGGTAGGCGCTGGTCAAGGCGGCCAGGTCGGCATGCTCGGCCTCGGCCAGGTGGGTGAGCCCGAGGGAGGACTGGTCGCGCAGCGAGCCCGGGCCCTCTTCGCCCTCGGCCACGCTGGTGGCGCCGAGGTCGGGGTAGGACTCGATGAGGAACCGCTGGTCGGAGTCCCGCCCGGCGAAGAGGGCCTCCTGGAAGGCGCGACGCAGGTCCTGCGTGTCCGCGAAGGGCCGCAGCTCGTAGGCCTCCTCCACCACCCAGTCGGGGCCCTGGAAGAGCCCGCCGAAGGTTCGCACGAACTCCTCGCGATCCATCGCGTTCACCTGGTCGAGCCGGACCAGCCCATCGCCGGGCTGCCCCGCCACGGCCGGCCCGAAGTCCTTGCCGACGTGGTGGAACAGCAGGTTGAGCAGGATCGCCGTGATGCTGCCCAGGGTGATGCCCGAGCCGAGGATGATCTGCGCCCAGTCCGGCACCGCCTTGGCGACGTCGGGCTGCGCGGTCACGTACATCGCCAGGCCCACGCTCGTCGCCACGATGACGACGTTGCGGTGGTCGTGGAAGTCCACGCGGGTGAGCGTCTGGAAACCGACCACTGCCACGGTCGCGAACATCGCGAGCGCGGCCCCGCCCAGCACCGGGTGGGGGATGCCGGCCACGATCGCGCCAGCCTTGGGGATGAGGCCGATGAGGATCATGATCAGGCCGGCTGCGGCCACGACGTAGCGGCTCTTGACCCGGGTCAGGCGCACCAGGCCCACGTTCTCGGCGAAGCAGGTGTAGGGGAAGGAGTTGAACACCCCGCCGATCGTCGTCGCGAGGCCGTCGGCCCGCAGCGCCCGCGCGATGTCCTCGCGCACGATCCGCTTCTCCACGATCTCCCCTGTGGCGAACACGTCACCCGTCGTCTCCACGGCGGTGATGAGCATGACGACGATCATCGAGATGATGGCGGCGACCGAGAACCGCGGCCAGCCGAAGTAGAACGGCTGCGTCACGCCGACCCAGCTCGAGGAACCGACCGCCCCGAAGTGCGCCTCGCCGAGCGCCCACGCCACCAGGGTGCCGATCACCAGGCCGGCGAGGACGGCGACCGTCGCCATGAAGCCCTTGAAGACCCGCTGGATCACGACGATGAGGGCCAGCGTGCCGAGGGCGTAGGCCATGTTGCGGCCGCTGGTCGGGTCCGACGTCGGCCCCGCACCACCCGTGGCGTCCGCAGCCGCAACGGGCAGCAGGGCGATGCCGATGATGGTGATCACCGAGCCCGTGACGACCGGCGGGAAGTAGCGGATCAGGCGGCTGAAGTACGGCGCGATCAGGAAGGTGAACAGCCCCGCCACGATCACCGACCCGTAGATCACGAGCAGTCCGTCGGTGCCGCCCCCCGCGGCCGCCCCGATGGCGATCATCGGTGACACGGCGGTGAACGTGACGCCCTGCAGGAGCGGCAGCTTCACGCCAACCTTCCAGAAGCCGACCGACTGGATGATGGATGCGATGCCACAGGTGAACAGGTCGGCGTTGATCAGGTGGATGAGCTGCTGGGTGTTGAGCCCGATCGAGCTGGCCAGCAGGATGGGCACGATGACGGCGCCCGCGTAGAACGCGAGCACGTGCTGGAAGCCGTAGATGGCGAGCTTGGGCGCCGGCAGCAGCTGGTCGACGGGATGGGTGCGCTTGCCGGCGCTCACGGTGGCAGTGGCGGACATGGCTGGAACCTTTCTCGAGGGGCACAAGGGGTATGCCGGCCGGCCAGGCCGCGTGGACGGCATACCTCTTGCTGGGCTTGCGTTCTGGAGTCTTGAGTGGGGTGTCTTGGGAGGGAGTGTCTTGGGTCAGGGAGTGTCTTGGGTCAGGGAGCCGGGCGCTCGGCGGGCCTTCCGGCCGGGTCGGGGGTCACGCCGACCGCTGGTGCCGCGGACAGCGCCGGCGGTCTGTGCCGACGGCCCGCGCGCAGCTCGTTGAAGAACAGGTTGAGGAGCACGGCGACGATGCTCGCCGCGCTGATCCCCGAGTCGAAGATGGTGGCGAACCACTCGGGGAACGCGTCGTAGAACCCGGGCACGGCGATGGGTATGACGCCGAAGCCCAGGGCGGTCGCGACGAGGACGATGTTGAGGTTTCCGTCGAAGTCGACCTTGGACAGGGTCCGGATGCCGCTGGCCGCGACCGATCCGAAGAGGATGATGCCGGCGCCCCCGAGCACGGGCTGCGGCACGGCGGCGACGACCCGGCCGAGCACCGGCAGCAGGCCGAGGACCACCAGGACCGAGCCGCCCGCCGTCACGACCCAGCGGCTTTTGATACCGGTGATCGCGACCACGCCGACGTTCTGGGCGAACGCGCTGGCGGGGAAGCTGTTGAAGACGGGGGAGATCGCCGTCGCGAGCATGTCGGCGCGCAGGCCGTCGCCGACCCGGCGAGGCGTGATCTCCGTGCCCACGATCTCGCCGACCGCGATGATGTCGGCCGTCGTCTCGGTCATGATCACGAGGACCACGATCACCATGGAGACGATGGCCCCGACCTGGAACGTCGGGGCCCCGAAGCTGAACGGCTCGGGGAAGGCGGCGACCGGGCCGGTGCCGACCTGGGAGAAGTCCGCCTTCCCGACCATGGCGGCGAGCGCCGTCCCGATGACGAGCCCCAGGAGGATGGACAGCCGGCTGACCGGGCCCGGCACGAGGCGGCTCAGGACCAGGACCACGGCCAGCGTGAACGCGGCGAGGGCAATGGTGGCGACCGAGCCGTAGCCGGGTGCCTTGGCGCTGCCGCCCATCGCCCAGCGCACCGCCACCGGCAGCAGCGAGATGCCGATGACCGTGATGATCGTGCCGTTGACGACTGGCGGGAAGAACCGCACGACCTGCGAGAAGAACGGGCTGATCGCCAAGCCCACAAGTCCGGCGACCATGATCGACCCGAAGACCGCCGGGAGGCCGCCGCTGCCGGTCGCGACCGCCGTCATCGTGGAGACGCTGGCGAACGAGATCCCCTGCACGAGCGGCAGCCGGGAGCCGAAGAACGGCAGGCCGGCGCTCTGCAGGATGGTCGCGAGGCCGCTCACGAACAGGGCTGCCGACACGAGCAGCGCGATCTGGGCGCTGGTCAGCCCAGCGGCCCCGCCCACAATGATCGGGGGCGCGATCACGCCGCCGTACATGGTGAGGATGTGCTGGAGTCCGAAGGCGTACGTGGGGCCCAGGGCGAGTCGCTCGTCCTCGGGCCGGGTGGGCTTCGACACCGTTGTCGAACTCATCGTGGTCTCCCTCGCTCGGCGGAAGGTCAGGCTGGTCGGCGAGTGCCCGTCAGCAGAAGCCCGGCACGGTCAGCCATGCGTCGCCCGGGTCGGAGGCGTCGTCGCGGGTCACGGTGGCCTCGATCAGCCCGTAGGGCCGGTCGGCTGCGATGAAGACCTCGCCGTTGTTCTCCACGCCGAAGGGCGAGAGGTCGACGAGGAAGTGGTGCTTGTTGGGCGCCGAGAACTTGATCTCGGCCACCTCCGGGTGGGCCTCAAGGACTGCCCGGCCCATGGCGTAGAGCGTCTCCTGGAGCGCGCGGCTGTAGGTGACGGCGAACGTCTCGAGCAGGATCCGGCGGATGTCGTCGAAGGACTTGTTCCAGTCGACCGCCTTGGGGAACTCGCTGCCTTCGTAGCGCCAGCGGGCGACGAGCGAGGTGGCCAGGATCCGGTCGGCGGCCTCGGCGAGGGTCGTGTACTTGTCCTTCAGGTAGCCCTTGAACTCCGAGCCGGTGGACTTCAGGACCACGAGGTCCTTGAGGCCCGAGACCACCCACGCCCGCCGCTGGTCACCCGTGTCGTCCACGGTGACGACCGTGGTGCGGGTGTCGCCGCCACGCCGCGAGAAGGCGTGGTCGTGTCCCTCGCCGCCGACTTCGATGCGGTCCCAGGCGTACTCCTCGACCTCGATCCGCGCGCCGGTCGCCGCGTCGGCCGCCTCGAGGAACCGGTCGGCCAGGGCAAGCGCGTAGTCCTCGGGCGAGGTGACTCCCCTCTCCTTGGCGAAGGCGAAGGCGGTGTTCTTCTGGGTGTCGGTCGGGAGGACGCTGGCCTGGTCTCCCTCGGTGTGCGCCGCCGCGAAGTCGCCGCGCAGCGACGTCGAGACGTTGAGGTCGCGAATCTCGTGTCGGGCGGTGTCGCGGTAGATGCGCACGACGCGGTTCTCCGCTTTGCCGTACTGGTTGGGTCCGAGAACGATGCTCATGGAGGTGGCTGCTTCCTCTGCGATGGGCCGCGGGCGCGCGGCGCGTTCGGTGGGAGGGCGGCGTCGGCAGTCAAGCCGGTATGCCGGGTGGGGCGGAGACCCTGACGGGCTGGCTCGGGTGGGCCGGCCGCTGGGAGGTGCTCCGCCGCTCGCACCTCGAGGGTCTTGTGCCGTGGCCCTTAGAGGGGCTGTTTCGAGATGCGGAAATCTATTTACGAATACCGGAAGGGTAGAGGGTGACCTGAGTCACGTCAACAGTTTGTTGAAATCCAGTCTGCGCGGCCGCCGGCGGTGCGGCCAGTCGAGCGCGCCTGGGCTCCCGGTACCGGCGTCTGGGGCCGACCATCTGTCCTCGGCGGGTCAGGACCTCGGGGGCTCAGGCCTCGTCGGCGCGGATGCGGTTCAGGTAGTTGTAGACGGTGAACCGGGTCAGCCCCAGGGCCTCCGCGACCGTCTCCGCCGACCTGCGCATCTCGAACGCGCCGCGCTCCTCGAGCAGGCGCACTGCCCGCTGCTTGCCGGCCCGCG
>DASSJT010000234.1:0-3170 GCA_035691065.1 Dermatophilaceae bacterium
GACGGCGCCCTGCCCGGCATCGTGCTGGCAACCGGCGGCCTGCTGCTGGGCGGCGTCGCGCTGCTGCTCGCCGGCCTGGTCGGCGTGCTGCCGTGGTCGGTGTCCACGGCGACCGTCCACTACGGGGGGCACGCGGTGGTCTGGTGGGTGCCGGTGCTGGCCCTCGGCCTGTTCACGGCCTCGCTCTCCTACGTGAGCGGGATCGCCGGGATCCGCCGGCTCGGCGCGCGGGTGGCGTCGTTCGTGGGCCTGTCCGAGGTGCTGTCGGCCCTGTTCTGGGCCTGGCTCCTGCTCGGGGAGCTCCCGCGGCCAGTGCAGATGGTGGGGGGCGCGCTGATCGTGGCCGGAGTCGTGCTGGTCAAGATGGGCGAGCGCGACACCAGCGAGCAGGCAGGCGTCAGCGCGCGTCCTGACGCCTGATCACGATCTCCCTCGACAGCAGTACCAGGGCCGCGGCGGTCGGGATCGCCAGGAGCGCCCCGAGCACGCCCAGCAGCGAGGCACCGACCAGGGCGGCGATCACCGTGAGCAGGCCGGGCAGGTCGACGGTGTGGGACATCACCCGCGGGTAGATCACGTAGTTCTCGAGCTGCTGGTAGATCACGTAGAAGATCACCAGTGCCAGGCCGGTCTGTACGTCGGTGGCGAAGCCGATCGCGCACACGATCACCGCGCCGATCGTGGCGCCGATCATCGGGATCACGTCGAGCAGGGCGACCACCAGCGCCAGGGCGACGGCGTACTGGCCCAGGCCGACGATGAACAGGAACACCAGCGAGCTGACGCCGGCGCACAGCGCGACGACGAAGGCGCCCGAGACGTAGGCGCCGATGCCCTCCAGCATCTCGTTGCCGAGCTTGGTGACGCGGTCGCGGCGGCTGGCCGGCGCGAACCGGAACAGGGTGGTCTTGACCCGGGGCAGGGTGGCGAGGAAGTACAGCATCATCACGACGACGACGAAGGCGTTGGCCAGGAAGCCCAGGATCTTCAGCCCGACGCCGAGCACCCCGCCGAACACCTGCTGGCCGAGGCTGCCGCCGGTGACGTACTTCTTCAGCTTCCCGACCACGCCGTACTTCTGGTCGAGCCGCTCGACCGTCCTGCTGTGCTGGAGCTGGTCGAACCAGCCGGGAGCGCTGTTCGTGAGGTTCGTGACCTGGTCGGTCACCACCGGCACGATCGCCAGCAGGAACAGGGCGATCGCGATCACCACGAACGTGATCACGACCACGACCGCCCAGGACCGCTTCAGCCCACGCCGCATGAAGAACTCGACGGCCGGGTTGAGCCCGACGGCGAGGAACATCGCGACCACGATCAGCAGGAGCACCGGGCCGACGATCAGGAACAGCCCGTACAGGAACCAGGCCACCAGCAGGCCCAGGCCACCGAAGAACCCGATCACGAACGGTGACCGGTTGCTCAACGGCGGGCCCGGTCTGCCGAAGTCGTCGTCCTCGCTCGGCTTCGCGGCGGCCGAGCCCTTGCCTCGTGCCGCCTGCTGACCTGCCACGCGCTAGCTCTCGTCCTTCTCAAACCCGGAGACGACGTCGCGGAGCGCACCGAGCTGGGCGGCGATCGCGTCGCGGCGCTTGGTGAGCCGGTCGACCTCTGCGTTCAGGGCGGCGACCTCGCGGTCCTTGTCCGACTGGCCGGCGGCTCGGAGCGTCTCGGCCTGGGCCTTCGCCGAGCTGACGATCTGCTCCGCCTCGCGGCGGGCGCGCGAGACCGCGTGCCCGGCCGCTTCCTCCGCCTGCTCGCGCGCGGCGTTGGCCGCGGCCAGTGCATCGCGGGTGCGGGCCTCGGCCGCCTCCGCGCGCTCCTCGGCCTCCTTGACCAGGCGCGCGGTCTCACTGGTGGCCATGTTGTGGTGCTCGACGGCCTCGCGCGTCAGCCGCTCCTTCTCCACGGCCAGGGCGCGTCGGCCCTCCTGGACCTCGCGGTCGATCGAGGCCTTGGCCTGCTCGGCCTCGCGTGCGGCAGACGTGCGGAGCGCCTGCACCTCCTGCTCGGCACCGAGCCGCAGCTGGTCGGCCTCACGCTTGGCGGAGGCCCGGAGGTCGTCGGCCTCGGCCAGGGCGCGGGCGCGCTCGGACTCGATGTCTGCCGTCGTCCGCTTGCGGGTCTCCTCGAGCTCGGTGAGCTGGACGACGCGCATGTCCTCGGCGTCGCGGTCGGCGGCCGCCTTGATCGCGGCCGCGTCGCGCTGGGCCTGCTGGCGGATCTGGGCAGCGTTCGCGTTGGCCTCCGTGAGCACCTCGTCGGCCTGCTCCTCCGCCAGCCGGAGCAGCTCGCTGGCCCGCCCGCCGAGACCGGCGTACGACGGGGCGTCGCTCTCCTTGGCCCGGTGGGAGAGCTCCTCGAGCTTCTTCTCCAGCTGGGCGATCTGCCCGCGGGCGCTGTCGAGGCTGGCGCTGAGGTCGTCCTTCTCGCCGGCGACCTGGACCAGCCGGCGGTCGACGGCGTCCTTGTCGTAGCCACCGCGGCGGACGACGGGGAAGGCGCTGCCGGGTGCCACGGGTGACGACGCCCGGCCGGCGAACGACTGCCGCGCCGGCGGCGCGGTCGCCGGGATCGCCCTGGCCGGCGGCTCCGGTGCCTGTGGCGGCGTCGTGCTCGTGGCCGGTGGCGGCTCCGGGTGCTCCGTCTCGGCCCCCTTGGCCGGGGACTCGTCCCGGTCGTCGGCGCTGTCGTCGGCCCCGTCGTCAGCCTTCGCCGCCGGGATCGCCTGGGTCCGCGTCGCGTCGCTGTGGCGCCTGCCGGAGGAGGTGTCGTCGGCCGCCGACTGGGCCCCCTTCGTCGACTTCCCGGCGCCGACCGGGATCACGACGGTGGGATCGTCGGCCGCGGTCTCCCGACGCTGCGACTCCCCGGACTCCTCCGGCTCGTCATCGAAGATGGACAGTCCCCGACCTTCGGTCATGCGCTGATTCCGCCTTCCGGGTGCGGCGTGAGGCCGCGTATTGGGTGGGATTGGGGTGTTCCCCACCAGTGTTGCCGATGCGGGCGCTCGGGCAACCCCCGGCTCGCGGGCGAAACCGGCAGGCAACAAAACAGGTAGCTGAACCAGCCGCGTGTCTAGACGCCCCGGAACCGGTTGATCGCGTCGAGGTGCTGGCTGCGCTTCTCGTGGTCGCGCACGCCGAGCCCCTCCTCGGGTGCCAGGCAGA
>DASSJT010000235.1:0-26093 GCA_035691065.1 Dermatophilaceae bacterium
ATTAGCGTGGGACACGGGAGGACCTTCCTGTCGAGTGAACCTTCAGCAGTTCCACTCAACCGCGGGAGGGTCCTCCCTTCACGTCACGTCACACCGTGTCGTCACACCGACTTGACCAACCTGTCCGGTCAGTACAGCTAGCCCCGGGCCAGGCCTGGGCTAGGCGCTTGTCGCCGGGGTCCGTGCCGGCGGCGTCCCGCCGCCCAGGTAGAGCGAGGCGATCTCGGGGTGGTCGCGCACTTCCGCCGCCGTGCCGGTCAGGCGCACCTTGCCGCCCTCCATGACCACCCCGTGCGTCGCGAGCCCCAGTCCGAGGCGGACGTTCTGCTCGACCAGGAGCACCGTCGTCCCGCCGGCATTGATCTCCTGGATCACGTCGGCGACGGCGGCGAGGCTGCGCGGGTCGAGTCCGAGAGAGGGCTCGTCGAGCAGGATCAGCTTGGGGTCGAGCATGAGGCAGCGGGCGATCTCCACCATCCGGCGCTGGCCGCCCGAGAGGTTCCCGGCGTGCTCGTGGGACCGGTCGGCGACGATGCGGATCCGCTCGCGGACCCGGTCGAGCCGCTCCCGGAGGAGCTTGGGGTTGCGGCGGATGAGGTAGCCGCCCATGAGGACGTTCTCCTCGACCGTCATCGACGGGAAGAGGGCCTGGGACTGGGGCACCTGGGTGATCCCCCGGCGCAGGATGTCGTCGGGCCTCAGACCGCCGATGCTCTCGCCGCCCATGAGGATGTCGCCTGCGCTCGGCCGCAACAAGCCGCTGACCACACGCAGCACGGTCGACTTCCCGGCGCCGTTGGGGCCGACGATGCAGGTCACCGACCCGGGCGCACAGGACAGGTCGACGCCCTGCAGGACGTTGCCCCCGCCATATCCGGCGAAGACGCCACTCAGCGTGAGCACGTCACTTCACCGCCTCACCGTTCGTCGCGACAGGGGGGCGCGTCGCGACCGGGGGGCGCGGCGCGGCCGCCTCCGGTTCCGCCTGCCAGTCGCTGCCGAGGTAGGCGTCGAGGACGGCCGGGTCGGTCCGCACCGACCCGGGCGGCCCTTCGGCGATCTTCGTGCCCTGAGAAAGCACGACCACCGGGTCGCAGAGGTCGAGCACCATCGGGATGTTGTGCTCGACCACCAGGAAGGTGATGCCGTTCCGGTTGAGCTCGCGGATCACGTCGGTGACCCGGCCGAGCAGGCTCGGGTTCACTCCCCCCGCCGGCTCGTCGAGCAGGATCAGCCGCGGCTCGAGCATGAGAACCTGGGCCAGCTCGACGAGCTTCTGCTGGCCGTAGGACAGGTCGCCGGCCCGCTCGTTCGCGAACCGGCCGAGTCCGACGACCTCGAGCAGCTCCCGCGCCCGGGCCGCCTCGTGGCCGCTGACGGCGTCGGCGAACATGGTGCGCCACCGCGAGTCCGGCAAGGGCGCGACCACGTTCTGCTGCACGGTCATGTCCTTGAACAGCCGGGTCACCTGGAAGGTCCGTCCCAGCCCGAGGTGACCGCGCTCCCAGGGCTTGAGGTGGTCGATCCGGCGGCCGGCGAAGTGGACCTCGCCCGAGTCCGCGGCCATTCCGCCGGTGACGAGGTTGAACAAGGTCGTCTTGCCCGAGCCGTTCGGCCCGATCAGCGCCGTGATGGAACCCTGTCGCACGGTCAGGTCGGCGTGGTCGACCGCCTTCAGGCCCCCGAACCGCTTGGAGACGTCTCGGACGTCGAGCAGCACCTCCCCTTCGGCGATGCGGTCGGCCACGGCGTCCTCGGTGCGCCGCGTGGCGGCGTCCGCCAGCGCTCGTTCCCGGGCCACCACGGGGCTGCGGCCGAGCGCCGCAGCCTGGTCGGTGAACTCGACGGCGACGGGGTGCCGCCGGCGCCACCATGCCTGCACGGTCGGCAGCAGGCCAGCCGGCATGAAGAGCACCACCGCGACCAGGGCCACGCCGAAGAGGAGCACTCGAGCCTGGTTGCCACCTCCGTAGACGGTGGCCGCCTCGCTCAGCAGCTGGACGATGAAGGCGCCCACCACCGGCCCGTACAGCGTTCCCTTCCCACCCACCAGAGTGGCGAGCACGATGACCACACTCCCGAGGATCGCGAAGGCGCCGATCGGGTTCAGGAAGGTCAGGTAGTAGGCGTAGACACCGCCTGCGACGCCGATGAAGAAGGAGCTCGCGGCATACCCGACCACCTTGAACCGCGTCGTGTCGACCCCGATGGACGCGGCCTTGCCCTCGTCCTCGCGAATCGCGACCAGGCCGGTGCCGAACTTGGTGCGGCGGATCCACGCGCTGAACCACACGGTGAGCACCAGGAGGCCCAGGAACAGGTAGTAGAAGGGGATGTTCTGGTAGTCCCGGCTCCAGAACGGCAGCTCCAGCGTGATGCCGTCGGACCCGTGGGTGAGGCTCTTGAAGTTCACGGCGAAGATCTGCGCCGCCAGCAGCATGGCGATCGTGATGATCACGAAGGCATGCCCTCTGGTGCGGAGCACGACCGAGCCGATCAGCAGGGCGACCACCACCGCCGTGACGCCGCCGAGCGGGGCCAGCCACAGCGGGTTGACGCCGAGCTGCAGGGCCAGGATCGCAGCCGTGTAGGAGCCGAGCCCGAGGAACATGCTGTGGCCCAGGGAGATGTACCCGGCATACCCGGAGATGATGTTCCAGCTGGAGGCCTCGACGGCGAGCATGAAGCCGAGCAGCATCACCCCCTGGGGATACGGCTGCCACGGGTTGACCACCGGGTAGAGCAGCAGGGCCAGTAGGGCGGCCCACACCACCAGGCGCGAACGCGGTATGCCGCGGAGCCGGGTCACGCGGCGTCCTCGCGCAGCTTCGCGCCGAAGATGCCCTGTGGGCGGAAGAGCAGCACCAGCATGATGACCAGATAGAACACCAGCGTCGACCACTGGAGGGAGATGTAGGTCGCCGTCAGGGTCTCCGCGAGGCCCAGGACCAGGGCGCCGACCATGGCGCCAGGGAGACTGCCCATGCCGCCGAGCACGACGATGCCCAGCACCCGTGAGATCCAGTCGTAGTGCGAGGCCGGGAAGAAGGGGTAGAGAACCGAGAGGATGGAGCCGCCCACGCCGGTCGTGGCGCTCCCGATCGCGAAGGCCAGCGCCGCCGTGCTGGCCGCGCCGACGCCGACCAACGCCGCTCCGGAGGGGTTCTGGGAGGAGGCCCGGATGGCCCTGCCGGTCCAGGTCCGGGTCAGCACGGCATACATGACCGCGAGCACACTCACCGCGGCCAGGAAGCCGTAGACCTGGGTCTTGGGCAGCGAGATGGAGCCGAGCCGGAACGACTCCTCGAAGTAGGAGGGGGCGGCGGACTTGAACTTGTTGCCCGCCACCACGTTGAGGACGCCCTCGATCAGGAGGGCGAGGCCGAACGTGAGGAGCACCGACATCGAGGGCGACTGGCCCCGGATCCGCGAGATGAGCAGTCGGTAGACCACCCACCCGAAACCGAACATCAGAGGGGTCGTGACCACCGAGGCGAGGATGGGGTCGATCCCGGTCGCGCGCCACAGCCACCAGGTCACCATGGCCACCAGGACCAGGAAGGCGCCCTGGGCGATGTTGATGATGTGCATGACCCCGAAGATCAGGGTCAGGCCGGACGCCATCAAGGCGTAGACCCCCCCGATGAGCAGTCCCAGCGCGAGCGCCTGCACCAGCTGTGTCATCCGGAGAAGCTCCTCTGGTCACCCGGTTCGTGGTTTGACCGGCCCAGGCCGGTCGCGCTCGGTGGGGCGGCTGTGGGTGCGGCCGGACCGTCCGGCCGCACCCAGCGAGATCACTTCCAGCCGGGCTTGGGATTGACGATGTTCTTGGTCGTGGCGAGGTCGGCGGGGGCGACCACCTGGACGACGCCGGACTGCCACTGCGCGAGCATGAACTTGCCCTTCGGCTCACCAGTCTGCTCCCACGACAGCGGTCCGAGGATGGTCTGCACCTCGTTGGCATGCAGCCAGTCGCGAATCTTCGCCTGGTCGATCGCCTTGACCGCCGTGACTCCCGCCTGCAGCACCTGAGCCGCGGCGAAGGCATCGGCGGCGTCCTCCGCAGGGTCGGCGCCGGCATACGCAGACTTGTAGGCCGCGACGAAGTCGGCATTCAGCGGCGTGGTCGCCTTCTCGTTCCAGCTGACGGTGTAGAAGACACCCTCGGTGTTCGCCGTGCCGACGGCATCGCTGTACTGGCCGGCGTTGCTCGGCGCCGAGGTCTGGAACAGCATCTTGGGCGAGTAGTTCAGCTGCTTGAGCGAGCGGACCAGGCCCACGCCGTCCTCGAAGACCGCGCCCTGGGCGATGAGGTCGGGCTTCTTGCTGGCGAGCTGGCTTGCGATGGTCTGGAAGTTCGTCGTGTCGGGCGGGTAGACCTTGCTGAACACGGTCTTGACGCCGAGTGCCTCCAGCTGCTTCTGCATCGACTGGATGACCGGGGCGGCGAACGGGTCGTCCTGGGTCGGGTAGGCGGCGGTCTTCGGCCGCTCGGCCTCGGGCATGCCCTTGATGACGTCCACGAAGACGTCCGCCTGGTGGGGCGCCGTCGCGGGCTGGGCGAAGAACAGGTTCTTGAAGCCGCGCTGGAACATCTTGGGCGCGCCACCAGCCGGCTCGACGAACACCATGCCGTTCTTCTCCGCCACGGCCGACGCGGGGTAGTTGAGCAGCGACGAGAACGTGCCCAGGAGCAGGTCGACCTTGTCCTGGGTGATGAGCTTGGTGTAGTCGGCGACGATCGTGTCCTGGTTGCTGGCATCGTCGGTGATCTTGAGCTCGACCTTGCGGCCCAGCAGCCCGCCCTTGGCGTTGACCATCTTCTGCCACACCTCGTAGCCGCGTTTGGCCTCGCCGCCGGGCTGCGAGAAGTCTCCGGTCAGTGGGAGCGAGATGCCGATCACGATGGGCTTGGTCGACTTCGCCGCCGTCTCCGACGGCTTCTCGCCACAAGCGGTCACACCGAGTGCGACGACCGCCGCAAGGGCCGTCAGGCTCCAAGCCCGGCGCCGTCTCCGGCCTGCCGAGTGGTACCGGTCAGCGGTGGGGGTGACGCCGAGCGGCCGTGTAGCCATGGGACCTCCTCATTGAGGCGACTGCGGCAGGGGAACCGCAATCGATTGCTGGCACAGGATCATGCTGTGCTGTCAGAGGACTGTCAAGGGTGCCAGGCCGCGACGAACCCCTCCACTGCAATCGAGTGCGGGTACAGTGCCAAGGCAGTCGTCCGTTGTCGACCCACCCGTCGGAGGCACCGTGAGCACGAGGCTGGTCGTGGGCGTCTTCAGCCCCTCGGTCCTCCTGCGCGTGGCGGAGCGCACCGGCCGCCTGGAGGAGGACGGCCTCGCCGTCACAGAGGTGCCGGTCGCCTCCTCGCCGGCGCAGTTCCGGTCGCTGCTGCAGGGCGACCTGGATGTCGCGCTCACCAGCCCGGACAACGTCCTTGCCTACCGCTACTGCCCGGACAACCCACTGGGTGCCACCGCCGACGTGGCCATCTTGACCGCCGTCGACCGCGGTCTCGGGCTGGGGCTCTACGCCCGCCCCGGAGCCTCGGCGTCGAACCTCCGGGATGCGCGCTGGGGAGTCGACGTGCCCACCTCCGGGTTCGCGTTCGGCATGTACGCGCTCGCCGAGCACCTCGGGCTGGCGAGAGGCGAGTACGAGGTCATGGCCCTGGGCTCGACGCCGCGGCGGCTCGGGGCCCTGCTCTCGGGCGACTGCGCGGCCACCATGCTCAACGCCGGGAACGAGCTCAAGGCGGAGTATGCCGGGTGCCTGCGACTGGCGCGCTTGGTCGACGTGTGTGCGCCTTACCTCGGCACCGTGCTGGCGGCGGCCCGGGCGCCGTCGCCCGCCGCCTGGGCACTGGCCCACGCACTGACGGCCACCGCTCGGCGCATCAGTGGCGGTGAGCTCGACGCCATGGCCCAGCGCGAGGCGCAGAAGGCGCTCGATCTCTCCGGGGAGCAGGCGGCGCGCTACGTCGAACGGCTCAAGAGCCAGGACGAGGGCCTGGTCCCAGACGGTGCAGTCGACCTCGCATCCTTGACCACCCTGGTCGAGCTGCGCCGCCGGTACGCGCCGTGCGTGGCTGACGGCGTCGACCTGTTGGCCCCTGCCCTTGACCCGTCGTCCGGTCTCGTCGCCGCCCGCGCCACACCGGCATACGAGCCGGAAAGGTGAAGGGCATCGCGCGATGACCGGCACCCGAGCCCTGTCCCCGTCCACCACCCACCTTCCCCCACTGCGGCTGCTGCAGCTCACCGCGCTCGTGAGCACGCTGGACCGCTTCGCGATGCCACCCATGTTGATCGCCATAGCGCGGGACCTGGGTGCCCCGCTGACCCAGGTCGTGCAAGCCGCAGGTGCGTACTTCCTGGCGTACGGCCTGATGCAGCCGATCTGGGGGATCGTCTCCGACCACCTGGGGCTGGTCCGGACGATGCGGGTCACGCTGGTGCTGGCGGCGATCGCCACGACGGTCGCCGCGCTCATGGCCTCACCCCTCGGGCTGGGGATTGCGCGGGGCGTCGCTGGTGGCTGCTTCAGCGCAGCCATCCCCGCCAGCCTGATCTACCTGGGCGACACCGTGCCATCCGGCCGGCGGCAGCAGGAGGTGGCCGACCTCATGGTGGGGGTGGCCCTCGGGACGGCCATCGCCTCCGTGGGAGCCGGGATGGTGGCCCAGCATCTGACCTGGCGCGTGGCGTTCGTCCTGACCGGTCTCGCCGCCCTGGGGCTCGCCCTCGGGCTGCGACACCTCGCCGAGCCACCGCGGACCCGCGTGCACGCCCGGCTGTTCACGCCGCTGGTTGCCGTTGGGAGGTCTGGCCCAGCCCGCCTGGTTCTGCTCCTGGCATTCCTCGAGGGCGCCGTGCTGCTCGGCGTCCTGACCCTGCTTCCCCCGGCCGTGGAGGCATCGGGGGCGAGCGCAGGTGTGGCTGGGGCGGTGACGGCGACGTACGGCCTGGCCGTGCTCGGCTTCGCTCCGGTCGTCGGCCGGCTGTCGCGTCGGCTCCACCCAGCTCGGCTCATCGCTCTCGGAGCGGTGGCTGCGCTCGCCGGCTGCGCCCTCCTGGCGATCTCCCGGGCCCCGGCCATGGCCGTGGTCGTGGCGATCATGGTCGGCCTTGCCTGGGCGGCCATGCACTCCTCCCTGCAGACGTGGGCGACCGAGGTGTTGCCCTCCGCCAGAGCCACGGTGGTCTCGCTGTTCGCTGGGTCGCTGTTCGTGGGCAGTGCGGTGGCCGCCCTGGCCGTCGCGGGTCCGGCCGAGGCGAACCGCTACGGCGCGGTGTTCGCAGTGGCTGCGGCGGTCACGCTCCCGCTGGGAGCATTGGCCACCTGGGGGCGGGCGTCCTGGCGTCGGCCAGAGCAGGAGGCGACGTGAGTCGGACGAACCGCGAGTCCAGCTCGGCGGCCGACACTAGGATCTCGGCTGTGCAGACGCCGACGCTTCGCGACGTCGCGGAGATGGCAGGAGTGCATGCCGCGACTGCGTCTCGCGCACTGAACCCGCGGACCCGCCGGCTGGTCAACTCCGATACTGCCAGGCGCGTTCTCCGTGCAGCGGAAACCCTTGGGTATCAACCCAACCCGATCGCTCGCAGCCTCAAGACCGCGAGGTCGGCAACGATCGGGCTGGTGATCCCGGACCTCACGAACCCGCTCTTTCCCCCGATCGTCCGCGGAATCGAGGACGTTCTGGGCCCTGCCGGCTACAGCGCGTGGATCGTCAACACCGACAACGACCCCGAGCGAGAGCGCGCCCAGGTCGAGTCGCTCCGATCCCGCCAGGTCGAGGGGCTCATCGTGGCCACGGCCCGTCTCGAGCACCCGCTCCTGAAGAAGCTTCACGACCAGGGCGTGCGGATGGTGCTGGTCAACCGCCGGCTGGACGGGGTCGAGATCCCGTCGGTGACTGCCGACGACGCCACCGGGGTAGCGCTGGCGGTCCAACACCTCGCCTCCCTCGGCCACCACCGGATCGCTCACCTCGCGGGGCCCGACACCACGTCCACCGGAGTCGTCCGGTCGCGCGCCTTCCGGCACGCTGTCCGCGACCATGGCCTCGACGACGACCCCGCCCTGGTGATCGGCTGTGACTACTGGACCGAGGCCCAGGGTGCCACCGCCCTGCGCACACTGCTCGACCGCGGCACAGAGTTCACCGCCGTGGTGGCGGGCAACGACCTCATCGCGCTCGGGTGCTACGACGTCTTCGCCGAACGGGGCATCTCGTGCCCTCGGGACGTCAGCGTGGTCGGGTTCAACGACATGCCGTTCCTCGACAAGCTGGCACCCCCTCTGACGACTGTGCGAGTGCCCCATTACGAGATCGGCGCCGAGTCGGCCCGGATGCTCCTCGAGACCATCGAGGAGCCGGAGCGACACCCCCGTTCGGTGCTGCTGCCCCTGTCCCTCGTGGTCCGCGGGTCGACCGCCCCACCGCCCCGCCGCAGGGAAGGCCGGCCCAGAAGCCAGCGAGCCAACACCCGCTCTCCGGGGACTCCTACAGTGGGCGCATGAGCCCGGAGGTGCCCGAGTCTGCCCCTGATCCTGCCGACATGGCGGGCGGCGCTGGCGGGGAGAAGGGCCGATCCGAGGAGGCGATAGTGGTGCCGGGTGCCGTGCCGGATGCCGTGCCGGAAGCTGTGCCGAACGCCGCGCCGTTGGTCGCGCCAGCCGCCACCGATGGCGCCACCCGGGCTGCGGCGGCTTTGCGGGCCAGCAGGATCGAGCACACCATCACCCGGCACGGGCGGGTCAGCTCCCTCGCGGAGGCCGCTGCTGCTCGCGGCGTGGAGCCCCGCGACATCATCAAGACGCTGGTGGTCCGGCGCGCCGACGACGACTTCCTGTTCGTCCTGGTCCCAGGCGACCGGGAGATCTCCTGGCCGAAGCTGCGCGCCCACCTCGGGGTCAGCCGGCTCTCGATGCCCGACGCGACAACCGCCCGGGAGGTCACCGGCTACGAGCGCGGGACCATCACGCCCTTCGGGTCGATCCGCGCCTGGCCGGTCATCGCCGACGCCACCATCCCGGGCCGGGCCGTCTCGATCGGTGCTGGCGCCCACGGTGTCGCCGCCACGGCATACGGCGACGACGTGGTGCAGGCCCTGGCGGCCGAGGTCGCCGACGTCACCGAGCCCGCCGCCGGCTGACCGTCCACCGGGCCACGGCTGACCGCCCACCGGGCCACCGCAGCGGCTGCTCCGAGGCGGCAGGATCAGGACTCGCGCATCGGGACCCGGACCCCGCGCTCGGCGGCGACCCGCTCGGCGATCTCGTATCCCGCGTCGACGTGGCGGATCACGCCCATGCCCGGGTCGTTGGTGAGGACGCGGGCGAGCTTCTGCGCCGCCAGGTCCGTGCCGTCGGCGACGGACACCTGGCCGGCGTGGATCGACCGGCCGATGCCGACGCCGCCACCGTGGTGGATCGACACCCAGGAGGCACCCGAGGCGGTGTTGACCAGGGCGTTCAGCAGTGGCCAGTCGGCGATCGCGTCGGACCCGTCCAGCATGGCCTCGGTCTCGCGGTAGGGACTCGCCACCGAACCCGCGTCGAGGTGGTCGCGACCGATGACGATGGGCGCGCCGACCTCGCCGGATCGAACGAGCTCGTTGAACGCCAGGCCCGCCTTGTCCCGCTCGCCGTAGCCGAGCCAGCAGATTCGGGCCGGCAGCCCTTGGAAGGCGATGCGCTCCTGCGCCCCCCGGATCCACTTGTGCAGCCGGTCGTTGTCCGGGAAGAGGTCGAGCACCGCGCGGTCGGTCGCCGCAATGTCCTTGGGGTCGCCCGAGAGCGCCGCCCAGCGGAACGGGCCCTTGCCCTCGCAGAACAGCGGCCGGATGTAGGCCGGGACGAACCCGGGGAACTCGAACGCGCGCTCATAACCGCCCAGCCGAGCCTCGTCGCGGATCGAGTTGCCGTAGTCGAAGACCTCGGCGCCCCCGTCCTGGAACTCGACCATCGCCTGCACGTGCTTGGCCATCGACGCCCGCGCCCGGTCGGTGAACTCCTCCGGCTTGGCCTCCGCGTACTCGTGCCAGTCCTCGAGCGCCACACCCAGGGGCAGGTAGGACAGCGGGTCGTGGGCCGAGGTCTGGTCGGTCACGATGTCGATCGGCACACCCCGGCGCAGGAGCTCGGGGAAGACCTCGGCCGCGTTGCCAACGACCCCGATGGACCAGGCCCGCCGTTCCTCCTTGGCCCGCAGCGCCTTCTCCACCGCCTCGTCGAGCGACCCCGCGATCTCGTCGAGGTAGCGGTGCTCGACCCGCCGGTGCAGACGGGCGGGGTCGACGTCGACGATCAGGCATACGCCCTCGTTGAGGGTCACGGCCAGGGGCTGGGCACCGCCCATGCCGCCGCAGCCGCCGGTGAGGGTGAGGGTGCCGGCGAGAGTGCCACCGAAGCGCTTCTC
The DNA here is from genome assembly GCA_035691065.1 of Dermatophilaceae bacterium. Lineage (GTDB taxonomy): Bacteria > Actinomycetota > Actinomycetes > Actinomycetales > Dermatophilaceae > DASSJT01. The sequence continues at coordinate 10,433 of DASSJT010000235.1, forward strand.
AGCCACTGCGGCGAACGTCTCGTACGTGCCCTGCACGATGCCCTGCGTCCCGATGTAGATCCACGAACCGGCGGTCATCTGGCCGTACATCGTGAGCCCGAGATGCTCGAGCCGCCGGAACTCGGGCCAGTTCGCCCAGTCGCCGACGAGGTTGGAGTTGGCGATCAGCACGCGCGGGGCCCACTCGTGGGTCTGCATGACCCCCACTGGCCGGCCCGACTGGACGAGCATGGTCTCGTCCTGCCTGAGGGTCGTGAGGGTCCGCACCATGGCGTCGAACGACTTCCAGTCGCGCGCCGCCCGCCCGGTGCCCCCGTAGACCACCAGGTCGTCGGGTCGCTCCGCGACCTCCGGGTCGAGGTTGTTCATCAGCATCCGCAGCGGGGCCTCGGCCCCCCAGTGCCGGGCGGTGAGCTGGGTGCCGCGCGGGGCGCGGACCGGACGTGCGCCTTCCATGTCGTTCTCCTTCAAGACCTTTGGGTATGCCGTGTGCTCACCATCCATTGGACCGCGTGGCCCTCGGATCTGGGTGGCGCGCACTCGTTGCTGTGTCTCAGATCTGAGACTCAGCGGCCTAAGGCCTCGCCACGGCGTCAGAGCAGCGGCCCGGTCACGGACTCTGCCGCCGCGACTGCACCGCCGGAGGCGACCAGCTGCACCGCAAGCTCGATCTCGGGGGCAAGGAACCGGTCGGGCCCGGGGCTCGGGGCGCCGGCCCTGCGCAGTGCGGCCAGGACCGCTCCCGTGGCCGGTGCAGGGGTCAGCGGCGCGCGCAGGTCGATGGCCCGGGCAGCGGTCAGCAGCTCGATCGCCAGCACGCGGGTCAGCCCGTCGATCGAGCGGCGCAGCTTCCGCGCGGCGGACCAGCCCATCGAGACGTGGTCCTCCTGCATCGCGCTGCTCGGGATCGAGTCGACCGACGCCGGCGCGGCGAGCCGCTTCAGCTCCGAGACGATCGCCGCCTGGGTGTACTGCGCGATCATGTGCCCCGAGTCCACCCCCGGATCGTCGGCGAGGAACGCGTTCAGCCCGTGGTTCCGGGCCACGTCCAGGAACCGGTCGGTGCGCCGCTCCGAGATCGAGGCCAGGTCGGCCGTCACGATCGCGAGGAAGTCCAGGACGTAGGCCACCGGCGCCCCGTGGAAGTTGCCGTTCGACTCGACCCGGCCGTCGAGCGTGACCACCGGGTTGTCGATCGCCGAGGCCAGCTCGTTGGCGGCGACGTGCGTGGCATACTCCACCGTGTCACGGACCGCGCCCGCTACCTGCGGCGAGCAGCGCAGGGAGTATGCGTCCTGGACCCGGGTGCAGTCGTCGGTGCGATGGCTCTCCCGGATCCCGCTGTCGTGCATGAGGTTTCGCAGGTTCTCGGCCGATCGCGCCTGACCCGGCTGGGGCCGCAGGGCGTGCAGGTCCGCCGCGAAGACGTCGTCGGTCCCGAGCTGTCCCTCGACACTCATCGCCGCCGTGATGTCGGCGACCTTCAGCAGGTACCGCAGGTCGGCGATCGCGAGGACCAGCTGGCCGAGCATGCCGTCGGTGCCGTTGATGAGGGCGAGGCCCTCCTTCTCGCGAAGCTCGACGGGAGCGATCCCCGCGGCTGCGAAGGCCTGCGCGGTGTCCATGCGCTCCCCGGCTGCGTTCCGCACCACGCCCTCCCCCATGAGCGCGAGCGCACAGTGCGCGAGGGGTGCGAGGTCCCCGGAGCACCCCAGGGAGCCGTACTCGTGCACCACCGGGGTGATGCCCGCGTTGAGCATCGCGACGTAGGTGGCGAGCGTCTCCTCCCGGATGCCGGTGCGCCCGGTCGCAAGCGTGGAGATGCGCAGCAGCATCAGCGCGCGGACCACCTCGCGCTCGACCTCCGGTCCCGAACCGGCCGCGTGCGAGCGCACCAGGCTCCGCTGCAGCTGGGCACGCAGCTCGACCGGTATGTGCCGGGTCGCCAGGGCCCCGAAACCGGTCGAGACGCCGTAGTGCGCCTCGGTGTCGTCGGCCAGGGCTTCGACGACCGCCCGGGTGCGGCGCACCTCGGCGAGCGACTCCGGCGAGATCTCGACTGGCGCGCCGCGGCGCGCGACGGCGACGACATCCTCGAAGGACACCGGGCCGAGGCCGACGGTCACCGTCGGCGTGGAGGTGGCGGTCTGCGTCATCCCTCCATTGCAGCCGAGGTATGCCGTGCGCGAGCCTCGCGCGCACGGCATACCGTCTCGGGTGTGAGACAGGGGTATCCGGCGCTGGGGAGCAGCACTCCGCGACTGCACGCCGCCTGAGCCCGCCCGCCGGCCTACTGCTGCCCAACTGCCGCGCGACTCTCGCGTGGCTGTCGGCTGGGCTGCCGTCGGCTCTGTCGGCTCAGTCCGCCTTGACCGCGAGCACCGGGCAGGGCGCGTCCAGCAGGATCCGCTGGGCGGCCGAGCCCAGCAGGAGCTTCCCGACCGGGCTGCGGTGGCGCAGGCCGATGACCAGCACCGAGACCTGCTCCGTGGCGGCGGTCTCGATCAGCACGTCCGCAGCATCCGAGCCCTCGAGGACCTGGCGCACCTCGAACGAGAGGCCGCTCGGCGCCAGGAGCTCGGCGAGGTCCCGCTCGATCCGCGCGATGCCGGCCTTTCCGGCCAGGTGCGGATCGGCCAGGACGTCGTCGCGTGCCATGTTCACCACGAGCAGGGGCTCCGACCGGCGCTGGGCCTCCTCGACACCGGCACGGAGCGCGGCTTCCCCCTGTGCGGTCGGGATGTAGCCGGTCAGCACGGTCATGCCGAGACCTCCTCGTCGACGTGGGTGTCCTTGCGCCTGCGGAGTACCCGCGCCACCAGAGGCCACACGAGCACAAGGAGCACGATGCCGTAGGCAACCCACGACACCCAGTTGCCGATGAGGCCGGAGAGGTCGCCGCCCGAGAGCTGCAGGGACCGGCGGCCCTGCTTCTCGGCGAGCGGCCCCAGGATGACCCCGACGATGAGGGGCAGCACCGGCAGACCGAAGCGGCGCATCGTGAATCCGACCAGACCCAGCCCCAGGAGGAGGAAGAGGTCGAAGGCCTGGCTGTTCACGGCATACGCCCCCATGGACGCGAAGAAGAGGATCCCCGCGTAGAGGTAGGGCCGCGGGATCTGCAGCAGCTTCGCCCAGGCGGGGGCAAGGGGCAGGTTGAGCAGCAGCAGCATGGTGTTGCCGATGAACAGGCTCGCGATGAGGCCCCATACGAGGACCGGCTGCTTCTCGATCAGCAGCGGACCGGGCTCGAGGCCGTAGCTGGTCAGTGCCGCCAGCATGATGGCCGCGGTCGCGTTGGTCGGGAGGCCGAGCGCGAGCATCGGCACCAGCGTGCCTGCAGCCGAGGCGTTGTTCGCCGCCTCCGGGCCTGCCACCCCCTCGATCGCGCCACTGCCGAACTCTTCGGGGTGCTTCGAAAGGCGTCGCTCGGTCATGTACGACAGGAACGTCGGGATCTCCGCGCCACCTGCCGGCAGCGCCCCGAACGGGAAGCCGAGCGCGGTGCCGCGCAGCCAGGGCCGCCACGAGCGGCGCCAGTCCTCGCGGCCCATCCAGGGCCGTCCGACCGGGATCACCTCGGCCGCCTTGCGGCGCAGGTGCGCCGCCACCCACAGCGCCTCGCCGACGGCGAAGATGCCCACGGCGACCACGACCACGTCGATGCCGTCGGCCAGCTGCGGCACACCGAAGGTCAGCCGCTGCTGGCCGGTGACGAAGTCGATGCCGATGACCCCGATGGTGAGGCCCACCAGCAGCGACGTGAGCCCGCGCAGCCGAGACGACCCGAGCACGGCGCTGACGCCCACGAACGCCACGATGATGATCGAGAAGTACTCCGGCGCGCCGAGGCTGATCGCGAAGCTCACCACCTGCGGCATCGTGAAGACGATCAGGAGGGTGCCGATCGTGCCGGCGATGAAGGACCCGATGGCGGAGGTGGCCAGAGCCTGCGCTGCCCGGCCGGCCTTGGCCATCTTGTTGCCCTCGATCGCCGTGACCACCGACGACGACTCACCGGGGGTGTTGAGCAGGATCGACGTCGTCGAGCCGCCGTACATGCCGCCGTAGAAGATCGCGGCGAACAGGATCATCGCCTGGGTGACCTCGAGGCCGTAGGTGATCGGCAGGAGCAGGGCGACGGTCATGGCCGGCCCGATGCCGGGAAGGACGCCCACGGCGGTGCCGACCGTCACACCCAGCAGGGCGATGAGCAGGTTGAGCGGCGTGATGACGTGCCCGAAGCCCTCGACGAGGTGGGTCAGGTTGTCCATCAGAGGATCCCCTGGAGTATGCCGGCCGGCAGGTTCACGCCCAGTCCGATGGCGAACGTGTAGAAGGTCGCGAGCGACATAGCAACGCCGAAGACCAGTCCGCGCACATGGTGGCGGTTGCCGAGGGCGAACGCCGACCCCCAGAACAGAATCGATCCGCTGATCACCCAGCCCAGCGGCTCGATCAACAGTGCATTGAGCACGAAGGCGGCGAGCAGCAGGCCGATGGTGCGCCAGTCGATCGCGGTGGTGAGGTCGACGTCCTCACCCTCCTCGGCCTGGCCGAGCCCGCCCCGGGCGACATCCACGGCATACAGCACCGACACCACCAGCAGGGCGGCCCCCAGGAGAACGGGCACCGGCCGCGGACCCACCGGGTCGTTGCTGCTCACGGCATGGCCGATCCGGCTGGCGTCGAGCAGGACCAGGCCGCCCAGCAGGGCGAGGCCCGCGCACAGTGCGTACTGTGCGCGGTCCCCGCCCCGGACCGGGGTGGTCCGAGCGCCGGCCTGGTCGGTGACCTGGTGGCTCATGCCAACCCGAGCTGGGTCAGGATGTCGGCCACGGCCTGGTCCTGCTGCTTGAGGAAGCTGCCGAACTCGTCCCCGGTCTGGAACGCGTCGGTCCAGCCCTTCTTGGCCATCTCGTCCTTCCACGCCTGGGAGTCGTGCATGGCAGTGAAGGCCTTGACGAGGGCGGTCTTGTCAGCGGCGGAGATGCCGGGCGGCGCAACGACGCCGCGCCAGTTGGTGAAGACCAGGTCGATCCCCTTGGACTTCAGGGTGGGGGCGTCCTTGAGCGCAGGAATCGGGGCCTCGCTGGTCACCGCAAGCACGCGCACGTCGCCCTTCTCGACCTGCTCGAGGAACTCGCCGAAGCCGCTGGCGCCGAAGGCGATCTTGTTGCCCAGCAGCGCGGGGAGTAGCTCACCGCCACCGTCGTAGGAGACGAAGTTGACCTGCTTGGGGTCGATGCCGAGCGTCTTGGCCAGCTGCATCGGCAACAGGTGGTCGGGTCCGCCCGGCGAGGAGCCACCGCCGACCGTGAGGCCCTTGGGGTTCTTCTTCCACGCCGCGACCAGCTGGTTGATGTCCTGGTAGGGCGAGTCCTTCGGGACGACGATGGCGCCGGCCTCCTCGATCAGCTTGGCGATCGGGGTGGTCTCCGCGAGCGTCGCCTTGGACTTCTGCGTGTAGGCGGCGCCCACGACGCCCAGACCCATCTGCATGGCCAGCTTGCCGTTGCCCTTCTCGTTCACGACCCGCTGGAGTCCGACGGTGCCGCCGGCGCCGGGGAGGTTGAAGACCTGTATGCCGTTGGCGATCTTCTGCGTCTCCATGACCTGTGCCGCGGTGCGCGCGGTGGTGTCGTAGCCGCTGCCGGCCGAGTTGGGGACCATGTACCGCAGCCCGGACAGTGGCTTCGCAGCGCTGCTGTCGCCGCTGTCGGCCGAGCTCTTGTCGGCGGTCGCGCCACAGGCGCTGACCGCGAGCACTGCCGCGGCCATCGCGGTGCCGACGAGGGCGGTGAAGCGGGTTCTCATCGTGGAGACCTCTTTCGCGTTCTGGGAGGGGAGCGGCATGATCGTGGCCCGAGCGGGGCGCAGAGGTCGCGCTTGTGTCAGCAGTGAAGGTTGAGTTCATAGTGGTCATGCCAGGGCTGCGCCGCCCGACGCTGGCGGGGCAGATGCTCGTGCTCCAGCTGGCCATCATCGTTGCCGTCCTCGTGGCGGTCGGTGCGCTCTCGCTGGCCCAGTCGCAGGCGACCTTCACCCGCGTCGAGGGCCGGCGCATCGCGGCCCTCGCCGAGCAGCTGGCGATCAACCCGCTGGTGCGCAACAACCTCGCAGTGCCGGAGCTGCGCACCGGCTTGGCGACGCTGGCCCAGACCGTGGTCACCCAGTCCCGGGTCAGCGATGTCACCATCGCCGACACCAGCGAGCGCGTTCGAGTCTCCACGATCCCCTCACTCGAGGACGAGGCGCTGCCCCTGGGGGCTCCGCAGGTGGCGCAGGGCGCGTCGTGGCAGGGCGTCCTGGAGCTCGGCGGAGCCAGGCAGCTCGTCGCCCAGGTCCCCGTGCTGAGCGTGGCGGACCAGCATGTGGGCGACCACCTGGGCACGGTCATGGTGGCCGAGGACTTCCCGTCGGTCTGGGAGCGCCTCGCTGGCGCCTCGTCCTACCTGCTGACCTATCTCAGCATCGCCCTGGCCATCGGCCTGCTGGGCTCGTGGCTGCTCGCCCGGCGGATCAAGCGGCAGACCCTTGGCCTGGAGCCCCACGAGATCACCGGTCTGGCGGAGCACCGTGAGGCGTTGCTCTACGGCATCGCCGAGGGGGTGATTGCGCTCGACCCGTCCGATCGCGTGACGCTCGTCAACGACGTGGCGCGCCGGCTGCTGGACCTGCCGGAGCACAGTGTCGGCACCAGCCTGCGGGACCTGAGGGTCGGGGGCCGGCTCTACGACGTGCTCACGGGCAGGGGCGACGGGGGCGCCGACAGCCAGGCCGATGCGGCCGCGCGTGACGAGGTCGTGATCCGGCGGGGCCACGTCCTGGTGATGAACCGCATGCGGGTGACCAAGGACGGCCGCGAGCTCGGCAGCGTGACCACCCTCCGGGACCGCACCGAGCTCGCCGACCTCGAGCGCGAGATCGGCGCCTTCCGCAGCTCGACCGAGCTGCTGCGCGCGCAGGCGCACGAGTTCGCCAACCAGCTCCACACCATCTCGGGCCTGATCCAGCTCGGCGACTACGACGAGGTCGTGCGCTACGTCGACACGCTGAGCCGGGACCGCGCCTCGCTGGACACCTCGGTCACCCGGCGCCTGCACGACCCTGCGGTGGCCGCCCTCGTCATGGCCAAGGCCTCCCAGGCTGCCGAGCGCCGAGTCGTCCTGCGCCTCTCTGACGCCTCGTCCCTCTGGCGGCTGGCCCCTCATGACTCGGCCGACGTGGCAGCGGTTCTCGGCAACCTCGTCGACAACGCCATCGACGCCGCCGTCGAGGCCGCGCGGGACGCGGCCCCCCGGGACGCCGCTGCTCGGGACGCGGTTGCTCGGGACGCCGGCGCGCGGGACGCGGCTGCTCGGGACGTTGCGCGAACCGGTGATCCGGACTCGCGGCAGGCCTGGGTCGAGGTCGAGCTGCGCCAGGATGCCTCCAGCGTCGAGATCTCGGTCAGCGACTCCGGCCCCGGAGTGGCCCCCGAGCTCGCGCGCGAGGTGTTCGCCCACGGGTTCACGACCAAGGCGGCCACGGCCGGCGAGCGCGGCATCGGCCTGGCCCTCACCCGGCTGATCTGCCAGCGGCGCGGTGGTGAGGTGGTGCTGACCAATACCGACGACGGCGCCCGGTTCAGCGCACGGCTCGGCGTGTCCACCCTAGTTGGAGCCGACGCCGAGCCAGACCCGCCGGCGGGCCCGGCCGCGGGCCTGACTCCCGACTCGACCTCCGACCCGACCACTGACTCGACCTCCGCCCCGACCACTGACTCGACCTCCGCCCCGACCACCGACCCGACTCCCGCGGCGACCTCCGCGCCGACGTCCGCGGGGCCGGCCCGGTGATCCGGGTCCTCGTCGTCGACGACGACTTCATGGTGGCGCGCATCCACCAGGGCTTCGTCGAGCGGGTCGAGGGGTTCGAGGTCGTCGGCAGCGCCCACACCGGCGCCGATGCACTGGCGGCGGTTGCCCGCAAGGCGCCCGACCTCGTCCTCCTGGACCTCTACCTCCCCGACATCTTCGGCCTCGACGTCGTGGCCCGGCTCAGGGCCGAGGGGCACACCTGTGACGTCATGGTGATCACCGCCGCCAAGGAGATCGACTCCGTGCGCGCAGCGCTGCGCCACGGCGTCGTGGACTACCTGCTCAAGCCCTTCGCTTTCGGGGACCTCCGGACTCGACTGGAGGAGTATGCCGCCGGCCGCGAGCTGCTCCAGGACGCCCAGGTGGCGGGCCAGGGCGATATCGACCGGGTGCTCGGGCGCCGAACCGCTCCCCGGGCCCTGGTGGACCTGCCCAAGGGCATGAGCCTGGAGACCGCGCAGCTGGCGGAGCAGGCCCTGCGCCAGAGCGCACAGCCCGACGGCACCCTGTCCGCCAGCGAGTGCGCAGAGGCGATCGGCGTGTCCCGGGTGAGCGCGCGCCGCTACCTCGAACACTTCGTCACCATCGGCAACGCCGAGGTCTCCCTCCGCTACGGCAGCACCGGCAGGCCCGAGCGCCGCTACCGCTGGCTGCCCTAGTTCATCGGCACCGCCGCCGCCCCTGGCTGTCCAGGTCAACGAGCTCGGAATCAGCGCGGCGAGCCCGGATTCAGCGTGGCGCGCGGAATCAGCGCGGCGACCTCAGAATCAGCGTGGCCCGCTCAGAACAGGCCCTCCTCGAGCAGGCCGAGGGCACCGTCGAGCTGGTCGATGAAGCTCGATGACGGGTCGGCGAGGTACAGCGCCATGACCACGCCCACGACCGCGCCGGCCCAGGCCCGGGATCGCGGATGCCCCCGCTCCAGCCCTTCGCGGTCAGCCATCGCGTCCGCCAGCAGCTCGATGCCCTTGGCCATCTCGTCGAGCTGGCGGGCCCGCAGCTCGGGCACGCTGCCCACCAGCCGCTGCCGGATCAGCTCGCGGTCCTTCTGCTCCGGCGAGATCTGCTCGAGCATCTGGGTCAGGGTGCCCCGCAGTGCCGCGAGCGGGCGCATCGACGCCGGCTGCGCCATCAGGATCTCAATCATCACCGGGTCAAGGGCGTCGAAGAGCACCGCGTCTTCCTTGGTGGGGAAGTAGCGGAAGAAGGTCGCGGGCGACACTCCAGCAGCCTCGGCGACCTGGTCCACGGTCGTTGCGTCGTACCCCTGGGTGACGAAGAGCCGGAGCGCCTGGTCCTGTATCGCCAGCCGGGTCTCGAGCTTCTTGCGCTCACGCAGGCTCAGCCCCCCGCCCCCCGGCTGAAGGCCCGGGGGCGGGGGTTGTGGGGGTGACGGCTGCGTCATTCCGGCATTGTGGCAGCCACCCCGGGTATGCCGTCGCTGCCCGTGGCGGAGTCGCCGTCGCCCTCGCGGGTGGTTGTGACGGGTTCGAGAGAGGCCAAGGCCCGGCGCCCAGGCAGGAAGGCGAACCCTGCCACAAAGGGCAGGACGAGCACCAGAGAGGTGACCACCAGGGTCAGGGACATCCCGGAGACGAATGCGGCCTTGGCACTGTCAGCAAGCGCAGGGAGGTGCACGGCGTCCGCGACGGCGATCGCCCCCTGGACGCTGTCTCGGGCCACGCGCACCAGCGCGCCCGGCAGCGCGCCCACCTCGAGCCCCGAGCGGTAGCCCGCCGCGAGGACCGACCCCAGGATGGCCACGCCCAGCGTTCCGCCCGCTTGCCGCGCAGTCTGGAGCACGGCTGAGCCGGTGCCGGTGCGGCTCTCGGGCAGCTCAGACGTTCCGAGGGCCACCAAGACCGGCAGGGCAAGGCCCATTCCGACGCCGGCCAAGGTCTCCCAGCTGTGGACGAACCACCACGAGGAGGCTGCCGTGGTCTGCGCGCCGAGGGCCCCCGCGACGATGATGAGGCCGAGACCCACGGGGGCCACGACGCGGCCACCCAGCCGGGTCACGAGCCGGTCCCCCACGCGAGCGCCGACGGCCAGGCCCAGGATGACTGGCAGCAGCCGCAGCCCCGACTCGAACGCACTTGCGCCCCGGACGGACTGGAAGTACTGGGGCAGGACGAACATCAGGCCCATCATGCCGAAGGCGGTCACGGTGAGGAGCACCGTCGACCACGTGAACGTCCGCGACCGGAACAGCGAGAGGTCGACCAGCCCGGACCCGGTCCGAGCCTGCTGCCACACGAAGCCGGCCATCACCGCAATACCGGCTGTGATGAGGATCCACGGGCCGCTCGATCCCCAGCCCGCCTGTCCTGCGCGGATGAAGCCGTAGGTCAGCAGGACGAGCGCGGCACTCGAGAGCACGATCCCAGGGAGGTCGATCCGCACCGCGCGCGACCCGCGGGTGCGCGGGACCAGGATCGCCACCGCGACGAGGGCTACCAGAACCACTGGGACGTTGATGAAGAAGACCCAACCCCAGTGGAAGTGGTCCAGCATCCATCCACCCAGCAACGGACCGACCGGCACGCCGAGGGAGTTGGCGGTGATCCACAGCCCCATGGCCCGAGCGCGCTCCTCGGCAGGGAAGACGATGGTCAGGAGCGACATCGAGACCGGCATCAGGAACGCTGCCCCGAGGCCCAGCAGGGCTCGGAAGCCGGTGAGCATTCCCGGCGAAGTGCTGAGCCCGCTGCCGACCGACGCGGCACCGAACACCACGAGGGCCCCGATCATGAGCGGTTTCGGGCCGACCCGGTCGGACACCGCCCCTGCCGGCAGCATGAGGGCCGCGAGGACGAGGGTGTACGAGTTCGCGAACCACTGGAGGTCGGTGGTGGAGGCATGGAGGTCGCGCGCGAGGGTGGGCAGCGCGGTGCTGAGGATGGTGAGGTCAAGGCCGATGGCCAGCACGGCCAGGGCCATGGCGGCCAGCGTCCACCAGCGCCGGGTGTCGGGTGTGGTGCCCACTGGCTGTCCGTTCCTTCGTGGCATGTCAGCGCTCCTTTGTGAGAGTGAGTATCACTTAATAGTTACTCTCAAATGAGAGCGCCTGTCAATTGTCTTTCGCTGCCACACTTTCCCCATGGCGAACGCGCCGGCGGCAGGCCAGGCCCTCGAGCTGCTGATGCTCCTCGCTCGGCACACCGAGCCGCTCCCCGCTGCTGCCATCGCCCGCGAGCTGGGCCTGCCCCGCAGCAGCACCTACCACCTCCTCACCGTCCTGCGAGACCACGGGTTCGTGACTCACCTCGCCGAGGATCGCCGCTACGGGCTCGGCGTCGCGGCATACGAGCTGGGCTCTGCCTACCAGCGGCAGGCGCCCCTCCAGCGGATCGCCAGACCGGTGCTCGGCCGCCTCGTCGACATCACCACCCACAACGCACACCTCGCCGTTCTGCACGGACGCGACGTCCTCTACGTCATCGAGGAGCGGGCACCGGGCCGACCCCTCCTGGTCAGCGACGTCGGCGTGCGCCTCCCGGCCACGCTGACCGCCAGCGGCCTGGCCATGCTGGCCGAGCTGCCGGCGGCGCAGCTACGCGCCCTGTTCCCGCACAAGGACGTGCTCGTGCAGCGCAATGGCCGCGGCCCGGCGACCATCGCGGACCTGCGGCGCATCCTGGTGGAGGTGCGTACTCGCGGCTATGCCGAAGAAGACGGTCAGGTCACCGAGGGGCTCGCCTCCGTGGCTAGGGCGGTGCTCGACCACACCGGGCACCCGGTGGCCGGCGTCGCGGTGACCTACCGGAGTGACGAGGTCGACCCGGCCGAACGCGTGCTCCTCGTGACGGCGGTCGGCCGTGCCGCGGCGGCCGTCTCGGCGCGTCTGGGTGCGCGACCCGCCAGTCGCGGGGAGACTGCCCGGTGACGCCACCTGGGTAACTGCCCGGTCACCCGCCTGGTCACGCCGTCCGGTGGCACCTCGCGGAGAAGGGGAACGGATGGGAGAGGCGCGGATGCCCGTCGTCCACGCGACGCAGACGCACGTGTCGGCCGGTCGACGACTGCGACTGCGGGTGCGCCGCACGCTCGCACTCCTGGCTGCGGTCGTGGTCCTGACCAGCGGGTATGCCGTGGCGCGCGGCGGGGATGCGACGGTCAAGCCAGGGGCGGGATCGGGCTCCCCCACAGGTCGCGCCGAGCCCAGCGCCAGCACCACGACGCCGCCCACGCGCACCGCGAGCACGACAGCACCGGTGGCGATCGTCTCCCCATGGATCGCCCCGACCAAGATCGGCCTGGACGACCCGGTTCCCGGGACGACCAACCTCCAGCCCCCGATGGTCCGGGCCTATGACAGGGCGGCGGCCGCCGCGGCCAAGGCCGGCCACCCGATGACGATCCGCTCCGGCTGGCGCAGCGCCGCGTACCAGCAGATCCTCTTCGACCGCGCGGTGGCGAAGTACGGCAGCCGGATCGAGGCTGCCAAGTGGGTTCTCCCGCCTGAGGACTCGGCTCACGTGCAGGGCCTGGCGGTCGACGTCCAGCCGCTGGGCGCCGCGCAGTGGCTGCAAGCCCACGGCACGGCATACGGCCTGTGCCGCACCTATGCCAACGAGTGGTGGCACTTCGAGCTGGTCGCGATCGGGCCGGTCGATGCCTGTCCGGCGATGAAGCCCTCGGCTGCGGGCTGACGCGGCCGGGGCTCCAGCGACTACAGCCCGCAGACCCTGCGCGTGGCCGCCAGACCGGCAAGACCGAGGGCGGCGCCAGCCGTGGTGATGATCCCGAGGGCGAGCCGCGACGGCTCCTCGGCGAGCGAGATCACGGTCGTGGCGCCCGCCATGAACACGGCCATCGCCATGCTCGCGGCCATCATCGAGCCGGCGTTGTTGCGGCCCTGGTTGGTCTCGTCCGAGAGCCCCATGACCTGGACTGCCAGGGTGGAGGAGGTCATGCCGATTCCCAGGCCGGCCACGGCCCAGCCCGCGAGCCCGGCGGCAGGCGGCAGGTCGGTCCACGCCAACAGCGTGGTCACGGCCAAGCCCGTGGTGAGTGCGCCGAAGCCCACGCTCAGCAGGAAGCGCGGGGTACGCGCCCAACGGCTCTGCACGTGCGAGCCAGTCGACCACATGACGCCCGTGATGCTCAGGCTGATGCCGGCCGCGGCGGGTCCGTACCCGTGCAGCTCGGTCAGCACCAGCGGGAGGAAGCCGCCCACCCCCATGAAGGCCGCAGCCAGCAGCCCCCGCAGGGCGACCATGCCTCCGATCCCGCAGGCGACGGCAAAGGTCCCCGCGGGGAGAAGCCGGCGCGCTGCCAGCCACACGACCACAACGGCAGCGGCGAGCAGCCCACCCCTGACAACGGCCGAGCCGGGCAGCAGCGGTGCCTCGTTCAGTGCGACGAGTGCGGCAGCAGCGACCACGGCCCACGGCAGCAGCGACCGGAGCATCGGTGCGTCGGCGTCCGGCTCAGCGGTGGTGCGCCGAGCCCGCCGCATCGCCGGCCAGAGCGCCAGCATCGTGGGCACCAGGAGCGCGACTCCCGCGAGGAACACGGTCCGCCAGCCGAACTGCTCCGCGACCGTTCCGACCAGGACCGGGCCCACGACCGACGGCAGGATCCACGCCGTGGTGAACAGCGCCACAAGCCGGGAGCGAAGCCGCTCGTCCAGGGCGACGGCCACCAGGACCGTCAGCGACACGTCGAGCATGCCCTCGGCCATTCCGCTGATCAGGCGCCCCACGACGACGGTCGGGAGGCCGATGCTGGTGCCCACGAGAACCTGGGCGGTCGCGAACAGCCCCGCGCCGGTCCACAGCACGGGCAGCGGGCCCGAGCGGTCGGCCCACCAGCCTGATACCGCGATCGACACCATGTAGGTGATCAGCGGTACCGCGCTCACCAGTCCGATGCTGTTGATGCTGCCGAGCTCGCCGAGCATCGTGGGCAGGACGGTGTTCACCGCGCGGTTCTCGAGCGCGCCGAGGGTCACCAGGGCCAGAGCGCCGAGGGCTAGGGCTCGCGACTCGGGACCCCAGAGGCGGGGCGGGGCTTCGGCGACGGCGGCGGCGTCGCGCTCGGCGATAGCAGTCATGGGCGCAACTGTGTGATGTGAAGTGCACTTCACGTCAAGGCCTGATTTTGCCCGGCTGGTATGCCGGCTCGTGTCCTCCCCACACAATGTCATGGTGAGCGCGTCGCCGAGTCCGGTCCCCGAGGTCACTGCCGTGGTGCTCTGCGGCGGGGAGTCGAGACGTCTCGGGCACGGCGACAAGACGCAGGCCGCGCTGGGCAGCGGCACCGTGCTCGACGCCCTGCTGCGCGACCTGCCCGCGGAATGGCCCGTCGTCGCCGTGGGCCCGCAGCGGGAGACGGTCCGCGACGTCAGGTGGGCCCGTGAGGAGCCCCCCGGTGGCGGCCCGGTCGCGGCCATCGCAGCCGGAGTCGCTTGCACCACAACCCCGCTCGTCGTCGTCATCGGTGGGGACATGCCCTTCGCGGGGGTCGCGGCCGTCGCGCTGGCAGCTCGGCTCTCCGATGAGGCGGCCGGTGAGGCGGGCAGTGAGGTGGTCGCGGTGGCGGGCGGTGAGGCGGGCGGTGAGGCCGCCGCGGTGGCGGGCGGTGAGGCGGGCGGTGAGGCCGCCGCGGTGGCGGGCGGTGAGGCGGGCGGTGAGGCGGGCGGTGAGGCCGCCGCGGTGGCGGGCGGTGAGGCGGCCGCGGTGGCGGGCGTGAAAGCGGGCGTGGAGGCGGTTGCGGGCAGGGACCACAGCGGACGTCTGCAACCGCTGCTCACGGCATACCGCACCGAGGCCCTTCGGCGGGTGGTGCCGACTCCGGCGGAGGGCGTTCCGGCGATGCGGCTGCTCGACGGGTTGCGCCATCTCGTGATGGAGGTGGCGGACCCGGCGGCGCTGGACGTCGACACGCCTGAGGAGCTCGACGAGGCACGCCGTAGGTTGGGGTCATGAAGGCGATCACGATTCCCGCGCCGGGCGGGCCCGAGGCGCTGGTGCTCGCGGAGGTTCCCACACCGGAGCCAGGCCCTGGGGAGGTGCGGATCGCGGTGGCCGCGGCCGGACTGAACCGCGCCGACGTCTCGCAGCGCATGGGGCTCTACCCCCCGCCTCCCGGGGCGCCGGAGTACCCCGGGCTGGAGGTGAGCGGACGCATCGACGCGCTCGGCGAAGGCGTCTCGGGCTGGGCTGTTGGCGACGAGGTGTGCGCCCTGCTGGCCGGGGGCGGCTACGCCGAGCAGGTGTGCGTGGCAGCCGGGCAGGTGCTCCCCGTGCCGGCGGGAGTCTCGCTCGAGGACGCCGCGGCGCTTCCCGAGGTGGTCTGCACGGTGTGGTCCAACGTGTTCCTCACCGCCAACCTGCAGCCCGGCGAGCTGCTCCTCGTGCACGGTGGGTCGTCGGGAATCGGGACCATGGCCATCCAGCTGGCCCGCGAGTTCGGGGCCCGCGTTGCGGTCACGGCCGGCTCGGCGGAAAAGCTGGCGGCCTGCCGGGAGCTCGGGGCCGAGGTGCTCGTCAACTACCGCGAGCAGGACTTCGTCGAGGAGGTCAGGGCGGCGACGGGCGGCGCCGGGGCCGACGTCGTGCTCGACAACATGGGCGCGAAGTACCTCGCCCGCAACGTCGAGGCGCTCGCGGTCAACGGCCGCCTGGTCGTCATCGGCCTGCAGGGCGGCGCGAAGGCCGAGCTCGACCTCGGCCTGATGCTGCGCAAGCGGGCGGCCGTGGTGGCCACCTCGCTGCGCTCGCGGCCCGCGCAGGAGAAGGCCGCCATCGTCGCGGCCGTGCGCGAGCACGTCTGGCCACTGCTCGAGTCAGGAC
>DASSJT010000236.1:0-26173 GCA_035691065.1 Dermatophilaceae bacterium
GGCGGGTGACCACGACCCACGCCGGCGAGCGACCACTGACGGGCAGCCGACCACTGACGGGCAACCCACCATCGACAGCGACGCACCACCCACGAGCAACCCACCACCCACGAGCAACCCACCCACCGACGAATACCCCGCCACCGACGAGCAACCGAACGATCCGATGCGAAGGAGATCCGTTATGACCGGACCCATGAGGCAGCAGCCGCCTGGAACCGAGGCTGCCATGCGGGACAAGCCCGACCACGGCGAGCAGAGCTACCAAGGCTCCGGCCGCCTGGAGGGGAAGGTGGCCGTCATCACGGGCGCCGACAGCGGCATCGGCAAGGCCGTGGCCATCGCCTACGCCCGCGAGGGGGCCGACGTGCTGGTGTCCTACCTCAACGAGCACGAGGACGCCCAGGACACCCGCCAGTGGGTCGAGAAGGCAGGCCGGAAGGCGGTACTCATGGACGGGGACGTCGCCGACAAGGCGCACTGCCACGCGATCATCGACCGGGCGGTCGAGGAGTGGGGCCGGATCGACGTCCTGGTCAGCAATGCGGCGTACCAGATGACCTACGAGTCGGTCGAGGAGATCCCCGACGAGGAGTGGGACCGCACGCTCGCGACGAACCTCACCGCACTGTTCCACCTGGTCAAGGCGGCGCTGCCGCACATGGGGCCCGGGGCGTCGATCATCGGCAGCTCCTCGGTCAACTCCGACTCGCCCAACCCGACGCTGATGCCCTACGCGATGACCAAGGCAGGCATCGCCAACATGATCGCGAGCCTGGCCCAGCTCCTGGGTCCGAAGGGCATCCGCGCCAACAGCGTCGCCCCGGGGCCGATCTGGACCCCGCTCATCGAGTCGACCATGCCCGAGGAGAAGGTCGAGAAGTTCGGTCAGAACACGCCGCTGGGACGGCCCGGACAGCCGGCGGAGCTCGCTCCGGTGTACGTCATGCTGGCCTCCGACGAGGCCAGCTACGTCTCCGGCGCTCGGGTCGCGGTGACCGGCGGCCGCCCCATCCTCTAGGCACCCGAACCGGCCGGCCGGCATACCCCTGAGGCGTATGCCGGCCGGTCTGCCTGCGCGCCCGCGCGCCCCTCACCTTTCTCGGGTCACCCGATAAAGGGTCACGTCACCCGACGTGCGTTCTCCGGGTAGGTGCACGTTTATCGGGTGACCCGAGGAAGGTGGGTGTCGATTTTGGGGGTGGGCGTTCGTGTAGGAGGTGAGGGACCGGCATACCGGCTGGTCTCGCGGAGATCGAGAGGAGCCGCACATGCGCAGGGTGACCGTGGTCTGCAACCTGACTCTGGACGGCGTCATGCAGGCGCCCGGGCGGGCCGACGAGGACGAGCGGGGAGGGTTCACGCACGGCGGCTGGGGCGGCCGCTACGGCGACGAGGTGATGGCCCGGGTGATGGGCCGGGGCCTGGGGAAAGAGGGCGGCCTGCTGTTCGGCCGGCGCACCTACGAGGACTTCTATGCCGTGTGGCCGGGACGGACCGACAACCCCTTCACCGAGGTGCTCGACCGCAACCAGAAGTACGTCGCGTCACGGACTCTCGCCGAGCCGCTTCCGTGGCAGAACTCCACGCTGCTGCGGGGCGAGGCGGTCGAGTCGGTGGCCGCCCTCAAGGGCGAGCCCGGGCCGGACCTGACCGTGCTGGGGAGTGGGAACCTCGTGGAGTCCCTGCATGCCGCCGGGCTGGTGGATGAGTACCTCCTGTCCATCTACCCGCTCGTCCTGGGCACCGGGCGCCGGCTGTTCCCGGAGGGCACGCGCCCGGCGGCGTTCCGAGTGGTGGAGAGCGTGCCCACCACCACTGGGGTCATGATCGTGAGGTACCAGCCGGAGTGACAGCGGAGCCAGAATCTGACTGCCGGGGCGGAGTCAGAATCTGACTACAGGGGCAGATCCGGCAACCGAAGGCCACGGAGCCATGAGAGGACACGGCGTGACGCAGTACCTGCTCAGCATCTACCAGCCGGATGGCGAAGCGCCGGAGCCCGCGTTCCTGGCTGAGGTCGGGCAGCGGCTGCACGTCCTCAACCAGGAGCTGCGGGAGAGCGGGTCCTGGGTGTTCACCGGGGGGCTGCACGCTCCCGACACGGCGACGGTGGTCCGGCACCGGCACGGGCAGGCGCTCGTGACCGACGGGCCGTACCTCGAGGGGAAGGAGCACATCGGCGGCTTCTGGGTGATCACCGCGCCGGACCTCGACGCCGCTCTGGAGTGGGCGAAGAAGGCCGCCGAGGCCACCACGCTGCCGATCGAGGTTCGGCCGTTCCGGGACGCGGCGGCGTACTGAGCGGTGGGCCCGCCGACGCGGATGGGTAGCGGATGGACCCCCTGACGAGGGACGAGGTCGCACGGGTCTTCCGTGCCGAGTACGGCCGTGCCGTCTCGGTGCTCGTGCGCGCGCTCGGCAGCATCGACGCTGCGGAGGATGCCGTGCAAGAGGCGTTCGTGGAGGCCAGCCGTCGCTGGCCGAGCGCCGGACTGCCACCCAGCCCCGCCGGCTGGATCATCACGACCGCACGGAACCGCGCGATCGACGTCCTGCGCCGCGAGGCGACTCGGGAAGAGCGCCACGTGCAGGCCGCCTTGCTCCACGGGGTCGCCGAGCCGAGCGGCGGGGCCTCCAGCCTCCCCAGTCCTCACGGCCTGTACGGCGCCCACCGCCCGTGCGGCCGGTCCGGGCCGCACGGGCCGCACGGCCCGGGTGGGACCGTCTCCTCCCCTTCGTCGAACCCGTCACGTGAGGAAGAGGCCATGGTCGACGACGACCGGCTCCGCCTGATCTTCACCTGCTGCCACCCAGCCCTCGCCCGCCCCGCCCAGGTGGCCCTCACCCTCCGTCTGTTGGGCGGGCTGACGACAACGGAGATCGCCCGCGCCTTCCTCGTCCCGGAGGCGACCATGGCGCAGCGGATCGTCCGGGCCAAGGCGAAGATCCGCGACGCCAACATCCCCTATCGCATCCCCCGTGAATCCGAGCTGCCCGAGCGGCTGGTGTCGGTCCTGGCCGTCGTGTACCTCGTGTTCAACGAGGGCTATGCCGCTACCTCCGGGGCGGACTTGGTCCGCGACGACCTGTCAGCCGAGGCCATCCGCCTCGGCCGCCTGCTCGCAGAGCTCATGCCCGACCAACCCGAGGTGTCAGGCCTTCTGGCCCTCATGCTGCTTGCCGAGTCGCGGCGCCCGGCGCGCGTCTCACCAGAAGGCGAGCTCGTGCCGCTTCCCGACCAGGACCGCTCGCTCTGGGACCGCTCCCTGGTCGAGGAGGGCCAAGCGCTGGTCCGCCGCTGCCTGCGCCGAGGCGAACCGGGCCCCTACCAGCTCCAGGCGGCCATCGCCGCGGTTCACTCGGATGCCGCCGCGGCCGAGGACACGGACTGGGCCCAGGTGGTCCGTCTCTACGACCAGCTCCGCGCCCTCGACCCCTCGCCCGTGGTGGCCCTGAACCGCGCCGTGGCCGTTGCCGAGGTCTCCGGGCCGCTCGAAGCACTCGCCCTCGTCGACGCCCTCGACCTGCGCAGCTACTACGTCTGGCATGCCGTGCGCGCGGACTTCCTGGCGCGGCTCGGACGGCCCGGCGAGGCGGCGAGCGCCTACGACGCCGCTGCGCGGCTCACCGAGAACGCCGCCGAGCGGCGGCACCTCGCGCGGCGCCGGGCGGCGCTCGAGGTGGGCTGAGCAGCGAGGCCGGCTCCACGGCATACGGCCTGGGTCCGTGGGTCGGAGCGGGGTCTGGTGGGAGCGGGGTCTGGTCGGCGCGAGGGGTATGCCGGCACGCCGCGTCGCTGCCCGACCCGAGCTTGCGCCGCTTCCCCCGAGAACCCACTGTGGGGAACCCGCCCTTTATCGGGCGACCCGATAAAGGTGAGGTCATCGGGGAGGTCAGGCGGGCGGGACGACGGGAAGTTCGAGGGTGAACGTTGCTCCGCCGCCGGGCGTCTCGGTGAGGCTCAGGCCGCCGTCGTGCGAGCGCATGATCTGCTCGACCAGGGCCAGCCCGAGACCGACGCGCTGGCCCGAGCCATCCGCGCCGGAGCGCGCGAACCGCCGCCTCAGGTGGTCGAGGTCGTCCGGCTCGAGACCCGCGCCGTGGTCGACGACGCTGAGCCGCGCGACGGCGTGGTCGACGTCGGGAACGACCTCGACCAGCCCACCCTGCGGCGAGTGCGAGATGGCGTTGTCCACGAGGGCAAGAACGGCGCGACGCAGGCTCGAGGGGACGCCGCGGACCACGGGCCGGCCGGGCCGCTCGGGTGGGTCACGGAGCACCAGCCTGACGCCGCGCTCCTGTGCGTAGGCGGCCAGGCTCAGCACCACATCCCCGGCGACGTCGCGCAGGTCCACCTCCTCCGCCGCCACCGGGGCGTGCTCGAGCTGTGCCGAGAGGAGCAGGTCCGACACCACCGCCGCCATGGCCTTGGTGTCGGCGACCAGCTGGTCGAGCTCGGCCCGTCGCGCCGCCGGCACGTCGCCCCCGATATGGCGCCGCACCATCTGGGCACGCGTGCTGATCACTGCCAGCGGGGTCCGCAGCTCGTGGCTGGCGTCGGCCACGAACTGCCGCTGCAGCTCAAGCGCCTCGGCCAGCGGCCGCGCTGCCCGCCGCCCGGCGAACTGTCCGATCAGCGCTGCGGCCACCACTCCTCCCGCGATGGCCATGGCCGCGGCGGCGAGGAGGCGCCCTTCGTCCTCGCGGTGAGCGGCAATGTCGTAGATCGCGACGAAGCGACCAGTGGACCGCCGGGCGACGTATGCCGGGTAGTGGCTGCCGTGCACAGCCAGCGTCAGCGGGCCGGCGGGTGCGCTGGCCAGGACGGGGGCGTTGGCCAGGGCTGCCGGCGTCCCGGGGGAGGCGTGCCGGCCGCTGGTGGAGAGCGTGACGAGCCAGATCTGGGGCGGCGGGTCCTCGACGTCATCCGCTGTCGTGGCGGCCGTCAGCACGCTCGCGTTGATCTCCGACCACTGCTCGCGGTCGAAGAGGACCACGGCCACGACCGCCACCAGGACGGCCAGGAGCGCCGAGGCCGCGCCGACCTGCAGGGCGACGGACCGGCCCATGTGCTGGACCGGGTCGCGGTGCTTGTGCACGTTCGTCATGCCTGGCCCATCATCCCTGGCCGATAGTCCCTGCCCCACCGCCCGTGGCCCACCATTCGTGGCCCATCATCCGTGGCCGAGGCGGTAGCCGAGGCCGTGCACCGTCTCCACCACCTGCCGGCCGAGCTTGCGCCGGAGGTAGTGGACGTAGGTGTCCACGATTCCCGCGGTGTCAGCGTGGTCGAATACCGAGGCGAGGAGGTCCTCGCGCGTGAAGACCCGCGTCGGGCGCCGGGCCAGCGTCTCCAGCAGCAGGGCCTCCGTCGGAGACAGCAGCACGTCGGCGCCGGCTCCCACCACGCGGTTCTCGCCGAGCACGAGGCGCTGCTGGCCGACCGGGAGCTCGTCAGCGAGGGCGGTCCGGGGCCGCAGCAGGGCACGCACCCTCGCCAGCAGCTCCTCGACGTCGAACGGCTTGACGAGGTAGTCCTGCGCGCCGGCGTCCAAGCCCTCCACCCGGTCGGCCACGGTGCCCCGGGCGGTCAGGAGGAGCACGGCAGCGCCCACACCCCGGGAGCGCAGGCGGGTGACGAGGTCGACCCCCTCGACTCCGGGCAGGCCGCGGTCGACGATCATGACGTCCCATTCCTTGACCAGGCCCTGGTGGAGGCCGGCCTGACCGTCACGGGCGACGGTCACGGCATACCCCTCCTCGTCCAGGATCTCGGCGAGCATCGAGCTGAGCTGCGGGTCGTCCTCGACGAGCAGGACGTGCGGCCGCAAGGCCGGCTCGGTCGCAGCAGCGTCGGCCGCACGGGGCTCCGCCGCAGCGGCATCGGCCGCAGCCGGCTCGGCCCCCTCTTGCGCCGCCCCCTCTGGCTCCGCCCCCTCTGGCTCCGCCCCCTCTCGCTCCGACACACCGGGCTTGGACGCGGCGGCCGGGCGTGCGGGGGCTTCGTCCATGGGCCCAGCGTGCCACTGACGTCTCAGAAATCTCTGAGATCGGCTCCGGAGGATCGCACCGTGAGCACCCACACGCCGACCCGAACGCAGGCCATGCCCGAACGGCACACGACGCGAACCCGTCGGCACTCCCACCACGCCCTCCTGCGCCGCGGCATGCGGCACCGCCGCTGGCAGGCCCGTACCGGCGACCTGCTCGAGATCCTGGCCCTCGCCAGCCTGCTCGCGGTCGTGGTCCAGTTCCTGCGCCTCGGTGGAAGCCACGACCTGCTGTCCGGAACGGCCGCCACGAGCCTGATCGCCGTCGGCCGGATCACCGGGCTGGTCAGCGCCGACCTGATCCTCATCCAGATCCTGCTGTCGGCGCGGCTGCCCTGGGTGGACCGGGTCTACGGCATGGACCGGGCACTCAAGGCGCACCGGATCCTCGGCCGGATCACGGTGCCGCTGGTGCTGGTCCATGTCGAGGCCCTGGTGCTGGGCTACGCCGTGCGCGACGGCCTCAGCGCCTGGGTCGGCTGGGCTGTGGAGCCGTTCCGCATGCTCGCCGGCGTGCCCGACATGCTCACCGCCACGGCCGCGACCGCACTTCTGGTGCTCATCGCGGTCACCTCGGTCCGCGCGGCCAAACAGGCGATGGGCTACGAGCGATGGCACCTCGTCCACATCGGCGCGTATGCCGCTGTGGCTCTCTCGCTTCCGCACCAGCTGTCGATCGGCTCGGACCTCACGCGCACCCCATGGGCCAAGGCGTACTGGGTTCTGCTCTACGCCGCTGTGGCCGCGAGCGTGGTCTGGTGGCGCGCCCTCGTCCCGCTCGTGCGTACCCTGCGGCACGACCTCCGCGTCGACCGGGTCATCGAGGAGGCTCCCGGCACGTGGTCGGTCTGGCTGCGCGGGCGCGACCTCAACCGGCTGCCGGCTCGGGCCGGCCAGTACCTCGGCTGGCGCTTCCTCGCCCCCGGCCTGTGGGCCACGGCCCACCCGTGGTCGCTCTCCAGCCTGCCCGATGGCCGACACCTGAGGGTGACGGTCCGCGACCTCGGCGACCACTCGCGGCAGATCGCGTCGCTGCGGCCGGGGACGCGGGCCCTGATCGAGGGTCCGTACGGTGGGTTCACCACGCGCGGCCGGACCCGCAGCCGGGTGCTCCTGCTCGCGGCCGGGGTGGGGATCACGCCGGTGCGGGCGATCCTCGAGGAGCTGGTCCGGACCAACGCCGCGCCGGCGGGCCACGTGACGCTGGTCTACCGCGCCGACCGAGAGGACCAGCTCGCCCTGCGCGCCGAGCTCCAGAAGCTCGCCCGCGCGGGCGGACACCGGCTGGTCTTCCTGGTCGGGCCGCCTGTGCAGGGCTCATGGCTGCCGGCGGGTATGCCGGGTCGAGACGACGCGGCGCGGCTCGCCTCGGTCGTGCCGGAGGTCGCCTCACATGAGGCCTACCTCTGCGGGCCTGCGCCCTGGATGGCGCTCGTTCATCGCAGCCTGCGCCGGTCCGGCATACCCCAGTCGCACATCCACGACGAGAGGTTCGCCTGGTGAGGGCCCCGACCGCGCTGGCAGCCGCCCTCCTCGGCGGTGGCGCCCTGACCGCCGCATGGCACGCGGGGCTTTCGCCGGCTCCCACCGTGGTGCCGGGAGTGCGCGTGCAGTCAGCCCCAGCCCCCGCGCCGGCCGGGCGCGCGACGTCGACTGGGTCGGGGGGCTCCGGCGGGACGCCGTCGTCGCGCGCGCACAAGCCAGGGTCGAGCTCGACGCCGAAGAGTGGGAGTGTCGTGGGCGCCCTGGTCTCGACGCCGTACGGCGATGTCCAGGTCAAGGTGGTCTATTCCGGGCGGCGGATCACCGACGTCGTGGCGCTCCACCTGACCGACAGCTCCGGCACCTCGGTGGCCATCAGCGACCAGGCGGCGCCGATCCTGCGGCGTGAGGCGCTGGCCGCCCAGTCGGCGCAGGTCGACACGGTGAGCGGCGCGACGTACACCAGCGAGGGGTACCGGCAGAGCCTGCAGGCTGCGCTCGACGCGGCGCACCTGGGCGGCTGACCCCGACACGAGGCCGCTTCACCCGAGTTCGCACGTCGGGGGAGGCGGCCCTTTATCGGGTGGCCCGATAAAGGTGAGGCCGGTGGGCTCCTGCGGGGGCCGGCGGCGGCTTGACCTCAGGTGGGCTTCATGTCCGATCATGAGCCACATGAGCCGGCCAGCTGACGACGGGACGCTGACCCAGGCACAGGTGACGGCATACCTCCATCGCCTCGGAGCCAGCGCACCCACGTCGGCCAGTGTTGAGGCGCTCGCCGCCCTGCATCGGGCGCACCTGTTCACCGTCCCGTTCGAGAACCTCGACATCCACCTCGGCCGGCCGATGCCCCTTGACCCGGACAGTCTCTTCCGCAAGGTGGTCGGTGAGCGGCGCGGCGGCTACTGCTACGAGCTCAACGGCCTGTTCGCCGCACTGCTGCGCAGCCTTGGGTATGCCGTCACGCTGGTCTCCGCGCGGGTCGCCACCGCGGAGGGCGGGCTCACCCCGGAGTTCGACCATCTCGCACTGGTGGTCGACTCGCCCGAGATGGCGCAGGCGCACCTCGCGGACGTGGGCTTCGGCGAAGCCTTTCTCGACCCGCTCCCGCTGCGTGACGGTTTCGAGCGGCGGGAGGGCCTCAAACGAGTGGGCCTTGCCGAGGCCTTGGGCGTCTGGACCTATCGCGAGGACCGCGGCGAGGGATGGCGCCGGCAGTACGTCTTCTCGATCCAGCCCCGCTCGAGAGCCGAGTTCGAGCCGCGGCACGCGTGGCAGCAGACCTCGCCGGAGAGCCATTTCCGGCAGAGCACGGTCGTGTCCCTCGCGACACCGAGCGGCAGAGTGACCGTGAGCGAGAACCGGCTCATCGTGACCGAGTCCGGGCACCGCGAGGAGTGCGAGCTCGCGGACGGCGAGGTCCCGAACGTGCTGCGCGAGCGGTTCGGCATCGTGCTCCTTAGGCAAGCCGCACGCCACACAGTGGTGCGTCGGCGCTCGGTATAGCGGGCCCTGACGCACCACTGTTGCCCTCGTCGGAGGTCTTCGCCGTGCGCTCAGCGGGTCGTGACGGTCGCCGAGGCCCCCGGAAGCTCGACCCAGGTGTTGCCCGGGGCGAGGAGGAGGGGCTCGCCACTGTCGGTGCGCAGAACGAAGGTGGCGGTGAGCGCGCCCTTGGACCAGGTGCCCGTCACCGAGTGACCGCCCGCGAGCGCCACGAACCGGCCAGAGGCGTTGACCAGCTTGAGGATCGGAACCGGGGCTCCCGACGCGGTCCCGATCTTGCCGACCTTCGACGCCACCTTCAGGACGAGGACGTTCGCAGCGCTGATCCGGGTGCCGTCGGCCATCTTGTGCGGCCCCCACGGCTCAGAGCGCAGGTAGCGGCCGGTGTTGGGGTCGTACTTCCAGGTCATGTTCCAGCCAGACCCGTACGGCACCACGGCAGTTGACCCTGCCCCGGCGGCGCTGGCCGCGGTCGCGGAGGCGAGGTCGACGGCATACGAGAAGTAGGGCTCCGGCGGCTCCCGGAAGTCCGAGAGCTTCATGAGAATCCGCGGCTTGACGAAGACGTGGTCGGGTGGAGGTCGGCGGCTGTCGAGCACGTAGGCGCCAGACCCTGGCACCCGCAGCGTGCCGAGGTCGTCGAGGCGGCCGACCGAGTCGACGTACTTGACGACCCACCTGGCGCCCATGGTGTTCCCGAACACCGGCGCCAGGGGCGAGAGCAGAGGCGCGTCCATGGGGCGCACGGATCGCACCGGGCCAACCCGCGGAGGCAGCTGGGAGTGGAAGACCGCGAGCAGCCGCGTGTAGGCCACGCCGATGGGTTCGGTGAAGACGATGTCCGCCTTGTCGACGCCGATCTGGGGATGCGCCTGCCGCACGTCCGAGACCTTGATGGCCACGGCTGGGTAGTTGAGGTTGATTCCCGGTTTCAGAGGTATGCCGGTCAGAGGCGCCGTGGGGACGGTCGGGGTAGGCGTGGGTGTCGTCGTCGTGGGGGTGGGCTTCGCACTCGGCCCCGGGCCCTTGTCGCCGGCCGCGAGGAAGAGGCCAACGGCTCCCGCGAGCACCAGCATGAACGCGACGATTCCGCTGACTACGAGTCGACGCCTGTGCTTGCCGTAGCCCTTGCCGTTTGTCGACCCGGGTCCGCTTGCCGGTCCGGGTCCGCTTGTTGATGCCGGGCCGTTCGATGGCCCGGGGCCGTTGGTCGGTCCGGGTCCGTTCGTCGACCCCGGTCCGTTCGCCGAGCCCTGGTTGTCGGGTGACCCCTGGTTGTTCATCGACACCGCGCACCTCCGCACGCACCCACGCACGCACTTCCCCCGCCACATCACCGTGGCAAGCGCGACCCTAGGGCGCACAGGGCCAAAGTGCCCGTGTTTCAGCACGACGCGCCGGACGGCGCAGGCTGCTCGGGCGGTGGCGATCAAGCGACGCCGGATGCCGCGATGCTCGCGCCGTGGCCCACACCGCTCCCGCCCAGCGCTTGCCCTACCCAAAGCGGGGTACTCCTCATGAGTACGCCCTCTCACTCAACCGGAGGTGAGCCATGGCGTTCGAACATGAGTCGCAGACGACGAGCAGACCCGGTCTCGTGCTTGGCCTGGCTCTGATCGCAGCCGTCGCACTGACCGCGCTTCAGAGCAGCTGCCAGAACCGCACCACCACCACCACCACGAATGACGTGAACACGCCCTCGCCAGCGCTCCCGTCGTCCTCCTCGCGGGTCGAGGCCTCCAACGGGGCTCGCGTCACGTACACCGTCACCGCCGACGGGCAGATCGCCTCGGTCAGCTACACCAACGGAGACGGCGACATCGCCACGGACACCGAAGTCGGAACCGGCTGGACCGGCAGTGCTCGGATGCCCAGCCCGGTCACCCCTGTCCAGCTGACCGCCGTGGCCGGCACCGGCACAAGGGTGCTGCGATGCGCGATCAGTGCCGACGGCAGGGTCGTCCAGGAGTCCAAGGCGGTTGGCTCGCCGACCGTCGTGTGTTCGGCGTCCGTGTCCACATCCGCGTCCGACGGCTGATGGCTGAGTCCCGACGCGCGACGGGGTCGTCCGCCGGGGGCGGGGATGGTGCCGCGTCCCGATTGGACCACCATGTCCCGAACGAGGCGCCCCCGGACCGACCCTGCCAATCAAGGGACCTATGGCCCTGTCGCGGGCTCGGCGCCGTGCCCCGCAATGGTGTCGTGTTTCTGGAGGAACAGCTCACGGTCCAGGTCCCCGTCGGCGTCGCTGCGGGGCGGATTTCTGCGTGGCTGGACGGCGCGTCCGACGGCCCATCCGATGGCCCGTCCGATGGCGCTTCTGACGACGCGGACGGCACTGGTCCGGCTGGTCTGGGAGCTGACGCCTACGCAGCGGGCAACGCCGTACTGAGGCGAGCTGGATTCGCGGGAATCACCAAGGAGGTCGCGATCCAGACCCTCCCGCCCTACCAGCGCGGGGAGACCACCGTGATCGTGACGCGGATGGTGGCCACCGGTGCAGCGGGCTACCTCTTCCCCGTGCTCGACGCGGACTTCGAGCTCAGCCCGACCCACGATGGCGAGACCCGGGTGCTCCTTCGCGGCACCTACCGGCCGCCGCTCGGCTCGCTGGGCGCCGCCCTGGACCGCGCCGTCCTCCACCGCGCGGCGGAGGCCACCGTGCGCCGCCTGATCACCCAGGCCGCCGAGGTGGCGACAGAGACGCCACCAGAGGGGTTTCGTGCCGAGCTAGATCGCGCCGATCTCGATCCCTGCGCCAACAACGGCTGAGCCCGGACACAGTCCGCCTGAAGGGCGGCTGCCCTCCCGATCGGGAGCATGTGCCGCTCCTCCTGCAGACGAAGTCGGGGTATGCCGGCGTGGTCGCCTTGGCGACCGGCCGGCATACGACCCTCAGATCACCTCGAAGCTCGCCATCATGCGCGTGTCCTGTGCTCGAGGTTGTGACAGTGGAACATGTAGGTGCCGCAGTACCCGTCGAAGCCTTCGCCCGGAACCCCGGTCGGCTGGCCGAACCGGATCCTTGTGGTGCCCTCGCCGGCTGGCTGATCGCAACCCTCTCGCAGGGACTCTCCGAGGACGCCAAGCGCTCCCACGCTCTACCCGGAGCGACCGCTCAGGCGACAATCGGGACGGCGAGAAACCGATCGAGCGCGGCGCGCGTCTGTTCGCCCTGCCCGAGGCCGAGGTGGCCCCCGGACTCCTGCGCGACCAAGGTGCAGCCGGGAATCCGATGGGCCGCCTGTTCGGCAGGGGCGAACGCGCACAGCGGGTCGTCCTTGGCATGAACGATGATCGTCGGGACCGTGATCTCCTCGATGGGAAGGTCGTTGACCGCAGGGTTGGAGACGTAGGCGTCGAACACCGCCCCCGCAGCTCGCGGGCCGATCGGGAAGATGCTCTCGAGCATCTCGTCCATCTCTTGCGCCTGCTCTCGCGTCTGCGGGAATCCCGCCGGGACCCCCATGAGGCGGGCGAACTGTGGCCTGGCGACTTTCTTCATCGCCCACAGGGGCAGGTCGGCGTAGAGCAGCTTCGCCCACGCCGGTGGGGCGACCGCCATGGGATCGCCGGGGAAGCTTCCCGACATGATGACGAGGTGTCTCGTCCGGTCCGGATGGCGCAGGGCGAACTCGAGCGCGGCGGTGGTGCCGGCGGAGATACCGACGACGTCGACCTGGGCGAGGTCGAGGTGGTCGAGCAGAGCGGCGAAGGCATCGGCCTGGTCCTCCGGCGTCGCGGTGGCCGGAAGGTGGGACCCGAGGTAGCCGAAGCGTGAAGGGGCGATGATCCGGCGTCCGGGCAGGCTCGAGCGTACGGAGAGCAGGCCGCCGTCGCAGCCGTGGAAGATGGCGTGGCTGACCAGGACGGGGTCGCCGACACCAGACTCGGCGTACTCCACCGTCCCGAAGGGCGTTGTGACGTAGTGACGCCCGACCGCCGCGAGCCGGTCGCGGGCCACCTTGAGGTCCCGCCGGTACGCGCGGGTGGCGCCTGCGGCGAGCCCGGCGACGGTGGCGGTCGTCGCTCCGAGGAGAATGCGGGTTGTCAGGGTTGTCATACCTCGATCGTTTCCGCGGCTCGGCGCCATCCCAGAGGCCAAAGTCCCGGACAACCCGGTCGGAGGGGCACTGTGAGCACCCTCCATCAGGTCGGCATGGTGCGTGGTGGCCGGGGCGCGATGGGCCATCGATCAGGCAGGTATCACGCCAGTATCACGGAGCACGAACTGCCCTGAGAAAGGAAAAGCCCCGAGCGTGTGGTCTGCACAGGCTCGGGGCAAGTGTGGTGCGAGAGGGGGGATTTGAACCCCCACGCCCATTAGGACACTGCCACCTGAAGACAGCGCGTCTGCCGTTCCGCCACTCTCGCCGGGCGCTTCGTTGGAGCCACCATAGTGTGCTGCATCAGTCCCCGGATCGCCAAACTCAGGGGTATGCCGTGCGATCCGGCACAAGATGCCCGAGCCAAGCGGTTGCCAGCGACAAGCCGATCAGCGGGGACGGATACGATCACACTGGCCAGACGAGTAGCCGCCGCCCAACCACCGCAGCCGGCGCCTCGACACGACCACTGGGGTCGCGTTCCCCCCGCGCGACCCCGGCATCATTGACCGACGAGCATTCAGCTGACCAATGAGCACGAGCAGTGAGCCACGGAGGTGAGCACCATGGGCCTGTGGGACCGCGTCGAGCGCAAGATCGAGGGCGCCTTCATGGGTGCCTTCGCCAAGGCGTTCAAGGCCGAGGTGCAGCCGGTCGAGATCGCGAGCGCGATCCGCCGGTCCATGGACGACCGCGCCGCCGTGCTCGGCCGGGGTCGCACCATCGTGCCCAACCTGTTCACCATCGAGCTCAGCCCCAGTGACTACGACCGGCTCGCCGGCTACGAGGAGGAGCTGGAGCAGGAGCTCATCGCCGCGGCCCAGGAGCACGCCGAGAGCCAGCGCTACCAGCCCGGCGGCCCCCTGCGGGTGAGCTTCGACTCGGCCGAGGACCTCGAGACGGGCGTCTTCCGGGTGCGGCCGTCGACGGCACGCCGACCCGGAGACGCCCCCGCGCGCCCGGCCAAGCCGATCCACGAGCCCGCACCCCCGCCGGGGTCGGGTGCAGGGGGCGGCGGCCTCTCCGGTGCCGGCGCGGTCGGCGGCGCGGCCGGCGGCGCGCCGATCGGCGCAGGCGGCAGCGCGGGGGAGAGCGCAAGCAGCGGTTACGAGCACGAGCACTGGTACTCCTCCCAGCCTGAGCCGGAGGAAGCCCCTCCCGCCCGGCCGCAGCGGGTCAACCCCGCCGACCGGCCCTGGCTCGACGTCGACGGGGAGCGCTACCCGCTCATGGGCGCCATCACCGTCCTGGGCCGCGACGACACCTCCGATGTGATCCTCGACGACCCCGGCATCTCGCGCCGGCACAGCGAGATCCGCGTGACCACCGACGGGCCCCACTTCGTCACCACCATCCGCGACCTCAACTCGACCAACGGCACGTTCGTCAACAGCGAGCGGATCAACAGCCAGCACCTCGAGGACGGCGACCGCATCACCGTCGGCCGCACCTCCATGATCTATCGCGCGGGGCGGCGGTGATCGGGTGAGCGAGCTGACCCTGACGATCCTGCGCCTGGGACTCCTCGTCCTCTTGTGGCTGTTCGTCTTCTCGGTGGTGGGCGTACTCAGGGGCGACATCTACGGCACCCGCGTGGTGGCCCGCACGCCGCGCCGCCCAGCCTCGCGCCGCGCAGCACGCGCGTCTCGCGAGACCAGGGCGAAGGGCCAGCCTGCGCATGCCCAGCCGCCGCGCCCGAGCCGCGCCGAGCCGACGTCCCTCGCCGTCACGGAAGGCCCCCTGGCCGGCACCACCCTGCCGCTGCGGGAGGCCGGCACCCTGATCGGCCGCAATCCCGAGTGCGCCCTGGTCCTCGCCGACGACTTCGCCTCGGGACGCCACGCGCGGATCTTCCGCGACGCCTCCGGCTGGAAGGTCGAGGACCTCGGCTCCACCAACGGCACGTTCCTCGGCTCCAGCCGCCTGACCGGCCCGTCCCCGGTCGTCGCGGGCAGCGTGCTGCGGATCGGCAAGACGGTCATCGAGCTGCGGAAGTAGGCCCGCACGATGCCCATTGCGTTCCACTATGCCGCGCGCTCCGACGTGGGCCTGGTCCGCTCGAACAACCAGGACAGCGGGTATGCCGGCCCCCACCTCCTCGTCGTCGCTGACGGCATGGGGGGCCACGCCGGTGGCGACGTGGCCAGCTCGACAGCCATCGGAGCCCTGGTCCACCTCGACGACGAGAGCGTCGTCGGCGGCGAGCTCAGCGGGCAGATCCTGCGCGGCCTGCGGCGCGCCAACTCCGCGCTCACCGAGATGGCCGCAGCCCGCCCCGAGCTGCAGGGCATGGGCACCACCGTGACCGCACTCCTGCGCGGCCGCAACAAGATCCTGCTGGCCCACATCGGCGACTCACGTGCCTACCTCCTGCGGGGCGGCGAGTTCGAGCAGATCACGCACGACCACTCCTTCGTGCAGACCCTCGTCGACGAGGGGCGCATCACCGAGGAGGAGGCCGAGAGCCACCCGCAGCGCTCGCTGGTGACCCGGGTGCTGACCGGGCAGCGCGAGGATGACCCCGACCTCGCGCTGCGCGAGGGGCTCCCGGGCGACCGCTTCCTGATCTGCTCCGACGGTCTCTCTGGTTTCGTCGCCCGCGACACCATCCGCGACGTCCTCGCCGGCGGCGCCACGCCGGCCCAGGCCGCCGACCGGCTGGTCGAGCTGTCGCTCAAGGCCGGCGCCCCCGACAACGTCACGGTCGTGGTCGCCGACGTCGTCGACACCGCCGAGGGCCCGATGCCGCCGACCGATCCCCAGGTGGTGGGGGCCGCTGCGGTCAACCGCTCGCGCACCCGGCCCATCCCGGTCACCCCCGCCGCCAAGGCTGCGGCCCTGCGCGAAGAGGTCACCGCCCCAACCCGCGAGGAGCCGGAGGACGAAGTCAGGCTCGCGGAGGAGGGCCCACGCAGCGGCGTGCGGCGCGCCCTGCGCGGGGTGGGCGGCATACTCCTCGCGGTCGTCGTCGCGGCAGGTGCGCTGTATGCCGTGTGGCTGTGGTCGCAGAGCCAGTACTACGTGGGGGTGTCCGACGGGAAGGTCGCGATCTTCCAGGGCGTCTCGCAGAGCCTCGGGCCGGTCTCGCTGTCCCACACCGAATGGGTGTCGACGGTCGACTTGGCGGACCTGCCCGACTTCTACCGATCCAGGGTCGAGGGCAACGTGACCGTCGACTCGCGGGCCAACGCCCAGAAGGTCGTCGACAGCCTTGAGCAGCAGGCCCTGGCGTGCATCCGCAAGAAGGCCGCCGGGGAGCCCTGCGGCACCGCGTCTTCCGGCGACAACCTCGACTTGCCCACCGCGTCGACGGGTCCATCATCGTGACCGCTGTGGGCTCCGTCCGCCCCCGACAAGGCCGCAACGTCGAGCTCGCCCTGCTCATCCTGGCGGTGGCGATCGTCGTGCTGGCCTACCTCAGTGTGGGCCTTGCGGTCAACGGCGCGTTCCCACCCGGCATCTTCGGCCACGGCCTCGGACTGCTCGGGATCGCGGTGGCCTTCCACCTGGTCCTGCGCTGGAAGGCGCCCCATGCCGACCCCCTGCTGCTGCCGATCGTGACGCTGCTCAACGGGCTGGGCCTGGTGATGATCCATCGGCTGGACCTCGCCAAGGGCAACAGCTTCGCAGAGGGGCTCGCCCTCAAGCAGCTCACCTGGAGCGCCCTCGGCGTCGCCATCGCCATCGCGGTCCTGGTCTACCTCGCCGACCACCGCACGCTGCGCAGGTACACCTTCACCGCCGGCCTGGTCGGTTTTGCGCTGCTCCTGCTGCCCCTCGTTCCCGGTCTTGGCCGACAGGTCTACGGCTCGCGCATCTGGATCGGCATCGGGCCGTTCTCCTTCCAGCCGGGCGAGGTGGCCAAGATCGTCCTTGCCGTGTTCTTCGCCGGCTACCTCGTGACCACGCGTGACGCACTCTCCCTGGCGGGGCGAAAGTTCCTCGGCATGGTCCTGCCCCGTGGCCGCGACCTTGGCCCCATCCTCCTGGCCTGGATCGCCAGCCTCGGCGTACTGGTGTTCGAGAAGGACCTCGGCTCCTCCTTGTTGTTCTTCGGCCTATTCGTCGCGATGCTCTACATCGCCACCGAGCGGCGGTCCTGGATCGCCATCGGCATGGGCCTGTTCATGGTCGGCGCCTACACGGCATACCTCTTGTTCGGCCACGTCCAGGTGCGCGTCCTGCTCTGGCTCCACACGTTCTCGCCCGCGGCGCTCAACGTGTCCGACCAGCTCGCGCGCGGCCTGATGGGCATGGCCAGCGGCGGCCTGCTCGGCACCGGTCTGGGCCGCGGGCGACCGGACCTCACCTACTTCGCCGAGTCCGACTTCATCGTGCCGAGCTTCGGTGAGGAGATCGGCCTCATCGGCCTGTTCGCCCTGCTGATGCTCTACCTGCTGCTGGTCGAGCGCGGTCTGCGCACCGCGCTCGGTACGCGTGACGGCTTCGGCAAGCTGCTGGCAGCCGGCCTGGCCTTCTCCGTGGCCCTCCAGTGCTTCGTGGTGGTGGGCGGCGTCACCCGGGTGATCCCGCTGACCGGACTGACCATGCCGTTCCTCTCCTACGGCGGGTCCTCCCTGCTGGCCAACTGGACGCTGGTCGCGCTGCTGCTGCGGATCAGCGACCAGGCCCGCCGGCCGGTGCCCGAGCCCGGTGACGAGGCGACGCCCCGCGGTGAGGAGCGCACCGAGGTGGTGACGCTCGCGTGAACGCGCCCATCCGCCGGCTCGCGATCGTCGTCGCGATGATGTTCTGCGCCCTGCTCGTGTCGTCGACCTACATCCAGTTCGTCGCCGCCAAGGAGCTCAACAACCGGCCCGACAACCGGCGGACCCTGCTGTCGTCGTACGCCCGGGAGCGCGGGCAGATCCTGGTGCGCGGCACCCCCATCGCGCGCTCGGTTCCCGCCAAAGACGAGTTCAAGTGGCAGCGGACCTACCCCAAGGGCGACCTGTACGGCCATATCACCGGCTACTACTCCTTCACCTACGGCAGCGGCGGGGGTATCGAGGGCGCCGAGGACTCGCTCCTGTCGGGCCAGTCCGACAAGCTGTTCTACCGGCGCGTCTCCGACCTGCTCACCGGCCGGAAGCCCACCGGCGCGAGCCTCGAGCTCACGATCAACCCCAAGGCGCAGACGGCCGCTGACAAGGGCCTCGGCAACCAGCGGGGGGCCGTGGTGGCGCTCGACCCGTCGACCGGCGCGATCCTCGCCATGGTCAGCCACCCGCAGTACAACCCCAGCGAGCTGGCCAGCCATGACAGCAAGGCGGTCGCCAAGTCGTGGAAGGAGCTGACGACCGACTCTTCGCAGCCGATGGTCAACCGGTCCATCGCCGGCAACCTCTACCCGCCTGGGTCGACATTCAAGGTCGTGACCGCGGCCGCCGCTCTCTCCAGCGGCAAGTACACCGAGGACAGCGAGCTCCCTGGGCCGGCCAAGCTCGACCTGCCGCAGACCAGCGTCGACCTGCACAACGACGACAACCAGCCCTGCGGGCCCGGCGACAAGGTATCGCTCACCCGAGCCCTCCAGATCTCGTGCAACACGGCGTTCGGCTCGCTCGGCATGGACCTCGGCGCGGAGGAGCTGCGGTCGCAGGCGGCGAAGTTCGGCTTCGGCGACCAGCTGCAGATCCCCATGAGCGTGACGCCCAGCTCGGTGCCCGCCGAGCTCAACCAGCCGCAGCTCGCCCAGTCGGCAATCGGGCAGTACGACGTGCGGGTCACGCCTCTGCAGATGGCCATGGTTGCTGCTGCGGTGGGCAACAAGGGTGTCGTCATGCGTCCCTACCTCGTCCAGACGGTGCGTGGATCCGACCTCAGCGTGATCGACGAGAGCCAGCCGCAGGAGCTGTCGCAGGCCATCGACCCCGCCGTGGCAGAGCAGCTGACCCGCATGATGGAGGCTGTGGTCACCGGCGGAACGGGTACCGCGGCCCAGATATCCGGCATCTCGGTGGCGGGCAAGACTGGCACCGCCCAGCACGCCAAGGGCAGCGCGCCCCACGCGTGGTTCATCTGCTTCGCCCCCGCCGACAAACCGCAGGTGGCCGTCGCCGTCGTCGTCGAGGACGGCGGCAACGCCGGGAGCGAGGCCTTTGGCGGGCGGGTGGCCGCGCCCATCGCCAAGGCCGTCATGAAGGCGGTGCTCGGCCAGTGACGCCACCGCTGAGGACACCGTTGGACACGTCGGTGAGGTCGTCAAGGAGCTCACCACCCGGGGCCCCGCTGCCACGGCCCCTCACCCAGAAGTCAGAACCACGTCATAAGCGAGCCGGCCGCAGTCCCGCGGTCCGTGCCATGGAAAGAGGAACCCAGTGAACGCGACACCCCAACTCCTTGGCGGTCGCTATGAGGTCGGCGAGCTCATCGGCCGTGGCGGGATGGCCGAGGTGCATGTGGGCTATGACACCCGGCTCTCCCGTCAGGTGGCCATCAAGATGCTGCGCTCCGATCTCGCCCGGGACCACACGTTCCTCAGCAGGTTCCGCCGGGAGGCGCAGTCGGCCGCCGGGCTCAACCACGCCGCCATCGTGGCCGTCTACGACTCCGGTGAGGAGCAGTCGTTCCAGCCCGGGGGTGCCATGGTCGACGTGCCCTACATCGTCATGGAGTACGTCCAGGGGCGCACCCTGCGGGAGATCCTCCAGCAGCGCGGCCCGCTCGACCCCGACGAGGCCTGTCGGATCACCGAGGGCATCCTCGACGCGCTGGCCTACAGCCACCACATGGGGATCGTGCACCGCGACATCAAGCCGGCCAACGTGATGGTGACCGACACCGGTGCCGTGAAGGTGATGGACTTCGGGATCGCCCGAGCCATCGCCGACAGCAACGCCACGATGACCCAGACGTCGGCGGTCATCGGAACCGCCCAGTACCTCTCGCCCGAGCAGGCGCAGGGCCAGCACGTCGACGCCCGGTCCGACCTCTACTCCACGGGCTGCCTGCTGTTCGAGCTGCTCACGGGCCGGACGCCGTTCGTGGGTGAGACCCCGGTCGCCGTCGCGTACCAGCACGTGGGGGAGGCGCCGCCCCGCCCGTCCACCTATACCTACGGGGTGTCGTGGGACCTCGACGCTGTGGTGCTCCACGCCCTGGCCAAGGACCGCGAGCGCCGTTACCAGGACGCGACGGCCTTCCGGTCCGACGTGCAGGCCGCCCGGCTCGGCCGCCCGATCAGCGACGCCGCCCGGGGCGCTGCCCTGGGGCTTGGCGCCGCTGCCGGTGCGGGAGCGGCCACCGCCGCGCTGGGGGACGCCACGATGGCCGTGCCACCGCCCACCGGCGCCCTTCCCACGACCGTCCTGAGCCCCACCCAGGCGGCCGACCAGATCGCCAGTCGTTACGACGACACCGCCGACATGCTCCCGACCACCCGACGGGGCGGGTACGAGCCGCCGCGCAAGCGTCGGGGACTCGCCTTCACCCTTCTCGCGATCGCCGTCGTGGCGGCCCTCGCGCTGGTGGCCCTCTTCGCCAGCAAGTACCTCGGCGGGGGCGGCGAGTCCACCACCGTGACCGTTCCCGACCTCGTCGGCAAGGACGTCGAGATCGCGAAGAAGCAGCTGACCGACCTCGGCCTGGTGCCCGTAGTGGAGACCAAGGCCAACGACAAGCAGCCGGAGGGCACCGTCTTCGACCAGGACCCGCCGTTCGGCGGTCCCGCGGTGCGCAAGGGCACCAGGGTGACCCTGCTGGTGTCTGCCGGCCCGAACTCCGTGAAGGTGCCCGACCTCGTCGGCTACACCGAGGACGAGGCGAGAACCGAGCTGCAGAATCTCGGGCTCGAGGTGGGCAGCGTCAAGGATGTGCCCAACAGCGGCAAGGAGAAGGGGACGGTCGTACGCACCGTTCCCGGTGCCAACACCGAGGTCGCCAAGGGCAGCAAGGTCAACCTCGAGGTGTCCAACGGCAAGGTGCGGATCCCCAACGTCGTCGGCCTCCAGCTGAGCGAGGCACGCCGCATCCTGATCGACGCCGGCCTGAACCCCAAGACGAAGTACGTCGACAGCGACAAGCCCGAGGGCGAGGTCCTCGGCCAGGACCCCAAGGTCGACACGATGGTCAACGACGGCTCGTCGATCACCCTGACCGTGGCCCAGGCGGCGGCACCCACGCCGACGACCTCCACGACGACCTCGTCGCCGCCGACGACGAGCACCACCACGACGACCGCGCCACCGCCCAGCAACTAGGCAGGACGCCCAACCGTCTCGCGGCTGGAGGTGGGCGTGCCGGGAAACCCCGGCACGCCCAACTCCACGCGCGTACGGGATCAGCCTGCAGCGACCATCCGCGCAACGCCCTGCGCATCGCGCACCAGGGGGCTCAGCCCCGCCGACCGCTCCACGGCCTCGGGCATGCCGCACAGCGCGAGCCAGTTCGCCAGGATCCGGTGGCCGCCCTCGGTGAGCACGCTCTCGGGGTGGAACTGCACCCCGTGCAGGGGCAGCTCCACGTGGCGCACCGCCATGATGATGCCGCTCCTCGTGTGCCCGTTGGCGATGAGCTGCGCAGGCAGGGTCGGCGGGTCGATCGTCAGCGAGTGGTACCGAGTGGCGGTGAACGGCGACGACAGGCCCTCGAGCACGCCGCTCCCGTCATGCTCCACCTGCGAGGTCTTGCCGTGCAGCAGCTCGGGCGCGCGGCCGACCGTCGCGCCGCAGACCACGCCGAGCGCCTGGTGCCCGAGACACACGCCGAGCATGGGCTGGGCGCGCTCGGCGCACGCCTCGATCATCGCCATGGACACCCCCGCGGCCTCGGGTGTCCCCGGCCCGGGAGAGACCAGCACGCCGTCGAAGTCAGCCCCTTCCGCAGCGCCCACGGCGTCGTTGCGCGCCACGTGGCATTCCGCCCCCAGCTGCTGGAGGTAGCCGACGATGGTGAAGACGAAGCTGTCGTAGTTGTCGACGACGAGGATGCGGCTCATAGGGGTTCCTGGGTATGCCGGTGGGCTGGCTGCCGACCTGCCGCAGGCTCACGGTCTTGCCGAGGCCACGGACGTCGGGCTGGCGGTGCTGTCGAGGGTGTTCCTGCTGCTCTGGGTGCTCGTACTGCGCTGGGTGCTCGTGCTGGTCTGGCTCGTCTGGCCAGTCGTCGGCGTGTCGACCGTGCCGTCGTTGAACGGCATGTACGGCGCGATCCGCGGAAAGAGCCAGAGGAAGCAGAATGCCACAGCGGTGATCGCCAGGATGAGGCACTGGGCCGCCTTGGCG
Organism: Dermatophilaceae bacterium; assembly: GCA_035691065.1. Lineage (GTDB taxonomy): Bacteria > Actinomycetota > Actinomycetes > Actinomycetales > Dermatophilaceae > DASSJT01. The sequence continues at coordinate 22,372 of DASSJT010000236.1, forward strand.
GCCGGCGGCCCGGGCAGCACACGCCACAACGCGGCATACATCTCAGGCTGCCCTGGCAGCACTCGCGCCCGCCGGCACGACCAGATCGCCGGGCGGGACGCCCTGGGCGCGGGTGTACGTCTTCACCAGTGCGGCGAACACGACGTAGCGGCGGGCGGCGCTGTACTTGGGATGGCAGGCGGTCATCGTGAGGAGGGAGGCGATCGGGGTCGCGCCCGGCTGGTCCGGGACCGGGGCGATGGTCTGGGTGTGGGTCGGCGGGACGATCTCGTGGCGGACCACGGCGTAGACGCTGAAGCCGTTACGAGTCTCGACGATGACCTTGTCCCCCTCCCGCAGGCGGTCGATGTCGCTGAACGGGCGGCCGTAGGTGGTGCGGTGGCCTGCGATGGCGAAGTTGCCGACCTCCCCGGGCTTGGCGGTGCCGACGTAGTGCCCCACGCCCTTGGTCAGAGTGTCGTGGTCGGTGCCCTCGAAGACCGGGCGAGCGTAGTCGGCGCCGAAGCGAGGGATCCGCAGGATCGCGAAGGCCTTGCCCATCCGCACCGCTGACGGCTGGACCCCTTGCGTTCGGCTCTCCTCGGCCTGGGAGGCGAAGTTGCGCTCAAGGGTCGTGACGGTGCTCGACTGTGCGCGGTTGGCCTCGACGTCGGTCCAGAACAGCTGCCAGACCACGAACAGCAGCAAGACCGCGCCCACCGTGACCAGGACCTCGCCGAGTGTCCCGATGCCCCAGCGGACTGCTCTCACGGGCCCACAGCGGCGGCGTGGTCGAGCTTGGTGGAGCCAGTGAAGGCCGGGAAGGTCTCGCGATGCCGCTCGCTCACCTCGTAGCCAAGACCGTAGGCCTCGACGTACTGCTTGTAGATGTCGACCTGCGGGCTGTCGCCGAGCGCGTTGCGCAGCTTCTGGGGGTCGCCCATGGCCTGGATGGTGAACGGCGGCGAGTAGACCCGGCCCTGCAGGATCAGGGTGTTGCCGACGCAGCGGACGGCGCTGGTGCTGATGACCCGCTGGTCCATGAGCATCATCGCCTCGGCGCCGCCGGCCCACAGCGCGTTGACGACGGCCTGCACGTCCTGCTGGTGGACGACGAAGTAGTCGAGCGGAGTGCCGGGGAAGGAGCTCGGGGAGAGCGCCGAGTCGTCAAGGGTCACGGTGAGCACGGGACCGGTGACTCTCTGCGTCCCGGCCTCGGCCGCGAGCTGGTCGCCCTTCTTGGTGGCTGCGTCGAGCTTGGCGTCGCCGGGCGCCTGCTGCTGGGCCAGGCGACTGAGCTCATTCCGGAGGTCACCCACCTGCTGGTCGCGAGACTGGTGGATGCGCGTCTGCTGGCGGACCAGGGCGGGCAGGTCCGCGGTGTCAGACCGCAGGCTGGTGCCTTTGGCCGTCTGGGCCGAGACCGCGAAGAGCATCCCGGCCAGCACGGCGACGACGGGCACCGCGGCCGACCAGCGCGTGGGACGCCGGGTGAGCCAGACGAACGTCGCCCGTGAGCGGTCGGCCAGCCTCACTGCGCAACCTCCTGCTGTCTGTTCCGTGCTGCTGTGTATTCCGTGCGATGACAGCCTGCCGAGTGATCGGTGGGCGTAGGGGCTCTACGCTAGGGCAAACGCCACACACGCAAGGAGAGTGTCCGCCGTGCCCGAGTCCAAGGGTCGCTCGAAGCCAGCCTTCACGCCCCCGCCGCGCACCCAGAAGGTGAAGGTCGGCAACCCGCGCTGGTTCGTCCCGCTCATGGTGGCCCTGATGGTGGTCGGCCTGCTGTGGGTCGTCGTGTTCTACGTCACCAGCCAGAAGTACCCCGTCCCCCAGTTCGGCCGCTGGAACCTCCTCGCCGGCTTCGGGCTGATGCTCGCCGGCTTCGGGATGACCACCCGCTGGCGCTGAAGCCCAGCCGGCGCCAGTCGGCGCCCATCGGAGCCCGCAAGGCGGTCGCCCCCGGACAGGTCAGCAGCCGGTGGCCAGCCAGACAGGGGTTACATCCATGTGATTCTCCCCAGCTGGGGACAAGCTTGTGGATAACTGGCGCACTCTCCCCAGATGCGGATAAAGCTGGCGAGCGCGCCAGCCCGAGTCAGGTCATGGGGGTAAGGGATAGCAGTAGGTCGTGACCGTCAGGCCGTGACCTTCCGGTGATGGCCGTCAGGTCGAGGCAGCCAGGTGACGGCGTTCAGGTCACGGCGGCGTATGCCGGCAGGGTGAGGTACTTGGCCACCGCGGCAGCCACCAGCACCACGGTCACCACCGCGAGGCCGAGCCACTGCCGCTTGGGCTGCCGGCCGGCATACGCGATCACGGCCGCCACGGCGAGCCCCGACAGGAACCCGCCGAGGTGACCCTGCCAGCTGATCCGGGGCACCACGAAGCCGAACACCGCGTTGATCGCCAGCGTCGCCCACATGCCGGCGGAGGATCGGCCCAGCTGCCGGTTGAGCACCAAGAGCCCCCCGAACAGCCCGAAGACCGCCCCGGACGCCCCGACGACGCCGGTGTTCCAAGCACTCGCACTCAGCTGGAGCGTGTTGGGGTCTGGCGGTGAGGCGAGCAGGAGCACCATGACGCCGCCGCCCAGCGCCGAGATGACGTAGAGCGCCAGGAAGCGCGCACGGCCGAGCAACGGCTCGATGTACTGCCCCACGATCCACAGGGCGTACATGTTGAACAGGATGTGCAGCGGCATCGCCGGCGAGTGCGCGAACGCAGAGGTGAGGAAGCGCCACGGCTCGCTCCAGCCCAGGGACGGCACGAAGTCGAGGGCATTGGTGACGCCGCTCGTCGTCAGCTGGGCCAGCCACACGACGCCGCAGGCCACGATGATGGCAAGGGTCACCGTCGGCCGACCGTCGGTGACCGGTCCACCGAAGATGGTGCGGCCCGTGCGCACCGTGCGAGCCTGCTCCCGCACGCAGTCGACGCACTGGATCCCCACCGCGGCCGGCCGCTGGCACTCGGGACAGGTGGGCCGGCCGCACCGCTGGCAGCGCACGTAGGCGACCCGGTCGGGGTGCCGCGGACACACCGGGGGTGCCGTCACCGGGTCGTATGCCGTGTTGTCCGTCATGCGCGTCCCTCGCCAGAGTCAGTGGTCACCAGTGGGGTTACCGGAAGGAGCATCTCGGCTCAGTCTGAGATTCGGCTCTGCGTGGGCTCGGGCTCAGTCTGTGATCTCGACGCTCTCGATCACGACGTCCTCGGCCGGCCGGTCCATGGCGCCGGTGTGTACGGCCGCGATCTTGTCGACGACCTCACGGCTCGGGCCGTCGGCCACCTCGCCGAAGATGGTGTGCTTGCCCTGGAGCCACGGCGTCGGGGCGACGGTGATGAAGAACTGCGAGCCGTTGGTGCCCTTGCCCATGCGCTTGCCCGCGTTGGCCATGGCGAGGAGGTAGGGCTTGTTGAACGCGAGATCGGGGTGGATCTCGTCGTCGAAGGTGTAGCCCGGGCCGCCGACGCCCTGCCCGAGCGGACAGCCGCCCTGGATCATGAACCCGGAGATCACCCGGTGGAACGCCAGGCCGTCGTAGAACTTCGTCGGGTTCGAGCGACCGGCGTCGTCCTTGTAGACCTTCTCCCCGGTCGCGAGGCCGGTGAAGTTGGCCACGGTCTTGGGGGCGTGGTCAGGGAAGAGGGTGACGTTGATGTCACCCAGGTTCGTGTGGAGGGTCGCCTTCATGGCGTCATCCTCGCACGGCAGGCCGACGCGAAAGCAGCGGCCGACGCGGTGGCCCGCGGCCTGCGCGGGTGGCACGGTGGCGCGCTGCCGACGCGGAGGCCCGCGGCCCGCGCGGTGGCCCGCGGC
>DASSJT010000237.1:0-12213 GCA_035691065.1 Dermatophilaceae bacterium
GCTCTCGAAGAACGAGAGCCAGCGGCGCCTGATCTCGGCGGTTTCCATGCGTGTGGGTCCTTAGGTCATGACTCGGCCATGGTTTCGGCCATGGCCGATGGTACGGGCAGGGCGGATGCGGGGCGGGGCTGCGTGGACCGACAAGGGCCGCTCCAGCCCCTACCGAGCTCGCGGTCCCGCCGGGTCGTCGAGCAGCGCACGTGCGGCAGCGACGTCGAGTGGCGCTGGCACCGCGAAGGGGTCGCCGGCCGTCTGGGCCGCCTCCATGCCTAGGGCCTCGCGCAGCTCGGCCTCCCGCTGCGCCATGCCCTGGCGCACTGCGTCCGCGAACTCATGGGCACGCTCGGAGAGGTCGTCGGGCGCCCAGGCGCGCGCCAGCCGGTAGATGCCGTAGCCGGCGGCCACCACGAGCGCAGCGACCACGAGCCGCTTCATCGCGCACCCCCGGTCTGCTGCTCACTCGCCGAACTGCGGGTGGTCGCGGTGGTCCCGGCGCTCGCAGCGTTCCCGACGTTCCCGGCGTTCCCGACGTTCCCGGCGTTCCCGGTGCTCGCAGCTTTCCCGGTGCTCGCAGCATTCGCCTTGCGTGAGGTGCTTCTGGCCTCCGGCGCACGGCCGCGCCGGCGGCCGTGGGCGCCACCGGAGCCGGCCAGGGCGGTGCGCACCCCGAAGCTGAAGGCCGCGACCTTCACCAGCGGCGATCCGAGCGTCGCCGCGAAGAGCGAGGTCAGGGCACTGGCGTTGGTCGTCATGGCCGAGACACTGGTGGTGATGCCATCGACCCGTGCCAGCTGGTCGTTGGTGAGGGACACGGTCTCGGTAAGGCCCTGTAGCGTCGGCTGGACGTTGTCGGTGGTGGTGCGAAGGGAGACCCGGGTCTCGTCGAGGATCCGCCCGGCCTTGCCGATCACGCTGCCGAGCCGGAAGACGAGGTACGCGAACGCGAGGGCCGCCAGCAGCCCCGCGATGTCGCCCAGACTCCACTCCATGCCAAAAACCCTACCGCGGGGAATCACCCCGATCTGAACGGATTCTGCTGCGGAGCCAGGCCCACCGCGGCCCCAGGCGCTCCTCGAACCCGCGTTCGGTGGGTCGGTAGTAGTCGGTCGTGCCTTCGAGGTCGCCAGGCAGGTACTGCTGGCGGGCCACCCCCTCCGGCTCGTCGTGGGCGTAGACGTAGCCCTCGCCGTGCCCAAGACGTGAGGCACCGGCATACCCGCTGCCCCTCAGGTGGACCGGAACCGGGCCGCCGCGCCCGGCCCGGACGTCGGCGATGGCCTCGTTGATAGCTCGGTAGGCGGCGTTGGACTTGGGCGCGAGAGCGTTGTGGACGACGGCCTGGGCGAGGATGATCCGGGCCTCGGGCATGCCGATCTGGGCCACCGCGTGCATGGCCGCCACGGCGGTCTGGAGGGCGGTGGGATCGGCCATGCCGACGTCCTCGCTGGCCGCGATGACGATGCGCCGGGCAATGAACCGCGGGTCCTCGCCGGCCTCCAGCATCCGCGCGAGGTAGTGCAGGGCGGCGTCGACGTCCGACCCCCGCATCGACTTGATCAGCGCCGAGGCCACGTCATAGTGCTGGTCACCAGCCCGGTCGTAGCGCACCGCGGCGTGGGCGACGGCCTGCTCCACGTCGGCCAGGGTGATCGGGATCGGCCCCGCGCGCTCGGACCCCGGCGCCGCGCGCTCGGACCCCCGCGCCACGCGGTCGGGCGCCACGCGGTCGGGCGCCACGCGGTCGGGCTCCACGCGGTCCGGCGCCACGCGGTCCAGCGCCACGCGGTCCGGCGCCACGCGGTCCAGCGCCACGCCTGCCGCTGCCTCGAGCGCCGTCAGCGCCCGGCGCGCGTCGCCGCCGGACATCCGCACCACATGAGCTGCCGCGTCGTCGGCAAGGTCGAACTCGCCGGCCAGCCCGCGCTCGTCGGCGAGGCCGGCGGCGACGACGTCGGCCACGTCGTCGTCGGACAGCGGCTCCAGCGTGATCAGCATCGAGCGCGACAGCAGGGGCGCGATCACCGAGAACGAGGGGTTCTCGGTGGTTGCGGCCACGAGGATCACCTGGCGGTTCTCGACGCCGGGCAGCAGGGCGTCCTGCTGCGCCTTGGTGAATCGGTGGATCTCGTCGAGGAAGAGCACGGTCTGGCGCCCGAACATGTCGCGCACCCGGGCCGCGCGGTCCATCACGGCACGCACGTCCTTGACCCCTGCGGTCACTGCGGACAGCTCGACGAACTCGCGGTCGGCCGCGGTCGCGACGAGGTGGGCCAGTGTGGTCTTGCCGGTGCCCGGCGGGCCCCAGATGATCGCCGAGACCGGCCCGGCCGTGCCCGACGACCCCTCGACCAGCCTCCGCAGGGGGCTTCCCTGGCGCAGCACGTCGGCCTGCCCCCGGACCTCGGCGAGAGTCCGCGGGCGCATCCGCACCGCGAGCGGCGGGAGGGCAGCCGGGTTCGGCTCCTCGCCTCCAGCCTCACGGGCCGCCTCGACGGAGGAGGCGAAGAGGTCGTCGCCCGGACCGGTGCCCACGGGTGGCAGGCTATCTGCCATGACCGACGACTCGGCGCCACGCGGTCGTTCGGCGCTGGCTCGGCTCGGCGCGGGGCTCGCCCATCGGCCCTGGCTGGTGGTCGGTATCTGGGTGGTGCTCATCGTGGCGTCCTTCGGAGCCGCGACAGGCACCTTCGGTGGCGAGTCGCTGTTCCAACGACTGCACAGCGGCGAGCCCCAGGTGACCGGTGAGAACCGAGACGGTCGTGCCCTCATCGCGCGCGGCGGTGTCACCGCCGGCAGCACGGTGATGATGCTCGTTCGTGGTGTCGACCTGCGGAGCGAGCGGGTTTCCACCACCGCGGCCGACGCAGCGAAGACGATCGCCGCGATCCCCGGGGTTGCCAAGGTCGAGAGTCCGTTCACCGCGAGCGGCGGCCCCACGAGCAAGGCCGGCTCGGCGCTCGTGCAGGACGGCTCCCTGGGCTCCCGCGGCTTCATCACCGTGGTCACCTACCAGTCGGGGCTCAAGGACCCGCAGCTGTCCCGCACCGAGGCCGCGGTGCTGGCGCAGTTCGACCACCTCGACCGCTCCTTGGGCACCCACAGCATCGTCGGCGGCGTCTCCCAGCTGATCCAAGCCATCACCACCCAGGTCGAGTCGGACCTCCGCACCGGGGAGGGGGTGGCCCTCCCGCTCAGCTTCATCGTGATGGTCCTGGTGTTCGGCGGGTTCATCGCCGCAGGCCTGCCCATCATCGGGGCCGTCGCATCGATCGGCGGTGCCCTGGCCACCCTGCTCGGCTTCTCGACCCTCATGGAGCTCGACGCCACGGTCGTCAATGTGGTCACGGTGCTTGGGCTCGGCCTGTGCATCGACTACGGCCTGCTCACCGTCAGCCGTTTCCGCGAGGAGCTGCGCGCCGAGACCGGGGGACGGAACAGGTCCGAGATCACCAGGCTCCAGGTGGTGGCCGCCACCGAGCGGACGCTCGACCGGGCCGGCCGGACGATCATCTTCTCGGGCCTCACGGTGGCCATCTCGCTGGCCGGGCTGCTCGTGTTCGAGGCATCGATCCTGCGCGCGGTGGCGGCAGCCGGGGTCTCCGTTGTCGTCGTCGCGATGCTTGTGGCGCTCACGCTCGTGCCCTCGCTGTGCGCCGTCTCCGCACGCCGCCTGCTCCGCCGCGGCACGGAGATGGCTCCGGAGGAGGGGCTGTTCTCGCGCCTGGCCCGGTGGGTCCACCGGTTTCCCATCCCCATCGTGGTGGTCGTGCTGGCTCTGCTCGCGGGGGCCGGCGCGCCTGTGCTGAACCTGCGGCTGACCTCCTCGGGACATCAGCTGCTTCCCCAGGAGGCCCCACAGCGGGTGCTCTTCGACACGTTGCAGACGTCCTACCCCGACCTGAGCTCGGCCGAGGTCACGGTGGTGACCTGGGTCCCGCCTCGCCAGGTCGCCCCCTGGGTCGAGCAGGCGGCGAAACTGCCTGGCGTCGACCGCGTCGAGGGCCCGATCCCGCTCAAGCATGGCATCGTCCTCGTGTGGTTGCACACCGGCGACGGCGGGCTCGGCGATGCGTCCCGCTCGCTGACGGCCACCCTGCGCACCGAGAGACCGCCCTTCCCCTCGTTCATCGTGGGACAGGCCTCCGGGCTGGACGACTTCACAGGTTCGCTGTTCGCCCGCGCGCCGATCGCCGTGGGGCTCGTGGTCCTGGCCACCTTCGTGCTCCTCTTCCTGATGACCGGCTCGATGGTTCTGCCGCTCAAGGCGCTGCTGCTCAACGTCGTCTCGCTGGGCGCCACCCTGGGCGTGCTCGTGTGGGTGTTCCAGGACGCGCACCTCGAGGGCCTCCTGCACTTCAGCTCGGTGGGGGCCCTGGAGTCCTTGATCCCGCCCCTGATCATCGCGTTCGCCTTCGGGCTCTCCATGGACTACGAGGTGTTCCTCCTCGCCCGCATCGTCGAGCTCCACGAGCACGGCGCCAGCAATGACGAGTCGGTCAGCCACGGCCTGCAGCACTCGGGGCGCATCATCACCTCGGCTGCCCTGCTGGTGGTCATCGTGTTCTCCGGCTTCGTGGCCGGCCAGCTGCTCGTGATCAAGGAGACCGGCGTTGGACTGGCCGTCGCCGTGCTCGTCGACGCCACGCTGGTCCGAATGCTCCTGGTGCCGGCGACCATGACCCTGCTGGGCAACTGGAACTGGTGGGCGCCGGAGCGGTTGAAGAAGTGGCACGCCCGCTACGGCATCACCGAATAGCCGTGCGCCACAGGGCCTTTCGCGGGATGAGTCTTGGCGAGTGCCCTGCTGAGCCAGCCTTGCCGAGTGAGCGTCGCCGAATGAGCCTCGGCGAATGAGCCTCGCCGAATGAGCCTCGCCGAATGAAACGTCGCCCAATGACCTTGCGCCGCCTCGAGAGCCACGCGGAGGTCTTGGCCGCCAGCGGTGGCAGCCCGTTCGTGCGCTACGACCTCCCCACCCAGCTGGCGGGTCCGGGCTTCGAGCTGGAAGGCGCCGTGGCCGTCGTACGGCGTACCCACACCGGCCGGCTCGGACTGCTCTGCCTGGGCACGGTCGAGGGGTTGGCCGTGCTCGTCCCGCAGGCTCTGGAGGCAGGCCTCGGCAACCTGCCCCTGCGCGGCTTCACCACGCAGCGCGGCACGCTCGAGGCGGTAGGGCCGAGCTTCCCTCCCGGCCCGGTCAGCGAGTGGGAGTGGATGTATGCCGTGCAGCCGCCTCCCGTGGTCCCTGCCGAGTCGCATCTGGTCGCCGTCGCCGAGGACAGCCTTCCCGACGTCGCAGCCCTGCTCGCCCTGGCCAACCCACGCACCGACGCGGTGCCCACGGCCGGGGCCGACCAGACCTGGGTCGGCGCCCGCGACGACGGCGGACGGCTGGTCGCCTGCGGTGTCCTCGAGCCCAACCGGGCCGGATACCCCATCCTGTCCGGGATCACGGTGCACCCCAGCCACCGCGGGGGTGGGCTGGGACTGGCGATCACGGCATACCTCACCCGCAGGGCGGTCGCGGCGGCAGGTGTCTGCACCCTGAGCCTGTACTCCGACAACGACGTGGCCCGGAGGGTCTACGCAGGCCTGGGCTACGGCGAGGTCCACGCGTGGTCGAGCCGCCACTTCGGGGCGCCGAGCTAGTCGGGGGCCGCGTCCCCGAAGCGCTCATTGCTGTGGTGCTCCTCGGCCAGCCCGCGCCAGATCGCCAGGAGCTGCCCAAACACCACCTGCCCCATCACCATCTCCTCGAGCAGCCCGCCCGGTCCTTGCGGGCATCCAGGTGATCTCGTAGCGGCGAGCTGGTCGGCAGCCTGGAGTACGGGACGATCTCCGCAACGTCGTTCGGATGGGTGCCCTAGCAGGAGATGGCCTCGAGCACCGCGGCGAGGTTCTCGCGGTCTGGGGCGTCGGGTCGGACGTTGTGCCAGCCGGCCTGGTCGCCAATCCGGTCGACCGCCGAGCGGCTCTCGGCCCGGCCCGGTCGAGTCCCTCTACGGCAATATGGTCCCGTTCGGCCTGGCCAAGGCACACGGCAAGGTCGCCCGCGCGGAGCGACCTCTCCGCACCGAGGCCCACCGGCGGCTGGCCACGACCGAGCCGGACCTGGTGGACCGCCCCAGCGCCTGAGCCGATGGGCCGTGTGCGCCGACCCGCGGCTCAGTCGAAGTCGGCGGCCGTGAACGGCTCGGTGGCCGGCTCCACCAGCACCAGCCAGTTGCCGGAGTTGTCGCGGCACAGCGCCTCGGTGCCGTAGGGCCGCTTCGAGGGTGGCTGCATGAACTCGACACCCTTGGCCTGCAGCTGCTCGTACGTCTTCTGGCAGTCGTCGACGTTGAGCCCGAGCCCCGCCATGGCGCCGCCGTCCTGGGCCCGGCGAATGGCCTGGACCAGCTCGTCGCTGTGCGGGGGGCCTGGTATCGCGAGGTTGACGGCGAGCTCGGGCTGGCTGGGATGCACGACGGTGCACCAGCGGTAGCCGTCACCAAGGGTGATGTCGTCCTTCTCCTGGAATCCGAGGACGTCGGTGTAGAACTTCTTCGACTCGTCGACGTCCTTCACGAAGACGCTGACGATGGACACGTTGGTGATCATGACCACCACGCTAGGTCGAGCCGGTGTGCCCCCGCTTCTCCCCGATTGCGGAGCCTCGCGCGTCCTGGCGAGCGGCTGCTGGCGCGTCTTGGCGAGGGGCTGCTGGCGCGTCTTGGCGAGGGGCTCCTTGCGCGCCCGCGTCGACCCGCTCGGCCAAGCCCCACATGAAGACGTAGCAGCCGGGGATGTGAGGGGCGCCGGTCGCGGCCCAGCGCTGCTGGAAGGCCGAGGGACTCTCGCCCACCAGGGCCCGGAACCGCGCGCTGAACGACCCCAGGCTGGTGAACCCGACCGCGTGGCAGACCTCCGTCACGGTCAGGTTCGTCGCCCGGAGCAGGTCCTGGGCACGCTCGACCCGGCGCTGCGACACGTACTCCCCAGGGGTGACGCCGTATGCGGCCCGGAAGAGGCGCAGGAAGTGGAACTTCGAGAGCCCCGCCTCGGCAGCGAGCTGGTCCAGGAGCAGGGGCTCGGCGTAGTCGCGGTCGGCCCGGTCACGAGCGCGGCGCAGGTGCACCAGGACGTCCCCGGGGACGCGCGGTTGGGTGGTGGGCTGGCCGCTCACGCGCCGGTGGCCGCACGGGCCCGCAGCAGGATCCCTGCAGCGTAGGCAGCCTGGCCCACGTGCTGGGTCGCGTCGTTGACCAGGCTGACGAGCCGCACGGCCAGGGTGACGGGAGGGTCCCACCGCCGGTCGACGATGACATCGAGCTGCTCCTCGGACACCGAGCGCACCAGGTCGGCGGCGAACCTCTGGGTGGCCTCGTGGTAGCCGCGGAGCAGGTCACCGCTGACCCGCACCCGCCCGACGTCGTCTGCGGACTGGCCGTAGCCGGTGGCGCCATCGCTGAATGGCAGCCCGAACCGCTTGGCCCACCCGTCGGCGATCCACACCTGGTCGCGGTCGAACGCGTCGGCCAGGTGGTCGTCCATCACCCGGGTCAGGTGCCACACCAGCCACGCCACGGTGTTGGCCCCCGCCACGGGCCGGGCGACCAGCTCGTCGTCACCGAGGTCGTCGAGGACCGCCCCGACGCTCTCCTCGACTCGGCCCAGGGCATCGAGCAGCAGGTCCGTGGCATTGGCCATGTCGGGTCCTTCCAGGGTGGGCGGGCTTGCGGGTCAACCCGGTGATTGTGACCCACGCCCCCGACAGACGGTATGCCGGCCGCTCAGGTGCGCGACCGGCATACCGTCTGGGCTGAGCCCGGGTGGCTGAGCGCCGGGCTGGCCTATCCGGAGCGGCTCGCCGCTCAGCTCGCGGGCACGGCCTCCGGAGCCGGGCGCTCGCTCACCGCCGCCGGCACAGCGTCGACTCCGGCCTCCTTGCGCTGTTCTGGGGTGATCGGCGCAGGTGCTGCGGTCAGGGGGTCGAACCCGCCGCCGGACTTCGGGAACGCGATGACGTCGCGGATCGACTCGGTGCGCGCGAGCAGCGCCACGATGCGGTCCCAGCCGAAGGCGATGCCGCCGTGGGGCGGCGCGCCGTACTGGAAGGCGTCGAGGAGGAAGCCGAACTTCTCCTGGGCCTCCTCGTGGGAGATGCCCATGACCTTGAAGACGCGCTCCTGGACGTCGCGCCGGTGGATACGGATCGAGCCCCCACCGATCTCGTTGCCGTTGCACACGATGTCGTAGGCGTAGGCAAGCGCCGGCCCGGGGTCGGTGTCGAAGGTGCCTTCGTACTCCTTCTTCGGCGAGGTGAACGCGTGGTGCACCGCGGTCCAGGCGGTGTAGCCCAGGGCGACGTCTCCGGAGGCCGTCGCCTCGTCGCTCGGCTCGAACATGGGGGCGTCGACCACCCACAGAAGCGACCAGGCGTCCTCGTCGATCAGCCCGCAGCGGCGGCCGATCTCGAGCCGCGCGGCGCCGAGGAGCGACCGGCTTGCCTTGGTCGGGCCGGCGGCGAAGAACACGCAGTCGCCCGGCTGGGCTCCGACGTGGGCTGCCAGGCCGGTCTTCTCGGCGTCGGACAGGTTCTTGGCCACCGGCCCGCCGAGCTCGCCGTCCTCCTGGACCAGCACGTAGGCCAGACCCCTGGCGCCGCGCTGCTTGGCCCACTCCTGCCAGGCATCGAGCTGCTTGCGCGGCTGGCTCGCGCCGCCGGGCATGACCACGGCGCCGACGTACTCAGCTTGGAACACGCGGAACGGGGTGTCCTTGAAGTAGTCGGTGCAGTCGACCAGCTCGGTGCTGAAGCGGAGGTCGGGCTTATCGGTGCCGTACCGCGCCATGGCCTCGTTGTAGGTCATGCGCGGGAACGGCGTCTCGAGGTCGACCCCGATGAGCGTCCAGAGCTCCTTGATGATCGCCTCGGACAGCTCGATGATGTCGTCCTGGTCGACGAAGGACATCTCGAGGTCGAGCTGGGTGAACTCAGGCTGCCGGTCGGCGCGGAAGTCCTCGTCGCGATAGCAGCGGGCGATCTGGTAGTAGCGCTCCATGCCCGCCACCATGAGGAGCTGCTTGAACAGCTGGGGGCTCTGCGGCAGGGCGTACCAGCTGCCCGGGGCGAGCCGCGCGGGCACCAGGAAGTCGCGCGCGCCCTCAGGCGTCGAGCGGGTGAGGGTCGGGGTCTCGATCTCGACGAAGTCGCGCTCGGCCAGGACCTTGCGCGCCGCGGCGTTGACCTTGGACCGGAGGCGGATCGCGCTGCCGGCCGAGCTGTGGCCCGGGCGCCGCAGGTCGAGGTAGCGGTGCCTGAGGCGGGCCTCCTCGCCGACGGCTACGCGCTCGTCGATCTGGAACGGCAGTGCGGCGCTGGGGTTGAGCACCTCCAGCTGCGAGGCGACAACCTCCACGTCGCCGGTCGGAAGCTCCGGGTTGGCGTTGCCCTCCGGGCGCTTGCGCACCTCGCCGGTGACCAGGACGCAGTACTCGTTGCGCACGTCGTGGGCCGCGCCCTCCGCGAGCACCTCGTCGCGTGCCACGACCTGGGCGATGCCGCTGCCGTCGCGCAGGTCGATGAACGCCACCCCGCCGTGGTCACGCCGCTTGGCCACCCAGCCGGTGAGGGTGACGGTCTGGCCGGTGTGCTCGGCACGCAGGGTGCCGGCCTCGTGAGTGCGAAGCACGGGAATGCTCATCCTTCGGGAAGGTGGGTCGGCGAACCCGCCCATCCTACGGAGGTGGGCGGACGGCATACGAACCGCTTTGCTCTGTGGGTATGCCGGATGGCTGGCCAAGCGGCTCGGCTCGCGTTGGCTGCGACGTCTCCACTCCACAGGGGTGTCGGCAGGGTGGCGCCGTGGATGAGGCCCACAGTCACCCTGAGGATCGATGACAGGAGCTCGCTGCGGGACGGCAACCGGGCGCATGGCGGACGACCAGGCCCGCGTGCCAGGTTGGTACGGAGCCGAGAGGAACTCCCTGTGGACAGCTTCCGACTGCGATTCGAACATGTGTACGATTGTGGCATGGGGGAACGACAGGCAGCCGATCTCGATGACGTCATGGACGAGCTGCGCGCCGAGGTCGCCGTCATCGCAGGCCGGCTCAACCGCGACCATGCCGATCTCGTCACATTGACCGTCCGACTTGTGGAGGACGGCCTGTGGGCGGGTGGCGGGATCCGCTCGGCCGAGCATTGGCTGATGCTGCGAGCCGGGCTGTCCCCCGGCCGTGCGCGCGACGTGGTCCGGCTGGCGCGCCGGCAGCTCGAGCTGGCACCGACGATTGCCCTGTTGGAGCAGGGCCAGCTGTCGATCGACCAGGCGACCGAGGTCGCCCGCCGGGTGCCGGCAGCACAAGCCGACGAGGTGACACGGTTCGCGCGCAATGCGACTGTCCCGCAGCTGCGCCGGCTCCTTGCTCGCTATCCGTGGGAGGCGGAGACGGCCTTGGGCGTCTCAGGTGGGGCAGCACACGATGGGGCTTCGGCTGCCGCGGAAGCCCCGGGTACAGCCGACTCTGCTCTGACCGCGGCGGACCCGACGCTGCCTGCAGGCAACCCGGCTCTGCCCACCGACGGCGCGGCGCTGGCCACGGCCAACGGGACAACCGCTGATGCCGACGCGTGCGAGACCGCGGCGGGGCTCACCATCCCTGAGCACCAAGCGTTGGACCCGGCAGGAGACGCCACCGTGGCGGCGAATCGGCCGGGCTTGGGTTTCGGAGGGCCGCCGGAGCTGATGGTTCGCGACCGGGCTCCCGCGTCATTGTCGATGTCCTACGACGGCGGCCGGTTTCGCCTCGTCTACGACGCCCCGGCGGATGTCGGCGCGTTGGTCGAGGCAGCGATCCGCGAGGCGAAGGACGCGCTGTTCACCGCGGGCAGGGCCGACGCGACCCTCGGCGACGCGATGACCGAGCTGGCCAACCGGTCGCTCTCTGCGGTCGAGTCGACTTCGCGCCTGGATAAGTACCGCGTGCTGGTTCACCTCGATACCAACGGCGCGTGGGTCAACCGGCGTCAGGCCCTTCCTCGTCACCTGCTCGAGAAGATCACCTGCGACGGAGTCCTCCAGCCGGTGTGGGAGAAGGACGGCAAGCCGGTTTCGGTCGGACGATCCATGCGGATCGTGCCTCGGCGGACCCGCCGCCTGGTCGAGGACCGAGACCGCGGGTGTCGGTTCCCCGGCTGCACAGCCGTCGGCTTCCTGGAGAACCACCACATCGACCACTGGTGCGACGGCGGCCTGACCGACTACGACACGCTGGTCAGCCTGTGCCCCTTCCACCACGACGCAGTGCATTCGTCGGTCATCGGCGTGTGCGGTGACCCCACGAGACCCGACGGCCTGGAGTTCCGCGACTGTTGGGGCACCTTGATCACAGGGCCGGAGTACTCGCCTCCACCGCCATCGCTCCCCCGACCCAGCGAAGTCGCCCGAACGATGGTGGCAGCTGCCGGCTCAGCCGTAGGCGCCCTGTGGGACCAGCCCGTCTCGTCGGTTGACCAGGCAGAGGCGCCATACCGAGGACCAACGGGCGAGCAGCTGCACCCCGGATGGATCGAGTTCGCCGCCAGCTGACGGGATCGTGAGGCCAGGTCAGGCGTGAGCCGACTGCGGTAGCGACCAGCTTTGCGACCGGCCCTGCGTCCGGCATGGGCACCGGGCTCCGACACCGGCCGGCGACCGGCATGGGCACCGGGCCTGACACCGGCTCTGCGACCGGCGTGGGCACCGCCCCTGACGCCGCGATCGGCATCGGCACACGCACCGGCCCTGGCACCGGAACGGACACCTCCCCTAACACCGGGATCGGCACCGGCCCTGGTTCTCGGACCGGGATCGGCTGGGGTCACCGGGAGGGGACGTCGTGGCGACGGGCAGGACGGCTCGAAGCGGTCTGTGCCGCGTGGTTGGGTCAGCGCTCGAAGCGCGACAAGGGCTCGCCCTGCCCGTCTGCGCCCACAATGGCTGGCGTGCGCGGCTCGGTCAAGGGCGGGCCAGCCGGGGAGTCGGGCTCGATGGCGCGGCCGCCATCGTCTCGTGTCGCGGGCGTGCGGTTGTCGCGGACGCACCATGGCTAGGTGGTACGAAACGGTTCACCGTGCGTTCGGCTTGGGCGGCAGGCTGGGACGTGCGGAGGAGCTTGCGAATCACCCGGACCACTGCGACTACGGTCAGTGTGTGTCCCTTGACTATCCCGATCCCGAGTTGGCCGACG